>NZ_QUDO01000020.1 GCF_003477525.1 Ruminococcus sp. AF41-9
CAGATCTGAAAGAACTTCATTTACAAATGGAAATCTTAAAGGCGGCATAAATGCAGGCAGATATACAGCGGACTACCTGCAATGTGGGAACCTGCCATATCTGGCATGGGAAAATGCGCATAACTGCGCTGGCCTAAGTTACAGGCGTATCCGCCGATATTTAGTCTGACGCCTAAAGCGTCTGGAAGCACGCGACTTCAGTCGTGTGAGGATAAAGTTTTTAATTCACTAAGATTAAAATAATCAGTATTTAAAAATACGATATTAAAGAGGTGATAGATTGAGTGATTTAAGATTTCAAAAATTGACACCGACCAGTAATGTAGATTTAAATGTCTATGAAGAGGGATTCGAATTCATATTTAGTAATGATGATATCCGGAACATAGCTATTTCTGGTCCATATAGTTCTGGAAAAAGCAGCTTATTAGAAAGTTATAAAAAGAAACACCTTCAAAAAACTTTTATTCATATTTCACTTGCTCATTTTACAAATGAAAATAAAGACAACGAAGAAAAAGAAATTGAGGATAGTGAAACAGTTATTGAGGGGAAAATTCTAAATCAGCTAATTCAGCAAATACCGATTGAAAATACCTCTCTGTGATGTCATTATTTTTACAGAACCTGTTTCACGCATTTGTTTTTCTAGGCGGTAAACAGTACTGGTATTCACAGAAAAACACTCTGCGATTTCTTTTGCATTGTGCGTTTTATTCCAAGCTTTAATAAGTAGTTTTCGTGTTTCATCATGTAACATAATAATCACCTCTTGACTCTATCATAGACCTGTTGTCAAGAGTGTGCAGTATTTTTTTGGAGTGCTATAATATAATATGTGTTTTCTACAAATTTTCTCATCACGGTATCTTGAACCTCCTGCTCAGATGTGTTAAACTTAATAAGTTTCAAAAATGTAACTAACCACTACCTGGCCATGTTTATACACAGTCATAAAGTCGAATTTTACTGTGTCAAAAACATGGTCAGATTTAAGATAAAGGCGGCGTAAAGCCGCATAAATAAGGAGTTTTATGAGTAGTAAGAACATGTCACCGATGATGCATTAGTGAAATTTCGGTATTGTTGAAAAACCGCATAAATACAGGCTTTATAAGAATTTTGAACTTATGAGCATTTAACGATAAGTGGTACTCAGTGGTAAGAAATATGCCTGAGTAGAAACAAGACTGTGGTCAAAATTATCGTCGGAAAACAACCTAAACATTTTTTTTTAAATTTGCATGGCACTGGGAAACGAATTTGCAATTATCTATTTTTTAAGTAACAGGAAGTTAAATTTAATACAACCATTAAAAAAATCTTTTATGCTTCAGACGGAAATAATGTCTGCTTCATAAAAGATTTTTTGTAATAATATTGTAATATTTATCTTCCGCGAAAGGAGAGCGCAGGATGATTATACATGCAAGCATGAGAACCGATATACCTGCATTTTATTCCGAATGGTTTACAAATAGAATCCGTGAAGGGTATGTTCGAGTGAGAAATCCCTATGATCCTTTACAGGTTACAGAATATAGCCTTGATCCTGAAGTCGTTGATTTGATTGTATTCTGTTCAAAAATCCAGTCCCTATGTTGAAGTATATGGATTTGCTGAAATCTTACAGGACATACTGGTATATCACAATCACTCCATATGAAGCAGACATCGAACCAGGATTATTTAAAACAATTGTAAGTAAAAGAAAAATCATTGAAGCATTTCTGCAGATATCAGAAATTGTAGGAGAAGAGCATATTGGCTGGAGATACGATCCGATTTTTATCGATGACAAATATACTGTCAAGTATCATTTGGAACAGTTTGAGGGCATATCTGCGGCTTTACAAGGGTATACAAAAAATTGCGTGATAAGTTTTCTTGATTTATACCAGAAAGTAAAAAGGAATTTTCCAGAAGTGAAAATGGTATCCAAAGAGCAGAGAAAATATCTTGGGGAACGTATGACACGTATTGCCACAGAGCACAAAATGATTTTGCGGCCTTGTGGGGAGGGAACGGAACTTGCTGCATTTGGAGCAGACTGTAATGGCTGTATGACACAGCAGATTTATGAAAATGCCATTCATATGTCACTTGACATGCCGAAAAAACAATTCCTTAGAAAAGAGTGTGCATGTTATTTGGGAAATGATATTGGTGCTTATAATAGTTGTCCGCATATGTGCAAGTATTGTTATGCAAATTATGATGAAAAAAGTGTGCGCCTTAATCGTATAAATCATAATCCGAAATCAGCATTTTTGATAGGTGATGATATGCCAAATGACAAGGTTCATAAAGCAGTGCAGAAAAGCTGGATAAATGGACAGATTAGTTTGAATGGGTTCTTTATATGAAAATAAATTAGAGCTGGCTTATTGAAAGAGAATGTGATAAGATTAAGAAAGAACATACATTCGAAAAATGGGGCGGTGTAGTAAATTGAGAAAAAGTGAAAAACTAAAGAAAATTCAATTATTGCTGAATCAAAAAAATCTGTATGAGGACCAGTATGAGAGATTATTAGCTGCAACAGGAGACTGGAAAAGCAATTATACGGACTATCTGATCACAGAACCGATTGATTTGGTGGAAGAATTGAAACGTGTTCCGGAAGCTGATTATGAGCTCTGTACGGCATTGCTTACAATGCTTGTAAAGGAAGAAATTCCTGAAAATGCCTCTGATAAAACGTTTGTGGATCATAAAGGTCTTCTGATTTTAGAAAGAATGAATGAAATACTAAGTGTAGGAGCGAGAGAAGATGAAAGCGGGAGATACGGCCTATCTTGTGGAATCAAATAGATTTGTTCATGAGGTAGAAATTCTCAGATGTAATGGAGAATTGTATATTGTGTGTTTTAAAGATAACGGCGTCGGATTGTACTTTAAAGCATATCACTTACTTCTTACGTCTTGGAAAACTGTCAAAAGTATTAGTCAGGCTCCAGAGCATAAAGTTTAGAAAAATTCATATGATTGTTGGCATTGAGACTATTGGGAAAAGAATCAAATTGTTTAAAACTGCTGCTATCTATAGGTGAAAATCATAGATAACAGCAGTTTTTTGTGTGATTCCAAAAAAATCTTAAAAAAGTTGCAAAAAAATTTTATTTTTTACAGAAAATGGTACTTTTTTTTATTCTTTCTATACAGAGGGGAAAATAATTGATGAGGAGGATGCTTATTATCTGGAAAATAGTTTTAGTGATTTTGGTAGTATTGGCATGTGTTATTACGGGGTTATATTGCTGTCTGGTCAAGGCGAGTGAGGCAGATGCTGAACTGGAGAGGTTCTATAATGAAAAATATGGAAAGAAAGGTGGAAAGAAATGCCAAAAGGAAGATCAGGCATTATAACAGAGGAATTTAAGGGAAAAGAAAATACGGCATATCATGACGTGGAGAAATTGTTTAAAATTTATCGTTCGGTAAATTGGAAAATGCAGATTAAGATTAATCAGGTCAAAAGACATTTTCAGTTAGAGTATGGAACCGATGTAGATAAATTTTTGGACAGTTTATATCAGGCGGGCATGGATGTAGATACGGATCTTGCAAGTGAAAAGGAACGGGTGGAGTCGATTAATCATTCCAATAAATTTCTAAAACTGATGGATGAGTCCGTTGATCTGATGAGAAAATATCATCCGCAGGGCGAGAGATATTATTGGGTGCTCTATTACAGTTATATGTCGGCTTACAAAGCAGAAAATGTAGAGGAAATCCTTGATAAACTGGAACCACATTGTCCTCAGCTTACACGGGTTCACAGAACTACTTATTTCCGGTGGAGAGATCAGGCATTCGAGGCAGTTGGAAGTATACTTTGGGGCTGTGAAGGTGAATGTGAAAAAATGATGAAGCAGTTTAGCGAAGAGTTTCAGGAAATATGAGGTACAAAAAATTTTTCTGCGATTCTGTTGACACAGAAATTCCGAAAAAATTATATTGAAGCTGAAAAGACGTACAAAAAGACGCATAAAAATTCGGAATTTTGAAAGGAGAACAGATATGGTTATATCAGTTGACACCGGTAATAAGATGATTAAAACAGAACATTATGAATTTAATTCAGGAATAGATGTATTGGATACGATTCCTGGAGAAAACGATGAAGTGATTGAATTTGGTGGAAAATATTACAGGACAACAAACCGAAGGATATCTTACATGGAAGACAAGACAGAAGATGATCGCTATTACATTCTTACATTGATTGCCATTGCAAAAGAATTGGATACGATGAAAAAAGAGGCGGTTTTAGCACCTAATGAGCTGATCGAGATAGAACTTCTGGTAGGATTACCACCGGCACATTACGGAAAGTACCGAAAAAAGTTTCAGCAGTATTTCCAAAGAGATGGCAAAGTGGTTGGCTTTAAGTATGGCGGTACCTCTTATCAGATTTTGATTCATGAGGTGAAAGTGTATGTGCAGGCCTATGCTGCATATTGTGTGCTGGCAGCAAGACGTCATTTGACCGAACTTCCGAAAGTTCTTGTTATTGATATTGGTGGGTTTACGGTGGATTATATGATCCTCCGATACGGAAGATTGGAGAAGGAACACATTGATTCTCTGGAAAGTGGCGTGATATGTCTGTATGGCAGAATTCGGGCTGCTATACGCCAAAAATACAGCATTGCACTTGATGAAGAAGATATTGATAACATCATTCTTGGAAAAAACACAGGATATATGCAGGAACTTAAAGAACGAGTCCGGGAGGTAACGATTGGATATGTAACGGAATTGCTCGGAACGTTCCGTGAGCTTGGCATTGACTTTCGAACAACACAGACTGTATTCATGGGTGGAGGAGCCATTCTGGTGTCTGAAATTATCAAGGTAGTCTGGGAACGCTTCAAAGGGGAGTATTTTATTATTAATGATCCTAAGGCAAATGCTAAAGGATACAAATTGCAGTTTCAGATAGAAGCTAAAGAACGGGAGGATTAAAAATGGGAAAGAAAGACGAATATCGTTTTAATCTTCGGTTTGATGAAACAGATGAAATGCACAGGCTGGTTGTAAAGTATTTAAATTCCTGTGGGCATAATAAAGCAAAATACATTGTACGGGCATTTTTGGCATATTGGAAAATGTCCGGCAAAAGTTTGCTTTCGTATGTGTTTCCGGAAATAGATGCTGAACAGCTGTTACCAGAAGCAAAGCCAGAAAATGATAAAAAAACAGCAGTTGTAGCAAAAGCAAGTGATGCTGGAAATGATAACGGGACATATATACAGAAAGATCATTCAGAGCAGCAGCTGTTGGAAAAGAGTTTGCAGGAAGATCATTTTGTAAATCTGGAAGGTGATTGTAAAGCAGACGAAGCAGAAGTTCTTCTGATAAAAAATAATTACAAGATGTTTGAAGATCTGGAATAGGAGGTATGTGGGTGCGTAGTAAACAAGTGCAAATTTTAAGCGGTATATGTGGAGTGCAGCTGATTGGTTATGCATGTCGGGCTGCAGGATTTAAAACAGATATTTGGATAGGGTTTGCAGGAAGTGTTTTCCTTATGTTGGATATTGTATATCTGGCAATTCAGGAAAAGGGCAGAAAAAAATGCCCTGAGTGTGATTCTGAGATATCAAAAAAAGTCAGGATATGTCCGGAATGCGGTTATCTTTTTCAGCAGGGACTGTCAGAAGAACAGCTGACGGGATACATTGAACAGGAGCAGGAAAAAGAAATGAGTTCGGAACAAATTGATCGCGCATTTGAAAAAACAGATAATATTGCCGCAGATGAGATAGATTCTTTTGATGGTGATATAAATGATTTTTTACAGGAATAAAAACAGAGAAAATAAGAGAATAGCTTGTAAATATATTCAGATGCATAAAAATTCATATGTGATTGTGAAAATACAGTGAAAAGTAAGAAATAGATTGCGAAAAATAGTATAATTCATAAAGCTGACTTTAAATGATGGATTAGAACCGACTTCCCGGGGTGAAATAATTTACCATACTAATTAAACCGGGCTCAAAGATTGGAAGGGCATCGGTATTAAAATTAGAAAGGGTATAAATTACTTGATTTGCGTGGGCTGCTGGAGTAATTTTCCGGCAGTCCTGTTTTATGTCTGTATTGCAAGACCACCTCCTTCAGAGATTACTGTATACACTAGATCATTTTGGAGGAATGCGGATATGACAAAAACAGAGAAAGAACTGAAAAAGGAATTTAGTGCTTATGTGAAGACTGCAATTAAGAATACACAAAAGCAGTACTTAATAAAAAAAGGCAAGATTCTGGATAATGAAATAGCCATGGATGATGAAGGAATAGATGAAATCTTACAAAAGCAGACAGAAGACCTGTTTGATAAGATGGATTTAAATGTAGATATGGTTCTGAGTGATGAAATCAATGTAAATTCTTTTCTGGATCAAATCAATGATCCTGTTCTTTATGTTTCTCTGTGTTCGTTGAAGGAACTGCAGCAGAAAGTATTAATGCTCCGTATAGTATATGTAAAATCATTCGATGATATTGGAGGTATTTTGAATATGACAGCAAAACAGGCTGAAAACAGCTATTACAATGCAATCAGAAAAATACGAAAACAGATGGGAGATAACTTTGGATGATTTTGTAGGGGTTTTATGTAGAGCGAGAATGAGCGAAAGGGAAGCTATACAGCTGATTGTAGAAATGTATCGTCCCCTGATGCTTAAATATGCTAATTTGAATACTGGTTTTGATGATGATTTGTACCAGGAATTTGTATGTTGTGTGATTAGTTGTATTTTTAAATTTCCGTTTGAAAAATGGAATGCAGAAAATGATCTGGATTAAGTAATGAGTATTGACACAGTGATAGGATGTGGTTATGATATAAATGTATAACATTTATTTCTGCTGGTTGCGGAAATATATAACTTTTGTTCCGGCTTTTTGCTGGAAGGATAATTTAAACTGAAGTATATTCGGTTATCGAAAAAGCAGAAAGACATTGATTATTTTTATGAATAGTCAGTGTCTTTTTTTGCGTTTTGGAGGAAAGGAGGAATATTTCTGACAAGGTAAATCTCAAAGAAAGGAGGAGCACGAATGAAGACGAAGCCGATGATCATGGCACATGGGAACCTAATTCTTCCATTAACGGTAGGACAAAAAGCAAGATATTGTCAGAATGGTATCTGGAAAACCACAGGAAGAGTACGGCAAATTATTGAACAGACAGAAGACTATGTAAAATTCGAAACAGATTCAGTACGGTATTGTATTGATCACTATGGAAGAGAAGCCAATGTTCTAGCATTGGTGGCATGACAAAGGAGCATATAATCCTGGATCAAAAAAGTATTGGCGTCAGTCAGTACTTTTTTGGTCTCTCTGAAAGAAAAAATGGTATCAGATATGAGGATGAACTGGAGAAATGTGGAATTCCAACCAAAACATGGAAACAAGCAGGCCAGATGGAATTGCAGGATTAGCGGAAAATAAAGTAGAAGAGAAGAAATGCTCCTGATTGCAGATTAAATAAGTGCACTACAGAATTAGGTATGCAAATACGAATAAAAGAAGTATAATATAATCAATAGTTTTTGGAACTGTGATCCAGAAACTATTGATTTTTGTGTTTAATGGGAATCAAGATCATCAAAAAATTCATCATAAGAACAGTTATAGATCTTTTTTAATTCCATAAGGACGCTGATTCGGATATTTAATTCACCGTTTTCATATTTGGCATAAGTAGAGCGACCAATGTCGCAATTTCTGCACTGTAATTCTGCACAGAGCTTTTCTTGGGATAATCCAAATTTTTCGCGAAGACGGCGAAGATTTTTACCAATATATACGTCACATTTTAATTTTTGCTCCATAAAAGTCATCCTCCATTGACCAGTATAGGTGTCAAATGCTGATGTTATTGTATGAAAAAACGCGATATAATATTGTCCGCTATACTGATCAAGAATGAGAAAAAATGATATAGTAATTGAGTTGGTATTAGGGTGTGAAAGAGGAGGAAGAATGAAACGTAAAGCGTTGTATCTTGATGATTCGGAAAAAGAGTTAGATGCACTACTTGAGAATGAAGATTTTTGGAAACCAGGTAAATCAGAGTGGGACAGTGAGATCCTGGATATTACGAATAAACAAAGGGAACTGGAAGAATCGCAATATGTAAAATCGAGGAGTAATGAAGCTTATTGTTACCTGCTTTCGGAATTGTATCCTATGGCTGAGAAGGTAGCATATGCACAGGGCTGGGATATGATTTTGAACATTGATGAAGAAGAGCATACTGCAACATTGGGATGTTGTGGACGGTTTCTTATAAAAACTGAAGGGGACGATGGAACACTCGAAAATTTTCTTTCACAGGCGATGGAATTTTCAGAACAATGTTTTTTTTCTGCACACAATGATCTTATAAAAATTAATTTTATTTTTAATCTGTATGAAAAAGAAAAAATAGCGGATCATTCAAAAGAAATCGAAGCATTGAAGAAACAGCTTGAAGATAATCAAGAAAAGGTGAGGGAATATTTGTTGGAAGAAATGGTTGATGAATACAGGAAATAATGGATGCGACAGTATTGCATCTGTATTGCAACAGCACTGATATTGACATCTGATTTTAGAATTTATACAATGTTAGCGTAAAGTTCTGTGCATGCGTATCATGCATGGAGAGCCATAGAATTTTATATTAAAGACAGCTGTTTTTATAACGGCTGTCTTTTTTTGCCCGAAAACTTGATCCTTGAAGTGTGACTTCGGAGCCTATCAGGAAAGGGGGATTTTTATGGCAGGAAAATTAAAAAAAGAAAAACAGAAGGTTTATCTGTCACCGGGAAATCTGAAAAGAAAGATGATTCCCCGTATTTTCTTTATGTCGTATCTGGGAATTAATGTAATTGCACTGACAGGCATTCCGGTTTATGCGTCAGATATCTTTGCAACAGCAAAAAATGCAATGCAGACAGTATATACAGATGTGGCCGGTATTGCTACTGTAGCAGCGGTGGTATGTGCTGCGGTGTGCCTGTTTTTAATGAATTTTTCCAAATCGGGCAGAACCGTGGATGAGTCAAGATCCTGGCTGAAACGTATTGTTGTATGCTGGGCTGCACTTATGACCCTGGGTGCCATTGTAACATATTTGGAAAAAATTATTCCGAAAAGTATGTTTACGGGCTGATGTATGATTTCTTACCGGTGCTCTCCCGGTTTTTGAAAGGAGGGTATCTCTTATGGATATGAATAAAACATGAGCTGGCTTTTGGAGCTGTTGGTAGATGCCATTCGCGAAATGTGCAGTCAGTTTATCGTGGATATGATGGAACTGATCACAAATATGTTTACAGAACTTCTGTCCTGTAATCTTTCATTATTTGAAGAATTGTTTTCAGTAGTGGGGAGCCTATACAAAAATGTGATTGTTCCTACAGGAATTGCAATCCTCTTGATGATTCTTGTATGGCAGCTTTTTAAGTCCATGTTTGGTGGAAAAGCAGGGGTAAATGCAGAAGAACCAATAGAACTTATCTGTCGGTCGGCCATTTCTTTATTTCTTCTTGCCGGATCGAAACCATTGGTTGACTACATTTTGAGAATTGCGGGAACGCCATATCAATGGGTTGTAGGAACAAAGGTCAAGGTCGCTAGCTTTTCAGGCTATGTATCAACTCTGGAAGGTGTTACAGATACACTTGGAATCAGCAGCCTTAGCATTTCGGTTTTGATGCTGATCATGCAGTTTGTTGTAGCATGGAACTATTTTAAGATGTTAATGGTCATTGCTGAACGTTATGTATTGCTTGGTGTATTTTCCTACACAGCACCTCTTGCATTTGCAACCGGTGGTTCTAAAGCAACAAATAATATCCTGGCTTCATGGAGCAAGATGTTTGGAGGGCAAGTAGTGCTTGTTATATTAAATGCCTGGTGCATGAAGATGTTTTTATCTGGTTACGGAAATATGATGGCAAGCAGTTATGGGTTTACGAAATTCTTCGCAGCTACACTTTGTCTGGTAGGATTTTGTAAGATCACATTTAAACTTGATTCCTATATGGCATCGCTTGGAGTGAACCTTGGCCGTCCGGCTCCTGGAATGGGAGCAGCAGGAGCAATGCTTGCAGCGAGCAGGATCATCTCTCAGGCAGCAAGGACAGCTTCTGGCTCTGGTGGAACAGGAGATGTCGGTGGAACCAGAACAGATATGGGATCGTCGGATGGAATGACAACCAATTTTACTGGGCCAATCCCAATGACTCCTAATGGCGGAAATGCAATGGATATAAATGATATGACTTCAGATGGAGATTTTGATAAAGAAAGTCCGCCTGGTCCAGGAAATCAACAAAATGAAGTTTCTCCGGCAAATAAGACTGTTTTTGAGGAACTTGGCATGACAACGGGAAGCAGCGATACGGCAGAGATGGATTTCGGATCTGGAGATCATGTAAATGGCAATATAGATTCTATGTCTGCTACATCAGAAACTATGTCTGGAATTAATGCTATGAGTGTGAAAGATGATGCAGAAGCATTTGCGGGAGCTGTTTCAGAGAGTAATTCTGAAGGAGAGACTCTTTTGGACGTTTCCGGAGGTGAACAGGATCTTGCAATTCCGGCTGCGAGCAATGTATCCGCCAACGGATTCAGCGAAAGTGGAAGTGAGCACGGCATTCTTGGAGAGATGGGCGATTATCCGGTTGAAGAGGAAATGAGTGATTTTGATTCAGAAATGGATCTGGAAAGCGGAAGCATTGAAATGACTGGCCAGGAAAGTATGTCCTATGGAAAAACAGGAACAGCGTATAATTCTTCTGTATCTGGTGAGGTTTCGAATGCAGGAGAAGGGCTGGGATCAGAAATAATGTCTGCACTTCAGGGGAATGGGGTATCTTCTGTGAACCAGGAGAAAGGTATCCTGGATGAAGTTGGTACTTCGTCTGTGTTTGGGTTTGATGCTGCACCACGAGCAGGGATGAATTATAATGAAAATTCTATGCCGACAGGAATGGAATCCATGTCTGAAAATGGAATACAGTCAGATGGAATTATGGATACAGGAGAAGATCTGGATGAAGAAACAGATGAGGCCGATTTTTATGCGAAATCGGCAATGGGTATTTTGGTAGATACAGCAGGAAATCCGCTAAAGGCTGAAAACACGAAATTGAGTGATCCTGGTATGCAAAATGAAGATGATATTCAGCCTGTAGCTGATGAAACAGGTATGGCAGCTGATGGATTTATGAATGTTTCGGGATCCATTCCAACAGGAGATATTTCCTTAAAAAGAAGCAGACCAGATACCCGTAGAATACGTGAAGTTCCAAAATCGAGAGCAGAATTAAAAGAAAAAGGTTCGGACAGACTCAGATAGGGGGATGAAAATGGCAGAAGAAGATAAAAATTCGTCCCCTCTGGATGAAGGCACAGAAATTATTGCACATACTGCTCAAACTGCATATGCAACAACAGCGGCAGTAGCAGCTGGAGGAACAGCAGCAGGAATGGCAGCAGGAACAGCCCTTGCAGGTCCTCTTGGAACTGTGATCGGGGCATTGGTATCAAATAAAACTGTTTGGAAAATACTCGTTTCTATTTTCCTGTTTTGCTTTCTCTGGATGTTTATTATTGCAAATATGATAGGAATTATTTTTAGTTATCTTGGATTTGCAAATGCAGATTCGTATGCGAATGAAGCTCAATCTACGCAGCTTACGAATATACGTGACCGGGTTGAAGAAGTTCTGCAGCAGGAAGATTACAAAAAAGAAATCTTGAAAATAATAAACAAAAAGCACAAGGCTGTTTTAAAAGAAATTGACCAGGACAAAGCAGAAAAATATGCAGGTCATGAGCTGGTTGTGGTGGATGAATATGAAACGAAGCTGAAAAGGAATCTTGGATATTACCTTGCCGTACTGATGATGGAAAACGAAGATAACAGTACGGTTTTTTCTTTTTTAGGTTATGCAAATAGTTTGGGGATTGATATGTCCACAAACTTGTCCAGCCCATACGACTCATTTTTTTATGAAGCGGCACAGACGTACAATGTGCCGGCAGCGTTGTTGATCGCAATGGGTAAAGTAGAATCAGACTTTAATCCAAATGTTGTTTCTGGTGCAGGGGCATCTGGTATTATGCAGCTTATGCCATCTACAGCAGCATCTCTAGGGGTATCTAATGTTTTTGATCCCAGAGAGAATATTATGGGCGGAGCAAAGTATGTTTCCCAGCTGATTGAGCAGTTTAAAGGCTATTCAAATGGATTGGAACTGGCAATCGCAGGGTACAACGCAGGGCCCGGAGCAGTTATGAAATATGGATATCAGATTCCTCCATATGCGGAAACGCAGGCATATGTAAAAAAAGTATTAGGCTATGTTGAAATTCAGCAACATCAAACATCCACTTCTTCAAGTTCTGCAAAGGATGCTCAAAAATCGGATGCAGATACTGAAAAATTACAAACATCCTATGAACTTTTAAAAGAGTCGGTTGAAAAGCATCTGGATAGTTTTTTTGACTGGTCAGTTACAGATGAGCGAAAAGGCGAAGCAACGGAGACCATTTATTGTATGGAAGTGAATGGGAAAAGAGGTGAGATAGATCGAACAACCTATGAGCAGATTCTGGCACAGGGTGGAAATGCATGGCAGGAAAACCGGACAGTAGTATCCAAGAAAGTAGAATATACATCAGCGTTGCTTTTGAATGCACAGATTACAGGCGGAAGCGGGTATCAGTATAAATTTGTCACAAACAAGACAACCTTTGATATTGTGATCAAATTGTTGGAATATTTACAAAAAGGCGTAGATGCTGTTAAAAATGCACTTTCCACGATTTTTCATTGGACAGATTTTGTTACTGGTGGGAGCAGTGGAGATTCTTTTGTTGCAGGAAATATAGATGCTTCAGGGGATATCATTACATATGATACAGTCGGAAAAGGCGTAAAAAAAGTAGTTTATTTTAATCAGACAGAGGAACCGTGGAAAGGCATGTCTTATGGCTCCAGTACGATCGGTGCGTCCGGTTGTGGACCTACATCTATGGCAATTATAATTTCAACGTTAATTGGACAGACGGTAACACCTCAGATGACATGTGCTTATTCCATTGCAAATGGAGAATATGTTCCAGGCATGGGAACGTCTCATTCATTTCCGACGAATGCTGCCTATCACTGGGGACTTACTTGTGAAAGAGTCGGAAAGGACCGTATGAATTATGTCGTGCAGTCCCTTAAAGAAGGCAAGATGGTTGTAGAAATCTGTGAAGCCTATACGATTACAGGAAGTGGAAGCGGACATTTTATCGTATTGACTGGTGTGACCAGAGATGGTTATATCACGATAGCGGATTGTGCAAGCAGAGAACGAACCGGAAAAGTGTACAGTGTGGAAACTATCAAATCCTACGGACGTGATCTTAGCGAAGGAGCGTTCTGGATTGTTGGAAAAAAATGAGGGAAATACAGTGAAAAAGATTAGGAGCACAGAGCAAATACTGGTATTGGCAATACTGCTGTTCACATATTTCCTGGAAACCTTCCAAGTGGCATATGCACAAAAGGCAGAGAACTTGCCGCAGATTGTTTCCTGGCAGGATGGCAAAGGTTATCAGTCAGATGGGACATTTATTGCTGATGGCTGGGGGTATGATACAGTGAACCCGGCTGGGAAATATGTATTGTTTGATGAAAATGGCATGGTGCAGCTTCGAACTGAAACGATGGATCCTGTAAATGCGGAGGATGAGTATTCTGGGACAGAACTTGAGCCAGCAAATATTGCAGTGCGGGCAGAGATTTTTGAAGGATTCACTGGAATGGTTCATGTGACAATAGAAGAAAATGGAGGAGTTCAAAGAGAAATTGATTTGGATTCCTCTGTTTTTTTTGAATGGAACCTGTCCGTGAATAGCGGAAATTATCGCTTGAAATCTGTGGAAGCAACACAGAATGACCAGAAATATGTTACAGAATTTGATAACAACTATAAAAATCTTCCGGAACAGGGTCTTATTATAATGAAAATTAAAGTGAAAAATGAGCTTGTGGAAGCTGTTCAGACGGAGAAAAAGCAGAACAAGACAGATCAACAAAATAACATTCAAAATCCAGAAAAATCGGATTCAGGAATTAAAAATACGGAGGTGGTGACAACTGTGAAAAAAACAGGACAGAAAACAGGAATCATTATTGGCGGTTTGAGTTTTCTGGGTGCGGCAATGTGGTTATTATATCGGAAATTTCATCGTAAAAAATAATTCGGGAGGTACAGAATGATGCAGAGAGAACGATCCGATGTTTATATCATTCCACCCAATTTTGCAAAAGAGGGAACCCTGTTTTCAGGGAGAATTGAAGGCAGGAATGCTTTTGAGGCAGCTGTCCTTTTTATAGTACTTTTTAGGATACTGTTTTTTATAGATGTTTCAATAAAGCTAAGAATCTATATTGGTATAATTGTAATCCTGCCTTTAACAATACTGGCGGTAGTCGGTGTTAACGGGGAAAGTTTGCTTTCTTTCATTATTCAGTTTATACGCTTTGTAACAAGAAGGCGGGTAGTGACTGTACCCGATGGACAGTATAGATTAAAGAGAAACCGTCGTATTAGGAGACAGCAAAAGAAACAACAGAAACAGGAGAGAAAAAAGAAGAAAAGGCAGCAGGAAGGCGGTGTAAAAGATCGGAAGCGAAGTCGCAGAATTGAAGCAAAAGCTGAAAGAAGCTCAGCTTGCCGAGAAACGAGAACGGCGGGAGCAGAAGCAACAGCAGAGAGAAGACAAGGCGATGTCCAGGAAGCAGGAGAAAGAAAATCGCCAGATGCAGAAGGAACAGCAGAAAAAAGACGCACAGAAACAGAAAGAGCAGGCCAGGGAGAATTTCAGGCAGATCCGTGAGCAAGAGGCAGAAGAACGTAATCTGAGGAATCAGCTTGTTCAGAATGTAGAAAAAGAAGAACGGCCAGTGCGACCGCCAAAGAAAGAACTTTCTCGAAAAGAAGAGAAAAGTGAGAAAGTCCAGGAAGTACCGGATCTTCTGCCAATGAGCTGGACAGCCTCTTATATACCATTAAAACAAGTAAAAAATGGTATTATCCAAACTTCCGACAATCGTTTTGTTAAAATTGTTGAAGTATTGCCAATCAATTTCTTATTACGGTCATCTTCAGAACAGAGAAGTATCATTCTCTCTTTTATGTCATACCTGAAAATCGCACCGCCCAATATCCAGCTTAAAGTGCTCTCCAGAAAGGCAGACATTCAGGAGTATATTGATAAGATTGATGAAGAGGCTGAAAAAGAAACAGATGAACGTTGTAAAATTCTGCAGGAAGATTATGCAGAACTGATTAAATCCCTGGGTATGAAGGAAGCGATTACACGTCGCTTCTTTTTGATTTTTGAATATCCTTCCCGTAGTGGAGTAAGAATCCAGACGAAAGAGATGTACATCTTTATATGCGTTCTGCTGTGCAGACTGCAAAAAAATATCTTGCCATGTGCGGAAATATAGTTTTGGAGCATGAGAATGAGACGCGCTTCTGCGTGGAAATCTTATACCAGCTGTTAAATCGTCAAACATGCCTGACAGAATCTCTGAATGATCGGATAAAAGAAGTTCGGAAGTACTATACAGAAGAAAACGGTCCAGAAAGTATACGATATATTCCTGTAACAGAACTGGTCGCTCCGAGAACCATTGATTTCAGGAACTGGAACTATGTGGTTGTAGATGGATTGTATTATACATATCTGTATGTTCAAAAATACCGTTCAAGAGTCCCGGCCGGATGGCTGTCTCTGTTGATCAATGCAGGTGAAGGAATAGATATAGACGTTTTTTTCTTCAAGCAGGATAAAAACCGCTGTGTGGAGCGAATTGGACGCAGAATACGCTTGAACCGTTCAAAAATCAAGGATACTTATGATTCAAACAGCGACTTTGACAGTCTGAGTGAATCCATTCAGGCTGGTTATTACCTGAAAAGGGGGCTGAGCGGCAGTGAAGAATTCTACTACATGAGCATTCTGGTTACGATAACTGGACATAGTGAACAGGAAGTAGAATGGCGTTCAAAGGAAATGACAAAGCTGTTAAGCTCTCAGGACATTGGCACAGGTAGCTGCATTTTCAGAGAAGAACAGGCTTTTTTATCTTCTCTGCCATTTTTACAGATAGACAAAAATATTTATGAGAAGTCCAAACGGAATGTACTTACATCCGGTGTAGCAGCATGTTATCCATTTGCTTCATATGAAATGTCTGATAAAGATGGCATCATGATCGGAGTAAATAAAGCAAACAGTTCGCTTGTCATCATAGATATTTTTAATTCGTTAAAATACAAAAATGCAAACATAGCAATATTTGGAACATCTGGCTCAGGAAAAACATTTTTGATGCAGCTTATGGCACTACGTATGAGACAAAAAAACATACAGGTATTTATTATTGCTCCGGATAAAGGACATGAATTTGCAAGAGCCTGTAACAACATTGGTGGAGAATTTATACAGATTTCTCCTTCATCGTCGAACTGCATCAACATAATGGAAATACGGCCTACAGATATGGAAACTCGCGATTTATTGGATGGGTATACATCTGAAAGGTCAGAACTTGCAAGCAAAATTCAAAGCTTACATATTTTTTTCAGCCTTCTGATTCCAGATATGTCACATGAAGAAAAACAGCTTTTAGATGGTGCAATGGTTACTTGCTATCAGGAAAAGGGAATCACACATGATAATCTGAGTCTGACGGATCCGGAACATCCAGGAAAATACAAAAAGATGCCGATTCTTGGTGATCTGCATGAAGTGCTTATGCGTAAAGAAGAATGCAGACGTATGGCGAATATATTAAATCGTCTGGTGAGTGGATCGGCATCCAGCTTTAATCAGCAGACAAATGTGGATCTGGAAAATAAATATGTTGTGTTGGATATTTCAGAACTTTCCGGTGACCTGCTCCTTGGAATGTTTGTGGCACTGGATTTTGTCTGGACAAAAACAAAGGAAGACCGGACAGTAGAAAAAGCGGTTTTTGTAGATGAAGCATGGAAACTTCTGATGTCTAATGATTTGGCAGGAGAATATCTGATTGAAATATTCAAAACAATCAGAGCTTATGGTGGATCGGCTATTTGTGCCACACAGGATCTGGCAGACTGTTTTGCGGTAAGAGATGGAAAACTTGGACGCGGTATATTAAGCAACTCAAAAACAAAAATTGTTCTGAACATGGAAGTTTCAGAAGCAGAACGGATTCAGGAGGAGTTGGATCTTTCAGAAGCCGAAACCAATTCTATTATTCATTTTGAAAGAGGAAATGGTCTGATTTCCACAAATAATAATAATTTGATTGTTGAATTTAAAGCAAGTGCTCTGGAAAAAGATCTGATTACCACTGACCGCAAAGATCTTCAGGAATTGAAAGACAGAATCCGGAAATATGGTACAGATGCTTATGGCAGGAAATAGTGTGAATAAGAAACGGCATTAAAAACGTTACAAAGGACGTATAAGAGGAATGAAATTAATTATATGTCATAAAAAACGTTTTGTGATGACGTGTAACAGATGTCTTTTGAAAAAGACATGAAAAAACACATTATATGCCACATAAAAAACGTCATTTATGTGGCATATGTTTATCATGGAAAGGATAGACCAGATGGAAAACAAACAAAAACCCGTGGAACGTGAAACCAGACAGTTAATTCAGACATATAATGTGCTCTTAAAATCTCAGATTTATGCATATTTCGCAAAAACCCAAAGAGATCATTTTGTAGGACGTGCATTTAAGACGCTGGAAAAAGAAAAACAGATTTATATTCATCAGGATCTGGAAATGGCAGCAATAAATGAAGAGGCATTTAAAGCCAGAAATGTAGGAACTTTGCAGGCATTTTGGGTTCTTCTGGATATTATGGATCAAAAAGAGGTAGACCAGCACTTCCTTGCATCAAAAGAGGAATATCCTGTTCGCATTGTGTTATGCGGTGAAGGAGAAATCTATGACATTTTGTATGTGTCAGAGAATGAGGTACAGGTTACCAACAATTTGTTTACCCGGAAGATGACAGATGATTGCGGGCATATCGTTATTGTGGAAAAGCCCGGGTACATACATGAAATCAGGATACCGGACGTGCTTGGATTTTGTACAGTGAAAGAAGGTGGAGAAATCGAATATTACAGAAATGCGGATGGATGAAAATGATTCATTTTTTAAATTAAAAGAACAGTTAGAAGATGCTCAAAAACTAATGGGAAGGATGGAACAGTATATAGTGGAAGCAAGAGGGGTATTGCAGTCCTGTATCCGGCGGCAGTCAGAGTTCCAATATGCTTATTTGGGAGATATGATTCAGGAGACTGCGAAAACTTCAGAACGTTTGACAGATAAATTAAGACGCCTGACACTTGAAATAGTAGTAAATCCCAAAGAATATGAGAAATACAAAGAAGATCTGGTACTGATACACGGAATTGAACTGGAGTATAAGGATGAGATTCTTCGGGTATCTGCTCCCGTCCTGATCCCTCACCGGAAAGATTGTTATACGGATTATCTTTATAAACCATTGCATACCGCTTTTCGAAATTGGTGCATGCAGAGAGCGGAGGAGAAGCTGGAAATTCCGACATATACAAATTGTACGATTTGTTTTGTACATGTTTATGATGAAACACTTCCGCTTGCAAGAGTGAGAGATCATGACAATTATGAAGAAAAACATGTGCAGGATATTATTACAAATTTTTTCCTGCGGTCAGATAGTGGATTATACACGAATACCTGTCATGTGACACGTATGGGCGAGGAAGACCGTACACTGTTATATGTGATGGACAGCAGCAAATTTCCAGCGTGGATTTCTGATTTTGGCAAAGAAACAGGTATCGAAAAAAATCATGAGTAAATTGCATGGGGATTCTACATGGGAAAAGAATATCTGATAAGGCATAAAATAAGCAAAAATCTGAACAAAATTGCCAGGTTATGTACCCAGGTATTCAACAGATAGGGTATTTTTGCTTTTTCAACGAGGGGAAAATAATTGAAAAGACAACAGGATAAATTATTGATTATTATAGCGATGTCGGGTGAAATGCCGACTTATTTAGGACAATACGTGACTGGCTCGATTTCATATACTGCTGCCCTGATTACAAGATTAAAAAAAGAAAGATATATTTCTCTGAGATGCAAGGATGGATATAGAGGATACGTTTTATTAGAAAAAGGCAGAAATTATCTTCTTTCAGAATATGAAAAAGAACTCTCTTTTTTTATTTCCGGTTCCGGGCAGACGGGGCATGTGAAAAGTGAACCAGAAAAAAGAATGCGGCTGTATCGAATGAGCGAGGTATGGGTCTTCTTCTGGAAGGCGGGTATAGAGATCTTGCGGAACCATAAACCAGATATGGATAAAGGGTTCGTGAGAGATCGGGGAAAAGCGTTTTATTATGGCAGTCTGGAATTTAAAGGAATGTCGGAAGCAATCAGGGGTTCCAGATCATGTGGGGTGCTTTTATCCGGGGATACTGTGTTAGTTGTTTACAATACCATGGATCGAAATATGAAATGGGCGAAAAAAATGGAATGTTCCATGCGTACCTGGACAGAGCGAATGCTCTTAAAGGGCGGATATAACAGCAAAGCGGATGCGCTTATTGTAGGACAGAACATAAAAGTATTGTTAAAGCTTTTGGAAAGTGATGGAGGCATAAAAAAGGATCTGTTTCGACCAGATGATATTTATGATCAATATTATTATATTCCTATGTGCCGAGAGGGAATATTGCAGATTGTCCTGCTGACAGAGAAGCGGAAAAGAGAAAAGCTAAAGCAGTCTTTGTTTTCAAGATTTTCCATAAAGAGAGAAAAAGAATATGCTACCTATAATGTGTGCGATGAAAATGGGAACCCTATATATTTAGTTTATGATTTGGAAATGCGTCAATTATGCCGCATTAAACAGGAACTCTTATGGAGACCGTCAGTAAGTATTGTGTGCATGGATTATCAGGCGGAAACAATAAGAGAATATTTGGGAGAGAAGGTGATCATTTATGAGCTCAATGCAGAAAATGTAATGAAATACCTTATAAATGACCTAGGAGAATGATCTTGGTCGATGGAGGTGGCTGCAAGATGGCGAATCCTTTTCATTCAACAGGCAGTCCGATTGTGGACCGGATGTGTCGGCTGCAGTTTACCGGAAATGTAATCCCGGCAGCGTGGTATCGTACAATTACCAGAGATAATGGGAAATCCAATCTGACAGCAATCATTATTTTGTCAGATGTTGTGTATTGGTATCGGCCGGTGGAAATCCGAGATGAATTAACGGGACAATTATGTGGATTCAGAAAGAAATTCAAAGCAGATATTTTACAGAGAAATTACCAGCAGCTTGCAGATCAGTTTGGAATCTCAAAAAGAGAAGCTGTGAACGCGGTAGTTGAACTGGAGAAAATAGGAGTTGTGAGAAGAGTTTTTCGAACTGTCAGGAAAGGAGGAATGCGGAACTCAAACGTGCTGTTTCTGGAGCTGAATGTAGATGTCCTGATACAACTGACTTATCCGGAAAATCTGTCAGATGCAGGGTATCACTTCTTAAAGGGAGAGCTGTCACCACACAAAGAGAGAGGTGCCACATCAGGATGTGACAGGATATCACAGTCAAACGAGGCATATCTCTCTTTTGAAGGGGATACAAATACAGAGATTACGGAAGAGAATACAGACATAGAGTATCCACTCTGTTCCTATCAGGCTGTGGAGCGTGCGATTCGGATACAGATTTCTTATGATGCGTTAAAAAACGATCATCCATATGACAGAAGAGTTGAAGAAATCCTGGGACTTATTCTGGATGTAATGGTTTCTACAGCACCTAAACTTCGGATTAACCGTGAGGAAAAAGATATAGAGATTGTGAAAGCACAGTTTGCGAAGCTTACGAAGGATCATGTCGAATTCGTGCTTCAGAGTATGGATGATACCAGCACAAAGGCCAGAAATATCCGAGCGGTGCTCCTGACTGCATTATACAATTCTGTCAATACAATAAACAGCTACTACGGGAACCGCTATCATTTCCATCTGGCAGAAGAAACCAGAAGAGAAATGGAGGAAACGGATTGAGAACAGAAAACTGGAAAAAAATCGTGACCGGATGCGGAATGGTTTTGTTAGCAGCATATGTGGGAGGCTTTTTTGAAATCTTGTTTTCCAGATCAGAAGTATGCTTAAGTCCTCTGCAATGTCTGTATGCAGGGTGTGGTACTTCGTCAGGAAGAAAATGGTCAATGGCAGCCGTGGTACTGCTTTTGGCTTTAACGGTACTGGTAATCTGGCGAGGAAAAGACAATCCATTGCATGATGAACGGAATTTTGAGATTTCGGATCAGGGAACTTATGGAACGGCAGGATTTATGGGAACACAGGAACAAAAAGAGATACTGCAGGCAGACCGTGGAATGGAGCATATAAAGGGGATTATTTTCGGAAGGGAGTTGTCTAATTGAAATATATTAAGTCTTCCGGTGGATTCAAGACTGAACCGAAATATCGCGGTATGCGGTTCGCAAGGTTCCATGAAATCCAGGGCTTTCGCAAGAGTGATGGCATTACAGTGTGTGCGCAGGGGTGAGAGTATGTATATTACGGATCCAAAATCAGAACTTTATGAGGATCTTTGTGCGTATCTCAAAGAAGAGGGATATGTTGTAAAGCAGCTGAATCTGATTCAGCTTACCCATTCAGATGCATGGAACTGTCTCGCAGAGATTGAAGACGGGGAGCTGATTGATGTGTTCTGTGATGTCGTGATTCGTAACACAACGGATAAGTTTGATCATTTTTATGACAATGTGGAAATGGATCTCTTAAAAGCTCTGTGCTTATATGTTTTTGAAGAGTATCCACAAGAGCAGAAAACTTTTCCGGAAGCTTATAAATTATTGCTCAATAAAAGTGTGGAAATGCTGGATTCCATTTTTGAAAGGCTTCCAACGGATCATCCGGCAAAAGGTCCCTATCAGTTATTTTCCAAGGCAGAAAAAGTAAAAGGAAATGCTGTGCTTGGTCTTGGAACCCGTCTGCAGATTTTGCAGAATAAGATGGTGCAGCAGATTACGAGCCATACAGATATAGACCTGTCACTGCCGGGAAAGCAAAAGTGTGCGTATTTTTGTATTACTTCGGATCAGGATTCTACATACGATATGCTTGCTACACTGTTTACATCATTTTTAAGTATCAAGCTGGTTCGCCTGGCTGACAGAACGGAAGAACGTGTCCTACCAGTACCGGTAAGTTTTATACTGGATGAATTTCCAAATATCGGTGTTGTTCCGGATTTTAAAAAGAAACTGGCTACGGCCAGATCCCGGCGGATAGGCATGAGCATCCTGTTTCAGAATATTCCACAGCTTCAGAACCGTTATCCGGATAACCAGTGGGAAGAGATCCTTGGCGGCTGTGATTTCTCGATCTTTCTTGGCTGTAATGATATGACAACCGCTACCTACTACAGTGACCGGACCGGTGAGATTACAGTTTCAGTTGCTTCTATCCGAAAGAACTTTTTTACGATCCGTGCCACAGATTATGTGCCGGAATATTCGGAATCACGTTCCATTGGAAAACGGCAGCTCCTTTTGCCAGATGAAATCCTTCGTTATCCGCTGGATCAGGGAATCCTAATCATCCGAGGACACAATGTGCTTCGGTTTAAGAAAATGGATTATACGGAACATGCAGATGCCGGAAAACTGAAGATGGAAAAGGTTGTGGATCATATTCCGGACTGGTATCGAAAGTGGGAAAAACAGCAGCAGGAATTTCAGATACTGGATGAGCAGGTATATGAAGCTTCGGCTCCATTGGAAAAAAATGAGAGTCCGATAAAAGAAAATGACGTGCAAGAACCACTGACTGTAAATGGGGCTGTTCAAAAAACAAAGAATAAAAAGCGGACAAGTACTGGTAATACGGTCATGAAAGTAGATGATCTTTTTGTAAAAAAATCAAAGGGGTGAAGGTTTGGAAATTAATCTAAATGAAATACGGGGAAATTCACTGGTCCGCTATGGATTCAGAGTTCTGCTTGCCAAAGAATTTGGACTTTATCTGAAGGAGCAGGAGGTGGAAAAAATACTGCTTGCAGAAAGCTGCATTGAAGTATATGAAGATGTAGAGGAATTTCTGGAAAAAAGCGGATGGAGACGGGATAATCCAGAATTGTGCAGTGAATGCTATTTATTTGAAAATCATATCTGTAGAAAAATCCAGGGTAAAATCTGGTATTTTTCAAGAATACAGTATGAAAATGGATTGCGGGGAATGAAGCAGGGCTTCAATTAGAGAATACGCAGTATTCGAAGTGTGAAAGGGCGGTAATATCCTGGCCAAAAGGGTGTTACTGCCTTTTTTTATTGTAAAAAGCCAAAAGCAAAAATAGGACATTTGCTTGTGATTTTCGCTTATTTGAGTTAAAATTATTATAGAAACATTGAAATGATGGATGACAAGTGCTTTGATTCTTGTAGGCAAAAAGATGCCAGAAAACAGGAGGGATGATATGTGCACAAAAAATGAACTGAATAGTATTTTACAAAAGTTGACACAGATTTATCGCTCAGTATATGGAGAAAATCTTGTTCAGGTAATTTTATACGGCTCTTATGCAAGAGGAGATTATCATACGGATTCAGATGTAGATGTTGTTGCAATCGTGCATGGTGACAGGAAAACATTGCAGCAGCAGTTGAAAAAGGTATGGGATTCCTCTTGCGAGCTGGAGTTAGAGTACGATACAATTCTTTCTCCGACCGTAATTCCGTATGAAGAGTTTAAACAATACCAGACAGTTCTTCCATATTATCGTAACATTTCACAGGAAGGAGTGGTAATTAGTGCCTGATAATCGAAGGGAACTGATAAAATATCGACTGGAAAGTGCAAGAGAGCGTTTAAATTCGGCAGAAGTATTGCTTGCATCGAAAAGTTATAAAGATTCTATCGGAAGATCTTATTATGCCATGTTTACTGCAGTTCGCGCATTGCTTGCAAAAGATGGCGTTGATTATTCAAAACATGCAGGAGTAATTTCCTATTTCCAGCGAGAGTATATTAAAACACAAAAATTCGAAAAGAAATATTCAAAATATTTGAGTCAGGCATTTCAGATTAGAAACAATACGGACTATGCCGATTTTTTTGTAGTATCATTTGAAGATGCCCGTGAACAGGCTGATAGGGCAAAGGAGTTTTTAACGGCGATAGAAGAGTTTTTAAAAGCATAAAATATTGGTGAGAACAAATAAAATATTTCATGAAGCAACTACAGTCGGGGTATGATATATTTCTATACCCTGTCTTTTTTGTATATAAAATTTCTGAAAATATTCTGGTGAAGTAGTAGTATGATACGGAGAATTAAAAAACGTGATAGTGTCAAATGATTTATGAAAAAACTGAGCCCAAAAATAAGGCTCAAACGAACCTTGAAAATTGTAGATATTGATAACAATAAGCTCTCCGAGGGCTTAGGGCGCTGCCCTAAGTACCCGCAAGGGACTCGTCCCTTGACCCAGATTCGGGCTTTGCCCGAACCCATCCTCGCCGGAAGGCAGGAAAAGGGCGCAGTTGCCCCCTTTTCTGCTGAAATAGGATAATCCGTGAACCTTTGCTCATGTGAGATAAAGAAGTAAAAGAAGTGTAAAAAATTTTGCCGTTCCCTGTCCGGCTGACTGCCGGACGGGTCGGGCTTTAGTCGGGCAGCTCTACCTTGCCGACAAAAGAGTAATAGATTTCGATTTCCTGTCTGCGGAGCTTCCCCCGCCGTTTCCCGTCCAGTGCTTCCGATTCATGGATTACGATTTTCTCCACAAACTCCCGCAGCAGGGTAGGGGTGAGTTCCTCAAAGCTGGTGTACTTGCGTACTACTTTCATAAACTTTTCAGCGTTTGCCGTGGCTTCCAGCGTCTTGGAAAGCTCGCTCTGCAAGGCGGCGGCTTTCTCTTTCAGTTCCTTTTGCTCGGCTTCGTAGTCTGCCGAAAGTTCCGCAAAACCTCGTCAATGGCTTCCGGCTCTCCGCTGGTCGCCCGGACAATGGTTTCATACGGTACAAGTTTAGGATTCCTCATGGAAAAGCACCTCCATTTCTTCATGCAGCATTTGCAAGGCACTGTGTATGTGATGCCACGCCGTACTCCGGCAGCGTCCGTACAGTTCCCCGATTTCCTGCTGTGTGTAACGCCCGAAAAAATAAAGGTAAATGATTTCCCTCTTTTTCTCTGGCAGAGAGGACAGGGCTTCGGCAAGATTTCCATTTGTGAGGATAACCCTCTGACCGCATATCGTAACAGGGTATTGCTTGTAAGGGTCTATGAAATATGTGTCTGACGTACAAAATGGATAAAACTTTTCTTCTGTGAGATATTCAAAGGATATTTCCCTTTGCCGCCGTTTATCCCTGTCACGCCATGCGTTGATTGCTGCATAGTGTATGACAACTCTGCAAAAGGCATTAAAGGTGTACTCGATATGCTCCTTATATGCTTCTGTGCAAGGCATAAATAGTTCCCCCTTTCTCCCACATAATACGGCGTATGGTTTATAAGACACTTGTTATTTCAAGGTTTCTACTGTGAATGAAGCAGAATTGCCCGAATTATTATCCCGTAAAAGTTTTTGTGCTTCCGCTTCGGAAATTTCCTTAATCTCCATAACTCCATTTTCACTATTTTCAGCAATGGAAAGATATATACTGCCACTGTTATTAAAATAGATGATGGGTTTTTTAGTATCAATGAATATACCAATTATCTGGTCGTTGTAGTACCAATACCCATCTTTTGGGTGATAAACTATGCCATAGGATTCATAATCTTGGAGCGTATTCATGTTTTCTGTCTTATCTCCAGATTCCATGCTGTAAGATTCATGATTTCTAATCATATCTCCATTTTCTGTAGAAGTGCCAGCGGGCATTGATTTAAGTCCTGAATTTTCATACTTTTCTGTATGCCTGTCATAAACTTCTTTTGTGCATTCCCGAATACCAATAAGTTTATCGTTTGTATCCCGTTCCGCTTCAATATCCACTGTTCCCGTAAAGAAATTGGTAAAACTTGCGCCGCCCACTGGGTCATTAAAAAATCGGACAACATTTCCCTTGTAAGTGTAGCACTTGCTATTCTTATCATAAATCAATCCATATTCTTCATATATCCCATAGTCAATATTACCGCCGGGCAGTTCTGCCGCCGTATCGTAATCTGAAGCATTCTCGGAAGCATGTATTGGTTTGTACTCCTGTTCTTCAAAAATTGGATTATTATTAGCTTGGGCGGAAGTTGCAAATGCTGTAGCTACCCCGACAACAATCAGACACGCCAGTACCAGCGAAAAAATAGTTGTTTTTTTTGTTTTCATAATAGCAGTTATCCTTTCTTCGATAGCATTTTTACTAAAGCTGTTACAAAATGGCAATAGCCCACTTTTCGTTGCTTCCATGTTGATAAGCATTAGCGAATAGGCAGATTTTGATTTTTCTCCAAATTGTCGTATGACGCTTTCATCACAAGCCAGTTCTATATCACGGTTAAAAAGAATATACATCACCCACACAAAGGGGTTGAACCAATGAATACAAAGGGCAAGTGTCGCAATCAGCTTTGTTACAGTATCATAGCGATAAATATGCACATATTCATGTGAGAGGACATATTGCAGTTGTTTTTCATTTTTCCAGTCCATTTTTTTCGGCACCAAAATAACAGGACGGAAAATGCCATAAGTTAATGGGGCGGAAATCCTATCAGATTGCTTTACCAAAATTGGACGTTTCAATGGGCGTTCCGCCAGCCACTTTTCTACATAATGGTTGTGGACGGGTAAAGCTGTCCGAAATTCAATCAGACAACGCAAATAGGATATTACAAAAAACAATGCGATAAGTATTATTCCTGCACACCATACAATAAACCACATGGAAACAGATGATAAAATATTCTCTGGCGGCTGTTCTGCTCCCTGTGTCGTAACAAACAGCCCTTGCATAGTGGGAATGTTGTAATCTGTTCCAGCTTCCGGCAATGTTGTAGAAGATATGCTATGAGTTACCAACGTATAAACACTAAACATTGACGGAATCGAAAACGGGATAAGCAGTCTTAATATCACCAATTCCCATAAAACAAGAAAAGTCTTTTTCGGCAGTTTATTGATTGCCACCGCACGGATAATCACTACCGCAGTAATGAAAGCAGCCCCCGAAAAGCTCATTTGCAGTAAATTCATTTACACCACCTCATTCCAAATCTTCCACAATCTGCTTGAGCTTCTGAATCTGTTCAGCGGAAAGCTTTTTTCTGCCTAACAGGGCTGCAAACAGTTTGTCAACTGAACCGTCATAAATCTTGTCAACCAATTCTTTTGTTTCCGCTTCCTGTACTTCTTCTTTGGGAATAAGGGCATGGCACATGAAATTAGGCTCGGAACGTTCAATCGCCCCTTTTTTGATACACCTTTTTATCAGTGTGTAGGTAGTATTCATGTTCCAGCCAATTTCTTTTTTCAGAACGTCGGATATGTGTTTTGCAGTGGTGTCGCCCTCGTTCCAAAGCACACACATTACTTTCAATTCTGAATCGAAAAGTTTAATATCCATTTGTTTCCTCCTTTCCACAAGACCGCAGTAGTTTCTGCTTGATTACACATTACACCTTTCTTAATCGGTTGTCAACACTACCGCAGTAGTGTTAAGAAAAAATTCATAATTTATTTTCTTGAATAGATAATGAAATGAGAGGGCTTCCGCAGCAGTCGGCACTGTGCGTAATGTGCATAACTTGCTATCTTATGGAGTTGTGGGAAAGTCCGTTTGCAGAATGTGGGAAAGCTGCTCTTTAGCTTTTCCATGTTCTGTGAACGGACTTTTCCATAACGGAATAGCAAGTTATACACATTTCCATGGTGCTTGTCGTTTGCTCTTTGGTTCGGAATAGTGTGGTGCTGGCGGTCTATCTCTTGTTTTCGGTTGTTTGCTTCTTTACTGTACATGAGCATTATGTCAAGAGACTTTCGCGGCATATCCTCGCACCACAGGTGCTGCGGTATTCCACGGTTCTCCTGACAACGGTTCCGCTCCAGTTATGCAGATGCCTGATTTTGTAGATTTAAGATAGTTTGCTGACCAAGGAAAATCAACAGTTGCCATTTACCTGGCATATTTTCTGCACCTTCCAACATCTCTACTTTATTTAGAACTTTGCATCCTGCGTGCTTGTGAGGTCTGAGAAAGTTGTAGTAGGCGACCCATAGAGCCAGGTCATAGTTGGCACCGTCGATGTTATCAAAGCCGTTTGTAGGTCTGTAAGAAACCTTGTATGTACGGTTTAATCTTTCGATCATCTGTTTGTATGGTCGGAATACTCTTGATACTTCATCGTCGTTGGTAAGTCCAATTACTTGAGTGATATCAAACTTAAACTTATCACCGAACTCACGGAAAAACTGTTGTGCAGCTAATGGATAGGCGCTGTAACCATCTGCAATAAAGTGGAAGTTTTCAGGAAGCTTTTTCAAGTGCCGGAAAGCCATTCGCATGGCTAGAATGCAGGGACCAACGCCGCGGTTATCAGAGACTTGATAGCCAATGATGGAACGTTTGGCAGCATCCATGATGAACCAGATATAAGCTTTTACACCACGGATTTTGATGTAGGTTTCATCAGCAGTAAATACCTTGCCAGTTCCGTAGTCATAGTTGTCAACAAAGGGTTTGATACACATAGCGGCGGATTTGCAGTAGTTAGCACTGCTCTGGTGTGAGATATCGATGTTGTACAGATCTTTGAGAGCCTGTTTCGTTTTTCTAAGAGATAGACCAAGATTTACGTGAAGAGTCAGGCATAAGGACATGGTGTTGGAATCAAACTTGGTGAATTTTAGGGAAGAAGCGTTCTTCGTCAGGGAGTTTAAGTCCAGTTTAAAGAAATCTATCGTAAATTCATGGTAGATATAGTGGAGTTTGTATTTGTTTTTGCCATAGTCTTCGTCCAGATGTTTCTTATCCACTTTCTTCAAGTTGTGGAGATAGTAAGGGCATTTGGGATTCACACATTTGTGGATGATAAAGTGTTTACGGTCTTTCTTATGCACCAGGCTGTGGTTGCAATGAGGACATCTCAAGACGGTGTTTTTGGAAAAACGATTATCTTTGGTTGGAGAAAAAAGCGTTTGGCAGACCTTGCATAGAACCTGACTTTTCTTCCTGCCATCGTTCCACATCAGATAGTCCACAGGCACATCACAGGCAGGGCAAGTGCAGTGTTTGGGTATATCGCACTCAACTCGACGAAATATAGGGCGAATGGTCTTGTGGTAGCGTTGCTGGTAGTAAGAGATAAGGTCTTTCCAGTTCCAGTCCTGCTGATAGGATATGACTTTGGGAAGTTCATCAATCTTAAACTTCTGGTACTTTGGAGAATGGGAATCATCGAAAGCCCACTGCTTAAGAGGGATATATCTACAGATAAGGTTAATAAGCCAGCAAATTTGTTTATGTTGGTATTGAATGAATTGAAGTAAATAGAGTATAATGTCCATGAGCAATGTCTCCTTTGGTAGTGTTGCTTGTGGTGATTGCATTATACCAAAAAAGAGGTCATTGCTCTTTTTATTGCGAACTCCCATAAAATCAAGGTTTAAACAATAAAAATCAGGTAGTAATTTGACACTACCAGTAAAAAAGAAAGGATAAAAAAATGAGAAAAAAGATTCTGAAAGTGTTTTTTGTGATATTGACAGGTATCACGGTGACCCTGACAGGATGTGAATTGTCAGGAAGCAACGAATCCGCGCAAACGGAAAGCGAAAGTGGTAAGGATGCTGTAAAGTTTATTCCAAATCTTACTACGGCTGTTACCAGGAAGCCAACGCCCACAGCTGTGGCAGCAAATCCAGGAGACAGTGTGCAGAATCAACAGTCTGGAAATAACGCAGAAGCGGAAATTTACCAAAGCCAGGGAGATCCCGCAGATCAGGAATCTGCACAGGAAGAAACTTATGATACCCAATATATCACTGGTAATATTCTGTATTCCGATGAAAATACGATAACAGTAGAAGTGGGCGAATCAGGAAATTATTATAATATGGTTTTTAATATAGAAAACGCCGTCCTGAATATAGCTAATGGGAGTGCTGTACGATCCGGACTGAATGTTGACCTGGAGTATTATAGTCAGAATAACGTTAATATAGTAATCATGCTTACGAGTGATGGGGAGGAATATTTACCTTCCAGTACATTAGAGGAAGCGCAGAAAATGGCCGACGAATATGTACCTGATGTGAGTGAATCGGAAAACGAAGATTTTGAAGATACCCCTCCCAGTGAATATTAGATTTTCTCGGAAAAGGCACTGCATATGCAGCGCCTCAGACTGTAGACAAACTTGGTGCTGGGTATAACACCCAACACCAAGTTTGTCTACAGTCTGGGGAATATTGTTTAAATACAATATTCCTTTTTTTATAGATATAAGAAACCTTTGATTCTGAACAAAAAATAAGTTTACATTTTTATGCCCAGATACTCTTTAAAAAATAAAAGGGTATATGATGCAGGAATATAAAGATTTGGTTATACAGGCGAAAAATGATTCAAAATATATGCAAAGTTTACTTTGCATAATGGAACCTTTAGTAAAATCATATGCAAAAAAAACTTAAAAAAAGAAAAATACGAATGTGCATATATGGATAATGAAGGTGATTTACAAGAAAGCTATAGAGCGGATTATTCATCTGTGGAATTAGCATTTGATCTGAAAAATATAACCTTAAAAATGACTTCAAACCAAAGGGATATTTTAAAATACTTGATTTTAGAGTGGTCAGATAGTGAAATCGCATCTTTCTTACACTTTAGCCGTCAATATGTAAACAGAGAAAAGAAAAAATATATCAATTTCTGAAATGATTTTTTACATAAATAGTAAGTGCTGAATTATTGCTTGAATTTGTGACATAAACATATTTGCAGCAGTCAAAAGAAGAAGCAACATGTTTGAAAGAAAAATTAAGTCAAAAATGCCGCAGCCTTTGAAAATATTGGCTGCGGCATTTAAAATATATGATATGTTTGATGTAAAAAACATCAGGTTCTCAACCAGACATTTGGGTAAGTCAAGATGATGCTTCTGATATAAGATATGCAACATTAAAATCATCATATACTTGAGAATTTAAATGCATATCTTCATATAACTTGATATAGTCTTCGATTGTTTTGGTGTTATCCTCTGCATATATATGAGTGTTTCCATCGTTGTCCTCAACAAATAAGAGAGTAACATCTATTTTATCTTCTGTTAACCAGAAAGAGATATATTTTGAAAGAGTCCCATCAATTTCTGTGGCACCATCCAGAATTTGTTCATCTGATTCCAGCTCATTAATATGTTCCCAAAAAATTTGAGGAGAGAACGCAAGTAATTTTAAGTTTTTTTGAGAGTCTTCTGAGTACCATATATGTGCTTCTGTGTTGAGATAGTCGGTTATATTAATATCCGTATCTGCCGGTAACTCATAAGTTTCACCGGCGTCAGAAGTCAGCGAAAAGGTTTTTGCATGATTAGAATAAGAAGTGACAATCCCCTTGACAAAATAGTAAGTTATATCTGAATCACTATCATAATAAGAGCCGGAACCATCTATATCATAAGATACATATTGCCCCTCAGGCTCCTTAGGGGCGGAAAGGGTGATTAGATCTGAGGGGGCTTTGCCAAAAGCTTGTCCGGATAGCAATATACTACCGAGTACGATACTGCCTGCGATACATAGAATTTTTACATTATTCATGGTTAAATGGCCTCCTTGTTTAGTTATTGAATATTATATCAATTAAAGTGTGAAAATTGTAATTTTGACTTATCGAAATATGTTTTAGATAATATGAAGTGACCCCACATTTGTAGCAACGTGGATTTACCTGTATACTAGAGTTTGCTAAGAACAATGGTAACAGGGATTACCGCAAACGTAGGGGAGAACGAAAAATGAGACTACCGGATAAAATAGCACCGTTTCTGGAATTATTGCACATATACAGAGAAACTGGGTCAGAAAACAGCGAAAGCATATAGGATCGATCTAAGCAGTATTTTGGTTTAGTTGCTTGTGGAGAGCAAGACAAAGAGAAGCTTGAGGAATATATTACGGAATTACATAAAAAATATAAACACAAACAGAACAGAGATTAAAAAATCGGATATTTCGTTGGCAATAGAAGAGCCAACGGAAAAAAATACTTTTATGAGAACCGATTTCCTTTCCGATGCATCTAATTAGTGTAAAAGTAAACATGAATAGTAATCCAGCTGGACAAAAGGAGAAGACAAAGTTATGACAAAAGATGTATTTATTAAGGAGGTTCGGGATGCAGAAGCCATGCTGTATCATATATCGAAGTCCATTCTGAAGAATGACTCTGATTGTGGGGATGCTGTGCAGGAAACAATTCTTAAGGCATATGAAAAACTTTCCACTTTAAAGAAAGAAAAATATTTCCGAACATGGATCACAAGGATATTGATCAATGAATGCAAAGGGATTCTTCGGAAAAGAAAAAATGTTATTCCATATGAAGAATATATGGACAATATGAAAATGACTGAGGAGGACAGATACAGTCATTTGTATATGGCGATTATGGAACTTCCGGAGGATCTGAGGGTTTTGGTAACATTGTATTATTTAGAAGGATTTTCCTTGAAAGAGATCAGTGAGGCTCTGGATATTCCGGAAGGAACGATCAAAAGCAGACTTTCACGTGCAAGAGAGTTTTTGAAGGTGCAGTTATCCGAAGAAGAGAAAAGACCGGCAACTGGGAAAAACAGCAAGCAATTAAAGAGAATAACAGGAAAGGGGAAAATGTCATGTTAGAGAAGAAATGGAATAATATCGCACCGGAAGTACCACAGGATTTTCATAATAAATTTGAAGATACACTAAAACAGATTGAACAGGCGGATTCAGTTGATAAAAAATACAAAAGAAAAAAAATCAGTGGACGATTATTGATTGCAGCAGCAGTAATCTGTACTGGTATGGCTGTCACTGTGGCTGCAAAAGAGTTCTTTAAATGGAGTGATTACCTGGTGAAAAGACTGAATCCATCGGAGGAACAGCAGGAGACACTGCAGGAATCAACTTATATTCAGAATATAGACCAGTCTGTAACACAAAATGGTGTGACGGTTACCCTGACAGATTCTATTCAGGATCAGGGATTCCTGTATGCTTTTTTTGAAGTGAAAACAGATGACAGTATTTCTATGACTGATCATACTTCTTTTGAGGAGATGACACATTTTAAGATCGATGGAAAAGAAGTATATGCAGTGGACGATAACAGATTTGGAAGTTTCAATACTGGGGTAGGACAGGATGTGTTACTGAAAACAGATCAAAATTCTGCACATCTTAAATATTTTAACGCCTGTATATCTTATGACGGTGATTATGATCTGAGTAATAAAACAGTAGAAATCACATTAAAGAATCTTACGGAGGAAGGAGATTATGATACGACTGTTATTACAGATGGAACATGGGATTTTAAATGGACTCTGGGTGCAGTAAAGCCTCCGACAACTCTGGAAGTGAACCGGAAATGTGATTTTGGAGGTTATGAAATCACAGTGAAAAAAATGGAAGTAACGCCCCTTTTATGGTCATTATATCTTGATTATGATGAAGCTATGAAGGTGTATGAAGATGAAAAAAACAAATTTGAGTACGCAGGTACGGATTATGGCATGGATCTTTATGCCAGAACTAGTATTGACCAGGTGCGTTATAAAGATGGAACGGTTTTAACACTTGATAGGACCATGGGAGGCATCGCTGGCGGTGGAGAAAAACAGGATAAGGAAAATGGTGTCATGATCATCAGAAACAGCTTCCCGCAACTGGTTGATGTAGATAACCTGCAGGCGGTACATTTTGGGAACATTGACCAGTGGCTTGAAGTGCGGGAATAAAAGTTTTTTCGGTGATACAGAAAAATCCTCCCATAATTAGAGAATGAGAAAATACAAAAAGAACCGATACAAGGTCTTTGCAAGACTGATATCGGTTCTTTTTGGCTAAGTCTGCCAAGCCCATTACCTTTAGGTGATGGGTAGTTGACTAAATATAGGCAACCGTACAGTCGGAAAAATGACTCTGTAACAAAAGACCGTTTTTCCGGCTTTTCATTTTATCAGCAGTGAGGCATTCATACCGTTTGAAAATCTGTGAGATCTGAGTCATTGGGGTATGTCATGACGGGTAATCAAATATATGACATAGATTCTGCAATTGTAGAAAATGGGATTGACTTTCTAAGTCTACAGATGTAGAATTAGAGATGATTTCTACAAAAGTAGAAAAAGAAGGGAGAACACAAGCTGAGGCGCAGACTCACAGACCATTATGATTACGATGTGACCATGTGGGATTCACTTGTGATAAAAAAGTTGCTGCAGCGTATAAACTACATCAAATAGATACGGAGGATAAAATGTGCGGAATCTGTGGATTTACAGGTTACAGACAGGATCAGAAGACAGTAATTGAAAGGATGATGAAAGCCATTGAGCATAGGGGCCCGGATAGTGAGGGCTCTTTTTGCAGGGAGAAGATTACGCTGGGCTTTCGAAGACTTAGTATTATTGATTTAGAAGATGGGCAGCAGCCTATGGAAAGTGCGGACGGAAACCTTCATATTGTTTTTAATGGAGAAATCTATGATTATAAGGAACTGCGGGCAGAACTTGAGGCTTTCGGCATTTCTTTCTGTACCCATTCTGACACGGAGGTTCTGATAAATACTATTCAGCTGTATGGGGAGAAGGCACTGAATAAGCTCAGGGGAATGTTTGGGTTTGCTGTATGGAATGAACAGGAGCAGAGTTTGATGCTTGCAAGGGATTTCTTCGGAATTAAGCCTGTGTACTATGCCGAAATAGATGGACACTTTGTATTTGCTTCTGAAATTAAGAGTATCCTTGCATTTCCAGGCTATGAAAGGAAAGTAAATCAGAAGGCACTGGAGCAGTATTTGTCATTTCAATATTCCCCTCTGGAAGAAACTTTTTTCAGGGGGATTTATAAGCTTATGCCAGGTCATATGCTTTTATATAAAAACGGAAACTATGAGATAAAGACTTATTTCAAAACAAAGCTTGCACCAGGCCAATGGGACCGTAAGACGAATATGGAGCAGCTGCGGAATGAGCTTGCAGAGAATTTAAAGGATTCAGTGGAGCACCATATGTTAAGTGATGTGGAAGTCGGCGCGTTTTTATCCGGGGGAGTGGATTCCGGTTATCTGGCTTCTTCCTCTGGTGCAGATCAGGCATTTACAGTGGGATTCGATGAGGGAGACCGATATAGTGAAGTAAACAAAGCTGCCAAAGTGGCAGAAAAAGCAGGTTTGAAACACCATGTGAAAATCATATCCAAGCAGGAATTCTGGGATGCCCTTCCAGATGTTATGTATCATATGGATGAGCCCCTTGGGGATGCTTCCGCCGTTGCACTCTATTTTCTCTCAAAAGAGGCTGCAGGTCATGTCAAGGTTGTTCTTTCCGGAGAAGGAGCAGACGAGCTTTTCGGTGGATATAATATTTACAGAGAACCGGAATCTTTGAAAAAAATTGACTGGATTCCATTTGGCGTCAGACGTGTAATTGGAAAACTGGCTGCAAAGCTGCCGGATGTGAAGGGACGAGATTTCCTTATCCGTGCAGGAATGAAAGTGGAAGAACGTTTCATCGGAAATGCATATATTTACCGTGAAAAAGAGAAAGCGCAGATTTTGAAAAATAAAGTAACAGGACCTTCCACACAGGAATATTTAAGACCATTTTTTGAAGAACTTGAGTCAGAAAACAGAGGATTACTTCAAGACATGGAAAAAATGCAGTCTGTAGATCTGAGCTACTGGCTTCCTGGCGATATTTTGCAGAAAGCAGATAAAATGAGCATGGCACATTCATTGGAAGTCAGGGTACCATTTCTGGATAAAGAAGTTTTTGACTTTGCAGCAAAGCTTCCGAAAGAAGCCAAGATTGCAGCGGGTACAACCAAATATATTTTCCGTAAAGCTGTTTCCCAATTCATACCACAGGAAACCGATGAACGTAAGAAACTTGGTTTTCCAATTCCAATCCGTGTGTGGCTGCGGCAGGATGACTGGTATCAGATGGTAAAGGAGTTATTTACCTCGAAAGAAGCAGAAGAGTTTTTTCATACAGATAAGCTTCTTTTACTTCTGAAAGAGCACAAAGAGAAAAAGGCAGATAACAGCCGTAAAATCTGGACAGTTTTGACATTCCTTATCTGGTATGATAGATTTTTTGCTACATGTTCGAAGTGAGAGAGTTGGTTATGAGACGGTAAAAATATAAATATACGAAAAATCCGTTGACAATGGTATTCGGGACTTTTATGATAAAACTCTATTTGTTTATATAGAAACTTTCGGATTATTGGAGGAAGAGTTTAAGGAGTATGTGGGGGGAAATCTGAAAGATTTTACGGTTTTGGATGCTTTCGACTCATTGTTCTTAAATGGAAAGGCAAATCAGGAAGCGCAGAATCCATCTAAATATCTTTTGTACCAGGATCCAATGGCTGGTACTTTTGATCGGGAGGTGGTGGAGAGCGACGTTGGCACTGGTGCCTACTATGAGAAATTAAAGAAGATGATGGAAATCTGCCAGGAGAATTCCCCAGAATATGCTACTCTATTTGCCTATTATGAAAAGCTAGCAGCAGTGCTGACCGATAAGGCAGATCTTGGTGTCCATATAAAAATATTTTAGATAAGAACCAGAAACCGGCTTTAAAAGAAATCTGTGAAAAAGAAATTCCGGAAATCGTAGATAATTTAGAAAAAATGAAAATTTTCAGAGAAGACCTGTGGATGTCAGAAGCAAAGCCCTTTGGTTATGAACTGATGGATGTGAAACTTGGATCTGTGATTACCAGACTTAACAGTACCATCCGGAGAATCAAAAAGTATCTGGATGGAAGCATCCCATGTCTGGAGAAACTGGAAGAAACGCGACTTCCATACTTTGAGAAAAATGCGGACAAACGTGAAAATCACTGGAGTCAGATTACTAGTGGAAGTGATCTGATTGATACCATCTGATTTTTGAAAATTTAAAAAGATGCTTGCTTTTCAAGGTGTATAATGTTATGATTATACAAATGTTTTTTAGAAATTAAACATAAGAAATCCGAAGAAAGTAGGGGCTTTGGCATAATATCCTGCCGAGGATTGTAATATTAGCAGAGTTCGTTCCTTTTGGAGGGATGGCTCTGCTTTTTTTGATTACGAAGGAAGGGTATGGAGTGATTGAAAAACTTACAACGGACAGCTATTTAGAATGTCTGATAAAAACTATGGTTTTTACGGCTACCATTTTTATAGAACTAGTGTGTGGATTTAGCATGACAGATATAAAACCATTTTATATTACGATATTATTGCAGGCAATTAACAATATGTATGATGCTGGGTGTTCGATTGCAAAGAAAAAACAGGTATTTCAAGTGAATTTATTGCAGGGAATTACGTTTTTGCTTGCATTGATTGATTTGATTTCAGCAGTTTGCTTCCTTGGAAATCCACAATTGCAATCTGTGGCATCTAGGAAAGGAGTTATATTACTATCCTGTATATTTGTTGGATTTATTCTTTTGTTACTTTACAGAGAAATATTTGTTCATCTTAGCATAATTTACAGAAGAGAAAAATATAGTGCAGGTAGTAGTGTAAGAAATGTGATTGAACCAAAAGACCTTGGGATGCAGTCCGATTGTGACGATGCATGCAACTGGGATGATAAGGAGAATAATTATGATTGAAGCTGTAGCAGTACTTCTTTTTTTTATAGTTGCAGGAACTCTATGGGGGATAGTAGAAACTTTTAAATATAGGAAAAATTTTTCAAGAGACTGTGAAAACGGACAAATCTCCACTATTAAAGCGTACCGAATAAAGCGACGTGGATCCTGGCGGATTTTTGGTGACCGTATTCTAGATGAAAAATCGTTTCTGGTAATGAGGGAAAAGGAGTCAAAGTTAAAAATTCATTAATTCAATAGCGGGGTATTTTAAATGGCTGAACAAAATGTTTTTAATCTAATGCAAAACGATGAGATTGGACTGTTGTGGAAAAAGATATATCAATTACATCAAAAAACCAAAATTTATCTACTTACAGCCGAAGAAATATCAGAAAATGGGGATGCATTGATTCAGCCATTAAAAGAGCACCGGGATGCATATGATCATATTGTAAGGATTTTTGCTAGCACAACTAAAAAAGTGCCGGAAGGATACGATTACTATTCTTATATCAAAGGAAATCTTGAGAAAGCATATGGACATGAATATCGTGCTTTTTTTGATACGGCAGACTGGCTTGCATACAATCTGCGGCATAATTTGAGAGAGCGCATAAATGCGATTCCATATAATAAAAGAAATCAATTAATCCCAAATTGCAAAGAAACAATCAAATTATTGAACCAATACCCATTTGAAATTTCTAATCTACGAAATGACAAGGATATAGTAAAAGAGTCTGACTCGGATGAGACAATAAAAGAATATGAAAATTTGCTTAGGCAATTAATAAAGTTATATAAAGAAATTGATTCAATTTGATGTTGCTACTAAAACAATTAATAGACTGATTGATCGTCGAAAGGTATCTGTTTGTCCATATCAGTGATATGTTACTCCATAAGGAGAGTTCAGGAATATGTAGAATATTACACTTGCTAAAAAATCTGAGTGCAGAAGCGGCAGACCTTTTTTACAAGTGTAATACGGTTTTACTTTCAAGAGTGACTCAACGACTTGAATAATTGTGCGTCGCATTCTCGTTATTTCAGTGATGAGTTAGACGTGCAAATCTTTTCTAAAAAATACAAATAGAGGGAGTTTTATTGGACTAAATATTTTATAACAGCAGTTGCAGCCGGTATCTCATGATTTATAAAATGAGAATATCGGCTGCTTTTCATTATTTTTACCTCTAAAAGATAATCTTCTGAAAACCAAAACTGTAGTTGGATCTCAACTGAAAAAAATTAAATTTTTTTGTTACCATCCACTATTTTTTACGATATATAATATGAATGGAAATTTTTTTATTCAAAAAGGCGCCTTATCTGTTGCTGGTCAGATTATGGACAGTGACTTTTATCTTAAAGAAACCCGGAGGACAACCTGTAAATGAATGATGATGAAATTATAAACCTGTTTTTGAAAAGAGATGAGAATGGAATTATAGAATTGAGTACTAAGTATCATCCCTATTGCTACAAGATTGCCTGGAATTTATTGGCGAATAGAGAAGATGCCGAGGAATGTCTGAATGATACCTGGTTTTCAGTATGGTCACAGATTCCACCTACGCATCCTCCTGTATTGGCACACTTTTGCGGTCGGATTACAAGAAATCTTAGTATTGACTGCTTAAGGAAAAAGTTTGCAGGCAAGCGCCCGGATGTTCATATGGCAGATGTTATGGAGGAAATGGAGCAGCTAAATGTAACTTATACCGTGGAAGAACAGCTGGCGGAAAAAGAACTGATGGAAACCATAAATCGTTTTTTGGAAGAAATGTCTCCAAAGGACAGAAATATTTTTGTACGAAGATACTGGTTTTTAGATCCTGTTTCTGTAATATCCAAAAGGCATCATATGTCAGCGGGAAGCGTGAAAATGAATTTATACAGAAACCGGAAAAAGCTGTTGAAACTGTTGGAAAAAGAAGGAGGACGCATATGAAAAAGTTTGATTTTTCAAAAGAATTTGGTAATATTGATCCAAAATATATAGAGGAAGCAGAGCGGGAATGGAGTGAAAAAAAGGAAAACCGGAGACCAAAAGGGTGGAGCAAAGCAGCAGCTGCCTGTGTGATCGTCACCTTGGGTTCTGTTATCTTTTCTAATCCACATATCCAGGCTGCAATAAAAAATATTACATTGTCCATAGGAGAAACCCTTGGTTTCCCAAAAGGCATTGAATCTTATACGGAAGTGTTGAATACCTCTAAGGAAGACAAAGGAATTACTGTAACATTAAAAGAAGTTGTTCTGGATAATGGGGTTCTGTTAACAAAGGTGCATGCAGAAAAAACATCTTCCGGGCAAAAGGACACGGATGATGTCCAGGATGACTGGAGCTTTGCCAATACACAGCTTGACATTGATTATCAGAAAACTACAATAAATGGACAGAAAATTGAAGAATACGAAAGCGGACACCTTCTGCCATATTCGGACGAGATTTGCTAAATACTGGACTGGATGAAAATGTCTATGATGCTGTTCTGGAATCCCGGTTTTCCCTTGATGGTGATTTGGGAGAAAATCCAGAAATACATTTGGTACTCGGTGCCTATCAAAATGAAAATCTTGGCGAAGATTATTTCGCAGAGTTTGAGTTTGATTTTTCTATTCCCCATGAGGAGCTTATGAAACAGACAGTTCATAAAAAGCTGGAAGATGTTTCTGTTAAAACAGAAGAAGGAACCGTAAAATTAACAGACTTTTCCATGAATAAACTGCAAAGTATAATTAAGGCAGAAATTCCGGAAGAACTTGAGGAAAAGCTGTATAATGGTAATGAGATGATGCTTATGGGGACAGACAGTAAAGGAAATCAGGTACAGTATGAACTGCGCAGTAATTCGGCAGATGGTAAATCTCAATGGAGTTTTAAAACCAGTTTCTGGGGTATGTATCAGCTGGATTCTGACGGCCCGGTTCTTTTGCTCCCGGATATTGACAGCGATTATCTGGAATTAAAGCTTTATACCAGAGAACCTTACATGGCTGCAGCAGACACTGTCTGGGTTGATGACGATTTTGTAGAAATTGGTGAGACTACAGAAGCGGTAGAAGAAGTTCCGGAGGATACTTTGGAGGAAAAAAATCCGTCAGATGCAGAGGATCAGGTTGAAACTCAAATTATCGGAGGGGCAGATGCTCCCACAGAAGTAAGGCTTCAAGACGATACAGACCAGAAAGAAAATACCGACGCAGCAGATAAAACGGATGAAGATTACGGAACCGAAGAAAGCGCATATTATGATGGAGCTACAGGTGAAATCACTGCAGAATCCGGCTGGACACCTGTCGGGGATAAAATAAGGATTCAGATTAAGTAGAGAAACGTGAATCTGTTTTCAAAAATCCCATGTCAAAGAAGCTTTGCATACCTGTTTTTTCGCTGTAAAAGGTAAATTGCTTTTCATTTGGCAGAAATTTTTATATAATCCAAGTGAGAAAGCAAAACCGATTGGAAGAACAGGAGCAGAGCAATATGAATATTGGAACGCAGATACTAAAAATACGAAAAGAAAAGGGACTGACCCAGGAGGAATTTGGAAAAATATTTCATGTTACCAGACAGACTGTGTCTAATTGGGAAAATGAAAAGAGCTATCCGGATCTGCAGATTCTCATAGACATCAGCAATCGTTTTGATATTTCTCTCGATGTCTTAATAAAGGAAGATGTCAAAATGGTAAAAACCATGGATAAAGAAAGAGTGCTTGGATCATTGAAACGGGAAAAGTCTGTTATTGACTTTTTTACAGGTGCAGGAACTGGAATTGTAATTTCCTGCCTGTTTTCAGCTGATACAATGGTCAGAACGGTTACCATTGTATTAGGCGTGGTCATGATCGGAATTGGCTGGTACCGGGAAGCAAAATATGACAAAAGATTGTTCAGATATATGAATAATGAAGAACGGTGAGGTGGAGAGCATGAAAATCTGGCGTGAACTGTTAGGCTATGTGAAATTGATTGTAATAGTAGTGGCAATTACTCTGGTTATCAATAATGTTGTTTTGATTAACGCAAAAATCCCTTCACCCTCCATGGAAAAAACACTTATGGTGAAAGACCGCCTTTTCGGCTTTCGGCTTGCGTATGGAATTAATCTTAATCTGTTCGGTTATGAAATTTCTGAAAAGTTCAAGGACCCGGAGCGATTTGATATTGTAATATTCAAATACCCAGATGATGAAAGCCGTCTTTTTATCAAAAGAGTGATCGGACTGCCGGGAGAGGTAGTGGAAATTAAGTATGGGAAAGTTTACATTGATGGTTCACCCACTCCATTGGATGACTCTTTCATTCCGGAGAAAATGATCGGAAGTTATGGTCCATATACAGTTCCGGAAAACTGTTATTTCATGCTTGGTGATAACCGGAATGATTCGAAGGATTCACGTTCATGGAAAAACAAATTCGTGCGATTTGACCAGCTTGTGGGGAAAGCTGTTGTAAGATACTATCCATCTTTCAAGTGGTTAGGATAATAAGAAACGCGAATATCAGTGGCTTATTAAGCACTGGAATATTCGCGTTTTTTATTTGATATCACTAAGATTATATATTTTCAAATATATGTAATCAGTTGGCCACATGATCAAGTTCTTTACAATACGCATTGGGAGGATTGCAAGCATGAGCTTTCCTTTTATCTCAATGACCGGGGGCGTGTCACTTACAACGAATTATGCCGGAAATGCCAGCATGGGTGCAGGCAGAGCTTCCGGGCGGTTGTGATTGACTGCCCCCGTTATTTATCCAAACGAGCAAAGAAAAAGGAGAAACACACCGAATGAATTTTGAATTTATGACGATAGACACACCATTGCCGCCCTGTATGCCATTTCCCAGAGCGTTGACAGGATTTCCAGTCAGCAGCACCGCAAAGGTTATGTACTGCCGGATGTTGGACGCTATGCGCTCCAAAGGGCAGGAGGACGAGAACGGAATCCTGTTTGTCTGCTTCCCTGTCACAGCCATTGCCGCAGTCCTGTCCCGCAGCCCTATGACGGTCAAGCGTTCTCTGAATGAACTGGAAACCGCCGGACTTATCATGCGGGTGCGTCAGGGCGTTGGAGAACCAAACCGGATTTATGTGCTGATACCGGGAAAGGAGGATGCTGCCCTTGTCTGATACCTCAAAGCTGGAAAAGCTCAACCGGGAGCTGGAAAAAAGTGAAAAGAAACTGCGGAAAGCCATCAATGATGAAAAGGCGTTGAAGCACCAGTTGAAGCAGCTTACCCGAAAGGAACGGACACACCGGCTCTGTACTCGTGGCGGTATGCTGGAAAGTTTTCTGCAAGAGCCGGAACGCCTGACAGATGATGATGTCATGCTGCTGTTGAAACTCATTTTTCACAGACAGGACACACAGGAACTATTGAAAAAACTGCTGGAGCGGGAGAAACCGGAAACCCCTTAGTTTACTAAGGGCGCAATTATACACCACCCAGAGGTTGGTGCATTGCGTTCTCCGAAGGCTCCTCGCCGGAGGGCTGTGATTTGTGCGAGCAATGAGCCGAACGAATATGCTTGCATATTCACTCGGCGAATGCCGCAGCAGCCGACAGAATGTCGGCTTCCGCAGTCATGGTTTGCTCCAAATCAAACAGGGGACGCTACGCTTTTATGGACTTGCCATCTGGGGACACCTTGCCTTGCAGCTATTCCCAGCCGACAAGTATAGTTGAAGAACTTCTCTATCTTTTGATAAAGACAGAAAAATGTTATACTGAAAAAAATCAAAAATACCTATTGACTCTTACGGAACGTCATAGAATAAAGTTATCTTATCAAGAACAGGAGGTCAGCAGTTATGAGGACGGTAAAAGAAATATCAGATTTAACAGGTATCAGCGTTCGCACGCTTCACTATTATGATGAAATTGGCTTGTTAAAACCAACGAAAAAAAGTGATGCGGGATACCGGCTTTATGACGATAAGGCATTGGAAACATTACAACAGGTTTTGTTTTTTCGTGAGTTTGATATTCCGCTGAAAGAAATCAAAGCTGTTATGGAAAATCCAGTTCTTGAAAGAAATCAAATTTTGCAAATGCAGAGAAAAATGCTGGTAGCAAAAAAAGAACGCATGGAACGATTGATTAACAGCATTGATGACATTCTGAAAGGAGATAATAAAATGGACTTTGCGATTTTTAGTAAAACAGAAGTGGAAGAAATGTTCCAAACTATGATCGAGCATATGCCAGAAAATATGAAAAATCTTGCAGTCAAAGAATTTGGAAGCGTTGAAGAATGGAAAAAACATTATATTGAGGTGGTTTCATCAGAAGAAATGCAGAAGGGATATGCCAAGGTTGTTGAATGGTATGGCGGAAAAGAGAAATTCTTATCTGTTGCAAATAATCCTATTAGCAAGGAGGTTGCTGAAAGCTATAACAAACGAATTGAAGGGATTTTGCAAAAACTAATAGCAAAAAGAAACTGTGATGTAAATTCTTTGGAAATTAATAAAATCGTCAAAGAGTATGGTTTGGCTATGAAGGAACTTTCTCAGATAAAAAATGAAGAAGAATTTATGCTGGCACAGGCTCAATATTATCGCAACGAAAAAATCAAACCAATGATAGATGAAAAATACGGTAAAGGTGCTTCTGAATTTTTCTCACAAGCAATAGAAGCTGTTTATAACATTAAGTAGTAGTTAATATTTAACTAAATACCCGCCGCCCACACAGCGGCACACCAAGCAGGAAATCTGAAAAAGGTCTCCTGCTTTTTTTCTGCTCAAAATGAGGTGGTAAAACACCACCCCATCCATGAATCAAAGAAAGGAGGGACACGAAATGCCCTGTCCACACAACAAAATCACGATTGTACAGCGGCAGTCTGCGGTTGCCGCCGCTGCTTACCAGAGTGGCGAAAAACTGTTCTGTGAATATGACCAGCAAGTGAAGCACTACCCGGAAAAGCGTGGTATCGTTCACAATGAAATCCTGCTCCCGGCAAACGCCCCGCCGGAATATGTAGACCGAAATACCTTATGGAACGCCGCCGAAGCGGTGGAGAAGCAATGGAACTCCCAGCTTGCAAGGCGGTGGGTGCTTACCATCCCCAGAGAGATACCGTCCGACCAGTACGCTGTCCTTGTCCGGGAGTTTTGTCAACAGCAGTTTGTTTCCAAAGGTATGATTGTTGATTTTGCCATCCATGACCCCCATCCGCCAGGAAACAACCCCCACGCCCCTGTCCTGCTGACCATGCGGGCAATGGACGAACATGGGAAATGGCTTCCCAAGAGCCGCAAGGTTTATGACCTTGACGAGAATGGGGAACGGATGAAACTTTCGTCCGGCAGGTGGAAAAGCCACAAGGAGGATACAGTTGACTGGAATGATCAGAAGTATTGCGAAATCTGGCGGCATGAATGGGAGGTCATCCAGAACCGCTATCTGGAAGCCAATGACCGCCCGGAGCGTGTGGACTTGCGTTCCTATGCCAGACAAGGACTTGATATCGTTCCTACTGTTCATGAGGGAGCTGCTGTCTGGCAGATGGAAAAGCGTGGCATCCAGACGAATATCGGCAACCTGAACCGGGAAATCAGAGCCGCCAACAGTTTGATGAAGTCCATCCGGCATCTTATCCAAAATCTCAAAGGCTGGATTACCGAGCTAGGCGAAAAACGGAAAGAATTGCTTGAACAAAAAGCGGTGGAGGAAGCGACACTTCTTCCCAATCTTCTGATGAAGTATATGGAGATACGAAAGGAAGAACGGAAAAGCTGGACGAGAGCTGGACAGAACCGGGGAACTTCACAGGACTTAAAGGCAGTCAGCGAAGCCCTGTCTTATTTTCAGCAAAAGGGACTTTCCACTGTGGAGGACTTAGAAGCGTTTCTGGAAGCGTCCGGGAAATCAGCCGCAGATTACCGCAATCAGATGAAGCCAAAGGAAGCCCGCAGCAAAGTGATTGACGGGATTCTTGCAGCTCGGACGGACTGCAAGGAATGTAAGCCTGTCTATGAAAAGTACCAGAAGATATTTTTCAAGAAAACAAAGGAGAAATTCAAACAGGAACACCCGGAGGTTGCCCGGTATGAGAAAGCCGCTGCTTATCTTGCCAAGCATGCATTTACTTCTGTTATGGCACAAAACGAAGTGACAAATAATGAGTTAACCTATTATGTGCAGTTTGAAAGTGCAACGAAAGCAGCAAATGCAAAAAGAGAATTACAGACACAGTACCAATTACCTGATGAGAGTATTTCTGAAAATACTGGTGTTATGGGTATGTCTGGACAAAGTAACAGTACTGCGATGCAGAGTATATACGGATTGGCAGCGATTCTATTTGTTTTAGTGTTGCTGGCAGGGATATTGATGATTTCTGGCAGCATGAATAGCATGATTGCACAACGAACTCAGTTTTTTGGAATGTTGCGTTGTATTGGTGCAAGTCATGTGCAAATTATCCGCTTTGTTCGTTTGGAAGCATTGAACTGGTGTAAAATAGCGGTACCTATAGGGGTGTTCTTCGGAACAATAATTAGTTGGATTATTTGTGCCACACTTCATTATGGAATTGGTGGAGAATTTTCTACAACACCAGTCTTTCAGATCAGTCCTGTTGGACTAATCAGTGGTGTGGTTGTCGGCGTGGTAACTGTATTTTTAGCGGCGCAATCCCCAGCAAAACGGGCTGCTAAAGTTTCACCTATATCAGCGGTTACTGGCAATATAGATAATAAAGTTTCTGCTAACCACGCTATTAAGTTTAACTTAGGGAAAATTGACAATTCGCTTGGTCTCCATCATGCAATTGAAAAAAAGAAAAACTGGTTTTTAATGACAGCTTCTTTTGCATTAACTATTATGTTGTTTTTTTCCTTTTCTGTGATTTTAGACTTTGCAAAGCAGCTTGTTCCATCGCAAAATGTCACATCAGCCGACATAGCATTATCAAGTTATGCAAATAAACTGGATATTGAGCGTAGCCTGGCCGATGAAATAAAAAAAATAGATGGGGTTGCAAATGCTTATGGAAGCAGCTATATGGAAAATATCCCCGCAACATCTTCAAGAGCAGGGATAGACCATATCAACATTGTTTCTTATGATGATACACTGCTAGATTACTCAAAAGAAAGTATTGCTCAGGGAGCATTGGATACAGTTTATGGGGACAGTAACAAAGTGGCAACCGTATATAATAGAAATAATTCACTGCGTATAGGTGATACTATCCAGTTTGCAGGCGAGGAAGTTGAGATTACTTGCACTCTGTCACAAGGGCTCTTTGGAGATGATTTGATTATTATTTGTTCGCAGGAAACATTTGACCGTATCATGGGTAATACAAAGTATGGTCTTATTGAAATTCAATTAGATTCAAATGCAACTGAAGAAACGATAGCAGAAATTAGAAGCCTTGAAAATGATGACATTATTATCACAGATCAGCGTGAAAGCAATAAACAAAATAATGCTACCTATTTGGCGGTACGAATTGTTTGTTATGGTTTTCTGGCTATTGTCGGAATTATCTCGCTGTTTAATATCGTCAATAGTATCTCCATGAGTGTATCTGCACGGATGAAGCAGTATGGAGCAATGCGAGCTGTTGGTATGGATAATAGACAGCTTAAACGAATGATTTCTGCGGAAGCGTACACCTATGCAATTTCTGGTTTGATAGTTGGATGTGGTATTGGACTTCCTCTTAGTCGATTTTTATATAATCGTCTAATTGCACATTATTTTGGAATTGAGTGGAGTTTTCCTATCCTATGGTTTGGAATCGTTGTTGCCTTTATCTTTATATCTGCTATTGTATCTGTCTATGCCCCGGCAAAGCGCATACGTAATATGGCAATTACCGAAACAATCAATGAATGGTAATAGCCATTAGTTTTGATAAATCTTATTGATATATTGACAAATAATGTAAAATAATCTATTATATAGATAACCGATATATAGGAAGCCGATATATAATTTATTCTAAGAAGGGGGTGGACCAGATGGCTATTGAAAGAGCATTGGTTTCAGGAAGTATGGCAATGCTTGTAATGAAACTTTTGTCTGAAAAGGATATGTATGGATATGAGATGATCGACACACTGAGGCAAAAATCTCAGAATGTATTTGAGCTGAAGGCAGGAACTCTTTATCCATTGCTGCACAGCCTGGAAGAGAAAGGACTCCTGACAGTATATGAACAGGATGTAGCTGGAAAGACCAGAAAGTATTATAGCCTTACCAGACAGGGAAGAGGATTCCTTGAAAAGAAAATAGAGGAATGGAAAGAGTATTCTGCAGCAGTGACCAATGTGCTTATATTGGAGGTGTGAGTTATGGACGAATATCTGAAATTATTGCTGGAACAAATTCGCTGCACAAAAGCCAGACCATACATAAAACAGGAACTGCAGGATCATATGGAGGATCAGATTGCGGAAAACATGAAGGCAGGCATGGATCATGAACAGGCAGAGAAGGAAGCTGTCAGAGACATGGGGGATCCTGTGGAAACAGGAATCTCCCTTGACAGTATCCACAGACCTCAGGCTGCATGGAAACTTTTGGGAATAATTATATTTATCAGCATTGCAGGTGTTCTGATACATGCAGGGATTTCCGGAAAAGCCAGTGAGAATGCGGTAGCCGGTTCTGACAGATATGTGTTTCATGTTATGATCGGGCTGGCTGTCATGATGATTTTGTATCTGCTGGACTATACCGTACTGGCAAAATTTTCAAAAATAATTGCAGCTGTTTTATTGGCCGTCTGTTTGCTGGTTATATTGGAAGGAGGCCAGGTAAACGGAGCGAGGATTTTTATATCACTGCCGGGAGGCAGAAGAGGCATGGATGTACAAAAACTGATGCTGTTTTATGTCCCTATATATGGGGCGATTTTATATAAATATCATGGGTGGGGATATAAGGGACTGATAAGAGCAATCTTATGGCTGATTGCTCCAGTAATATTAGTATACAGCCTGCCGGCACTCAGGACAGCTTGTGTGATGCTGGTAACTATGCTGACTATGTTGACGATCGCAATCAAAAAGGACTGGTTTACAGTCAGAAAGAAAAGAACTATCTGTGGAATATGGGCTGTGTTTTTGACCGCGCCCATAGCAGCTTTCCTGGGTATGTACCTGAGAAACAGGCTGGCGGAATATCAAATTGCGCGCATACAGGCGATGTTTTCCAGCGGTAGCGAAACAGACTATCTCACAAAAATGTTGCATTCACTTTGGAGACAGAATAAGCTGATCGGGAAAAGCAAATCAGATGTAACGGGAATCCTGCCAGCATTTAACGCGGATTATATTCTGACCTATCTGTCATCTGTATATGGAATAATTGCAGCTATACTTTTGTGCTGTGTTCTTGCGGTTCTGATTTTTGCAATCTTTAACACTGCGTTGCGACAGAAAAATCAGCTGGGTATGATGATGGGATGCGGGTGCGGAATTGTATTTCTCATCAGTTTTTTGATAAATGTCCTTGAGAATCTTGGCGTATTTCCGCAATCAATAACATTTCTTCCGTTTTTTTCAGCCGGAGGAAGCTGTATTATAATTTCTTATGGACTCATGGGGATCGTGCTGAGTACTTACAGGTATAAGAATATTTATCCGCGACATCCTGAAACAGGCTTTATGTCCATTAATTCTAAGGTAAAAAAGTATCGTAATATTTAAAACCAATCAAAAACGCTGAGAATTGCTCCCAGCGTTTTGGTTGGTTTTATTTTGGACAGTTTTCTGCATTCAGCACCAGCTGCTTGCGGAACTGTGAAGGGGACATGCCACACTGTTTTCGGAAAAATCGGCTGAAATATAATGGATTTTCGTACCCGACCAGGTTGGCTATTTCTGTGATATTATAATTGGTCGTTTCCAGAAGCATTTTTGCATTGGTAAGCCTCAGAGACTGCACGTATTGAGCAGGTGTAGTATTGGCATACTGACGGAAGTTCTGGATGAACCAGCTGATACTCATATTGTGGGAAACAGCATAGTCCTCAATACTTATAGGTTTATTATAATGCATCCGAAAGTACTGTGCAGCCTGTTCCATATCGTTCATGTTCTGAAGGTTCTTTTTACGTGGCTTTTGCAGTGCTATTCTATGGAGGCTGATCAGGAGAATCATGAAATAATTTATCAGCATCTCCTCGTAATCAATTCGCTGCAGATTCAGTTCCTCGATCATAGACATAAATAGATTTTTGTACTCAATGGAGATACCGGTATAAATAATGCGGGTATCGTCGGCAATCCCATATCTTCTTAGAAAGTTCTTTACATTATTTCCAGTAAAGTGAACCCAGTAAACTTCGGTCTGATCCGCTCCATAATAATAGCGTTGTTCCTCACGTGGACGGTAGAGTACCATATTGCCGGCTTCTACAACAGTAGGTTTTCCATCAAAATAAAATGTGCCCGTCCGGATGCGATGTAAAGAAGCTGATAATCAAGCCGGTCTTTCGGGCGGTGGGTAGGAAGCTTTTCTACGGTGTATAGATGATAAGTACCGCAGCTTCCAATAAACAGGGGATGTTTTTTATCCATAAAATCAACCCTGGATTTGTGATAGTATGCTGATAATGTATACAAGTAATGTCCTCTTTGTCATATTGCACAAAACACAACAATATGAATTGTGCAATTTTACGATTCTACAAAATATTGTTAAAAAATAGTTGGCTATTATGTAAAAGTATAACATTTTGTGCATGTTTTGGCGAATGTTGTTTATGTATTTTTTTATAATAAAAAAGCATAATGATAGTACGACAAAAGCAAAATATCTGGGATTTGCTTTTTATTATCAATTTCAGGAAAAGAAATATAGGATGAAAGTTCCGAAAAAGTCATTGGATAAAGTAATGAAGAAAGTCAGGAAACTTACGAGCCGCAAGTGGAGCGTGAGTAATTCATACAAAGCGAAAAAGATAGCAGAGGTAGTAAGAGGATGGATTAATTACTTTAAAATTGGCTCAATTCTTACAGTAAGCCGAAAACTTGATACAGTAATCAGGTATAGATTCAGGATGTGCATATGGAAACACTGGAAAAATCCAAAAACCAGATATAAAAATTTGGTAAAACTGGGTATTAGTAAAAAGAATGCAAGGTGTGCGGCGGGATTTCATGGATATGCCCGAGTGTGCCGTACAAAAACTGTTTGTTATGCGATGTCAAATGCACGTTTGAAGAAATTTGGTTTACTCTCAGCCGAGGAATATCTTTGTAAAGCGAGATGTCAAGTTAACTGAACCGCCGGATGCGGAACCGCATGTCCGGTGGTGTGAGAGGTCGGCGGCAAAAGCCGTCTCCTACTCGATCAAACCAGCTCCGTTATACCAGGGAGGAAAATATCTCCTGTGTGGGAGGCGGCATTTATCCCAATATGCTGTGTGCACACCCACCGTTCCAGATCGATGGGAACTTTGGCTTTGCAGCTGCGGTTGCAGAGATGCTTATCCAGAGCAGGAAAGGGCATATCCTGTTACTTCCGGCACTTCCGGATGAATGGAAAGACGGAAATGTCCGAGGAATGAAGGTACAGGGTGACATCACAGTTGATTTCGAATGGAGAGATGGCAAGATACACAGGGTTCGCCTCTGCTCTTCCCGTGAGCAGAAAGTAACGCTGGAATGTAATGGAATTTCAAAAACAATATTTTTAAGACCTGATGTGACAGAGGATATGATTTTTGGTTGATCTGTCCCGAGGGCCTGGAAATCATAGACAGTGGTAAGTAATGGGGTACAATAAAATATAGCCAATCGATTTTGCCAGAAACTATTGATATTTCTTAGGGTATCGCATATAATATAGTTAAACCAAAAGGTTTCGTGTAGCGGCACGTAAAAGCTGTACTGTGCCCGGGCAGGGTAATTACTGGGACTATTTGATACTCGGAAGGGTATTACGCCCACACCAGGGAGATACGGTGAGTCCGCGCCGGGGACTTAATGATACCGGCGACATTTTAGACGTTCGGAAGGATGTCGCGGCTGACAGCCAGCATAAAACCGCTTTTTAAGATTATGGGCACTGGATAACAAAAAGTTGTCCGGTGCTGTTTTTATATTATAGTGATGATTGGGAAAAGATAGATGGGAAAACAACAGGATAGAGAGAAAATCGTACAGGAGATTAAAATAGCTGCCGATCTGTATAGGAAGCATTTAGTAGGTAAAAGATTTCTATATGTATTTGAAGGCAGATATATTGAGGTGCTTTATAAAGCTGCCAATTTCAGGCACTTAACAGGTGTGGCCACAAACCTTTCCGCAAAAAAGTTTTATAGTTATGCAGCAAAAAAACTGCTTCAGGCTTCGCAGATATTTTTTACACCGCAGCACCCTTTTTCATTGTGTAAGCGTAAAATTAAGCATATCGGACAGATTGCAAGGCTGGCTGGCTCAGAAGGCTTTATGTTGGAAGAGATTGTTACAGATACGAGAACTTATAAGTTTGGCACAACAGATCTTAATTTTACTCTATGCTTAAATAAAGAGTATGATGATCAGGGACAGCAAAAAGGCGATTGCTTTGTAGTAGAATCACTGCGAGATGAAGATTGTTTTTCTAAAAGTACAACAGCATATACAGTAACTCATATTTTCTCAGCACCGAATGATGCGAAAAAATATACAACTTTACTGTTTATGGATGAAAATGCAATGATAGACAGTCTTCCGGATGAAATTAAAAACATGCTGGATCAAACTTTATTACATAAATAAAAATGGAGAGTCTTAGTTGGCGATTCAATTAATCTATCCTGAGGGTATGAGAATTATTGACAGCCGTATCATGTAAAACGCACATGGTACGGCTGTTTTTATACCCTAATAGGACCTGATGATCATAAAATTTGAACGATTTCGGGGGTGTTTTTATCTGAGATAATTTTTTTTAAAATATTTGCAACTTTTTTAGGGATTCGCACGTCTAATAAGTAGGAGCACATAAATGAAGCTCCTATAGTATACTCCGAATGACTGGTCTGAGATAGGAGAATTGGAACTATAATGAATGAAGTTTTGATACGAAAAGCGAAGAAAGGCGACAAGGATGCTTTTTGCAGGCTCATGGATGAAAATGTACAGAGTATGTACAAGATTGCAGCAGCATATCTGAAAAATGATGAAGATGTTGCAGATGCAATACAAGATACGATCCTTTCCTGCTATGAAAATCTAAGAAGTCTAAGAAAGAACAGATACTTTAAAACATAGCTGATACGCATCCTGATCAATAAATGTAAAGATGTCATGCAAAAGAATAAACTGGTTACTTTTATGGATCAAATTCCAGAAACACCTTTTCATGAAGAATATGAGACAATAGAATGCTTACAGGCATTAGAACCATTGGATAGTAAATATCGTTTGGTTGTTATTCTCTACTACATGGAGGAATTTAATATCCGGGAAATCAGTAATATCCTGGATTTGCCAGAAAACACAGTGAAATCCCGCCTTCATCGTGGAAGAAAAAAAATCGCAGAGATATATGGATATAAAATTAAGGAGGAACGTGCCTAATGATGACTCTAAATAATAATGAGAAAGATTTCCAGAAAAAAATGCAACAGGATACAGAGATTCCGGCGATTGTACATGAACATATCAATCAGGCATATCATTTGATTGAGAATAATACGGTTACTCAGAAAAAAGCACCAAGGGATCCATTCCACTGGATGAAAATCGGAGGCAGGGTAGCAGGAGGTATGGCAGCGGTACTGGCGGTCGGATTTATATTCTGTGCAACCAATCCAGTAATGGCAAAGAATATCCCGGTTGTAGGAGGGCTTTTTGAAATCTTGCAGGATAATGTAAGTTTCTTTGGTGATTTTTCGGATTATGCAACAACCTTGGAATCCGTTGATGGAACAACGGCAGATGGCAGTGAAGCAGATGGGGACAAGACAGGTAATGCCACTAGTGAGAATGCTTACATTAAAACAGCAGATGGGCTGACAATTACATGTTCTGAGGTATATGCCAACAGCCAGGCAGTCTATATAACTATGCAGTTTAAGAGTGATAAGCCATTTCCAGAAACGTCAACCAGGGCGGAAAGTGGAACACCGGTCATTGATCTGTATATGACTGGAGGTGTGGACTTTGATTCAGAAGCTAGTCGGGTGATCGACGGTCATGTGGAAGGACAGTTTCTGGATGACAACACCTATGCATGCATTTTCCGTTATGATCTTGCTCAGGCGGCAAAAGACTATACGGAATATAATGAGAAATACAATGAAATGACACAGCAGGTAATGGATGAGATGGGAATAACTCAGGCGGACTTAGATGATCAGACGGATGAAGGTTATGCACTGCTGGAAGAGTTTATCAATAAAGTATCTGAGCGTGGTGGAGCATATCAGAAATATATTAAAGATATTGAGATTCCGGATACTTTTAATCTGCATCTGGATATCTCGGAGGTAAGAGGGCTGGAAGCAGACTATGAGTGGTCAGAAGCGGATGATGAAAACTATGGAAGGGATGCCGGCTACTACAAATATGAAGGTGACTGGAGTTTCGATATCCCGGTTACAGTAGATGATTCCCGGACAGAAGTATTGGAACTGAATGATACAAACGATGCTGGTATCGGACTCAAATCCGTAATTCGTTCTCCGTATGAACTGACGGTAAATGAACTTTATAAGGAAGGATCCAACAGTGACTGCTTCATGGTAGCTCTTGATGCCAACGGAAACACACTTCCATATAATGAGTCTACTGGAAACTGTAATAACTTCGCAATTCAGGACAGGGATATTTCGACAGTAGATATTTATTTCCTGGATTATATCCAGTATATGGATGAACTGAAGGGGCAGCAGAATTTTGATAATCCTACGAAAGAAGACGGACAGAAATGGAAAAAACTTCTGGAGGAGAATGCGAAATATCATAAGACATTACATTTTGATAATGACAGTGAGACAGTGCAAAAAACTAAGTGATTCAAAGAAAGATAAGTAGGATATGAGACAAAAAGAAGTGATAGGGCAGTCAATGAGAACCACAAAATCGGCAAGACCAGGTTCAGTTGTTTATGTGCCGATGGATAAATCGGAATTCAGATCTATTATATTTTCAGAAAAGAAGAAAAATAAAATTAAGAAAATTGTAATATTGATTATATTGATGATTTTTGTTATAGGCTGTTGTATGTATGCAGGTATATCTTATTATTACTCATATCACTTCTTTTATAGGACGACCATCAATGGGATTGACAGTTCAAATAAGACAGCATATGAGGTTGAGCAGGAGATTGCTGGGAAAAAGGATAACTATACTATTCAGGTAAGGGCAAGAATGCAGGACCCGCAGGCCATTACAGGAAAAGACATTGATTATAAATACGTATCCAGCGGTGCGGTTCTCCAGCTGCTGAAAACTCAGAAATCATGGGAATGGATTGGCAGTCTTTTTGAAACAAAAAACTATATGGTTCAAGAAGAGACTTTTTTCAGCCGGGAGAAACTGGAAGAACAGGTAAATTCATTAAATTGTGCGAAAAAAGAGAATCAGATAGCACCGGAAAATGCGTATGTAAGTTTTGTTAACTCAGAATTCACTATTGTGCCAGAAACGGAAGGCAACGAATTAAATACCAAAGAAGCTTATCAGATGATATGCAGGGCAATCGATAACGATGCGGCAGAGGTAAATCTGGAAAGTGATCCAAAGGCTTATAAGAAAGCAGATGTGACGAAAGAAAGTTCAGAACTTCAGAATATGGTAAATACATATAAGAACCTGACAAAAGCAAATATCACATATACATTTGGAGACGAAACGGTAACACTCGATGGGAATACCATTAAAAACTGGCTGCAGTTTGACGAGAAAGGGCAGCTGCTCCAGAATGATGAAGCCTTCCGGCAGCATGTAGTGGATTATGTGGCACAGCTTGCAGCAGATCATGATACAGTTGGCACTGAAAGACAATTTCAGACCACAAGCGGAAGGACAGTGTATGTATATGGCTCAGCCTATGAATGGAAGATTGATCAGGACAAGGAAGTAGCACAGCTCATGCAGGAAATTCAGTCAGGAACCCAGACAACCAGGGAACCGGTATATTCTATGAGGGCAAATGCACACGGGATCAATGATCTCGGAAATACATATATAGAGGTAGATCTTACAGAGCAGTATATGTGGTATTATCAGAATGGAAATATTATTTTCCAATCAGAAATCGTATCCGGACTGCCAAGCGATCCGGACAGAAAAACACCCCCTGGAATATTCACACTGAATTCAAAGAGCAGTCCGTCCGTGCTGCGAGGTGAAATGACAGCAAATGGAACCTATTCTTATGAACAGCCGGTAACGTACTGGATGCCATTCAATGGAGGAATTGGCTTTCATGATGCAGACTGGCAGCCGTACTTTGGTGGTGACAGATATCTTACAGGTGGTTCTCATGGATGTATCAATCTTCCACCAGAAAATGCCGGACAGCTTTATAGTCTTATTCAGTATGATGTCCCGATAATCTGTTTTTACTAATTCTATAGTCAAGATGTACAGGACAGGAGCTAAGTTGTAATGCAGCTGGCTCCTGTCCTTCATTGTCAACAATATCAGATTGGCACATGATCACCATTTCGGTAATCCAGAACAAAGCAGACTTGATGTGGAAGTGGAAGAGCGATTGGTAAAAGCTAGCAATCTCTTCCTTTCACAAAGAGTGAAGAAGAGAAGGCACATTAATGGGATTGACGTATCAATACTGGAACCATATAATGGGTACAAAGAAAAATTTATTTATGGAAATAAACACATTGACAGAGCATGCAAAAGTGTTGTGATTAAAGTTTAAAAAGAATCCTTATGAATATCATAAGTAATGCTGTCAAGTATAATAAAGAAAAAGGAGAGATACTGCTCAGCTATTATGAAACACAGTAGATGACAGGCATATACTGTTTGAGTTTCACTGCAAGGATACCGGAGTTGGAATGAGTAAAGAATTTCAGGACCATATTTTTGAACTATTTACTCAGGAAACAGGTGGTGCAAGATCTGTTTATGGAGGAACAGGTCTTGGTATGCCAATTACAAAAAAACTAATAGAGAAAATGGGCGGTACGATTAAATTGGAACGGAATTTCCCCCAATTATTCTAAGACCTATGCGTGTACCAAAGCAGCTCTTTCTACTTGTAAAAAATACAATATAAAAGAGGTGCTCTGTACAGCATGGATGGATAATGGTGCAGAAACCCCGGTGGATGCTTTGCTTCCGGGACTTGTACTTTTTGCACACCTTGATTTTCACAGAGACTATGACGAAACAATCTTTAAGCAGGAGTTCAGGAACTGCACAGGCGGGGAATTTGATGATTTTATGGCACTTGACAATTTTGATTCCTTATTCTTAAATACGAAAGAGAATAAAGAGGCTCAAAATCCTTCAAAATATCTGTTATACCAGGATCCAATGTTAGGCATTTTTGATTATCATGTGAAAGAATCAGGTGTCAATACAAAATCTTACTACCAAAACATACAGAAATGTATGAAGGAATGTGCAAAAAAAACAGGAAAATATCAGCTTTTATTTTCATTTTATGAAAAACTGGCGGCGGTATTAGCTGATAAAGCCGATTTGGGCATGTGTATAAAATCAGCATATCGGTTTATACAGGAAATCAGAACTATTCTCATAGAATGGTTTTGGTTTCCTTTTTTGCTGTTACAAATCAGTTACAACTGCATTATAGAATTTAATGTATAATTAACCTGTGAAAAGATAGTTATAAAAACATGTGAGGTAATAATCATGAAGGCAAGAATTCTTGTGATAGAAGACGAAATGTCAATCAATGACCTGCTATGTATGAATTTGGAGATTGCAGGGTATGAAACAGTAGGATATCTGGATGGAAATGAGGCATATGAAGCAATTATTCAAGATCATGCGTTTCAATGTGCGCTTGTAGATATCATGCTTCCTGGAAGAGACGGATATAGCCTGTTACCGAAACTGAAGCAGTATGAAATCCCCGTAATATTTCTTACCGCAAAGGGAGATATCGCGAGCAAGATAAAGGGATTAAAAGACGGTGCAGAAGATTATATTGTAAAACCATTTGAAATGCTGGAAGTGATGGTCCGTCTTGAAAAAGTACTGGAACGTAATGGCACTGTACAAGAACAGATTCAAATTGGTGATGTCATCATTGATACTGCTAGTCGTACTGTTACAAAAATGGGCATGGAAATCTATTTAAAGCCAATGGAATATAACTGCCTCATGGTGTTCGCCAAAAATCCGAATAAAGCACTGACCAGGAATCAGATTCTGCAGGAACTGTGGAATGAAGAGTTCTGCGGAGAAACAAGAACTGTGGATGCACATGTGGGTCGTATCAGGAAAAAGCTTGGCTGGCAGGATAAGATTAAAACAATTCCCAGAATCGGTTACAGACTAGAGGTGGATTTATGAAACTCTTAATAAAGATCTTTTTCAGACTACATGTATCATTTTGTTGGTATCGTCAGGGATCTTTCTCTATACCACTTATTGTTGGAAAAATCAGAGTATACAGAATATCAACAGTTATGAAAGCAGTATATTCAGAACAAATATCTTACAGTTTGAAAATAAAACAAGTCTTTCTGACAATCAGAAACAGAATGCCGACAACGAAATGCGCCCCCAAATAGTTACTTATGCTTTTCGGCAGGTTTTTCATGACAGCGCGGTTTTATATCTTGATGGAAAAATGACCTATAATGGAACTGTTTATGAATTCGATGTAAAAAAGTTAAGAGAATTATGTGCAAGTAAGGCAAACATGGTGGATCATGGCAGCAACAGTGATGGTCATGACCCTATGATCAGTCAGATAAATGGAAGGACACTTTTATTATTTTACTATGGCAATGTAAATATGGGATATCAGATTGTTACTTATAAAGATATAACAGATGTAATAGAAAAAAGTCATCTGCTGTTTTTTCAGACGGGTGGATTTACTTTATCTTTGATCGTGGTGATGGGAATTATCCTTTATTTGAGCCTTCGAAAAATCACAGCACCGCTTACAAGCCTAAGAGAAGCTACGCTTCTTGTTTCTGAAGGTATTTATGATTTTAAAGTACCGTCAGAGGGAAATACAGAACTTGCGCAGGTAGGTGCAACCTTTAATTTTATGACAGGTAAAATAAAAGAACAAATTGAAAGTCTTTCTAACATAAACCGGACACAAAAACAGCTTATTGGAAGTCTGGCTCATGAGCTGAAAACCCCAATGACTGCAATCATAGGCTATGCAGATACATTGCTTACTGTGCGCCTGACCCCGGAAAGGCAGGAGAAGGCTCTGATTTATATTGAAAATGAATGTCGCAGGCTTTCAAGACTTTCTATGAAAATGCTGGAATTAACCGGACTCTACGAAGCTTCGGAAGACTCATTCAATCCAGTGGAAATACAGGTGGATAACTTCCTGAAAGAAGTAAAAGAACTCATTGATTGCAGGCTTCAAGAAAAAAATATCTCTCTTGATGTGTTTTGTGAACCAAAAGAATTGGTAAAGAAGTTTGATCAGGACTTAATGATAAGTGTAGTGACAAATCTAATTGATAATGCAGTCAAAGCTTCCAGGAAAGAATCTAAAATTGTGCTTGAGGCAACCCCAGACCATCTGATGGTTCAGGATTTTGGAAAGGGAATACCGAAAGAGGATCTGGAAATGGTGACGGAACCATTTTATATGGTAGACAAATCTCGTTCCAGGGCAAAAGGAAGTGTAGGGCTCGGTCTTTCTTTATGTCAGAAAATTATAGAACTGCACGATTTCCAACTGAAGATTGAAAGCAATCCGGGAAAAGGAACTACCGTCTCTGTTTTCTGGTAATCACACTAACGTTTACATATCAGTTACAAATCGCGAAAGATTTGGTGTAATGCTCGATGATATACTTATAACAACCTTAGAAAGGAGATATTACCAGAAATGAGAAAAAACATAAAAAAGTTTGCAGGAATAGTGCTTTGTATTGGAATGTTTACAGGATGCGCACAGACCCCGGATTCTTCTTTGGTAAAGCCGAAGGGGAGCAAGGCTGTAGATGCTTATACGGAAGCGGATGATGTTAGCGGTTCTAAAGGAGAAGCATCTGAAAGCAAGAACGATGACGGTTCAGAGTCAAAGACAACCATCAGGAATCTCATTGATGCTCCTCAAAATTATAAAAGCCATGTGGAAGATGACAGTGCCAAGCTCGTGGTAAATACAGATGCAAGCGTAGAAATTCCGGAAGTGGAAAAGATATCTGCTATTTCTGTCACCGCGGCAGAAGTTACCCAGGAGCTTCTCGACCGTATTACAAACGCATTCTTCTCAGAGGCAAAACTTTATACCATGGATAGTTATTATGTGAAGACAAAGGATGAAATTAAAAAAACTCTGGATGAACTAAAAGAAGACGTTGCAAACGGAAACCTGGATCCGTATAACTATGGAACAGACGATGATGGGAATTATGTCTATGATATCTATGAAGATATTGAGACATGGGAACAGGAATACGAAACTGCTCCGGAAAAGAAAACCCTGACAGAGGCAAAACCTGTTGCCGGAAATTATTTCAGTTGTATTGCACAAATGCCAGACGATTCACAATACTACTATATGATATCTTCCGATGGCTCCGATACCTTGTCAGTCAAGATCAAGAAAGCAGCAAACAAGGGCGGGGAAAAAATACCGGAGGATGCAATGTGGTGTGATTACGGATATTCTGAAGAGGAAGAAAAACCCACAGAAGAATCTATCGGGCTGTCCCTGGATGAAGCAAAAAAACTTGTAAAGGAAAAAGTTGAAAAAATGGGCATCACAGATTTACAGTTTTCTAACTGGAATTACGCGGTGTGCAAAAGTTTTGAAGGCGATAATAGTTCAGGTAATTTTGGAAATGGATATAGAATTGATTATGCACGTACCATAAATGGTGTGCCGGTAACTCAGACAATTGCAGACGGTGGGGCATTGGAAGATATGGACAGCACGATGGAAACATGGTCTTATGAAAGTCTCTGTTTCTATGTCGATAAAGATGGCATAGAAAGCATGACTTATTCAAATCCCTACACAATTGGTAACATAAAGACAGAGAATTTAAATCTTCTTTCATTCAGCGAGATTATGAAAATTTATGAAAAAATGATGGTGGTAACAAACGCTGATAATATGCAATATGAAAATTCCAGAGTCTATAATATTGATCGGATCGTTCTTGGCTATGCCAGAATATATGAGCCGTCTACTGACGCACACACAGGTATTTTGATCCCCGTCTGGGATTTTTTCGGCAGCATGACTTCAGAAAGTGAATATAACGGAGAAACAGAATCAAATACCAGTAAAGATCCAAATGAAAGTTTCCTCACCATTAATGCCGTGGATGGCAGTATCATAGACCGGAATCTGGGTTACTGACATGAGACAGGTATTTGGAATTGTAAGGTACAATTTCTTCGGATTTTTACGCAATCCCAAAGTTATTTTTATATTTCTGTTAGAATTTGTACTTAGTTTCCTGCTTACAGGCAGAATCATGGTTGTAATGGATACCTACGATACACCGGTACAGGCCATCGAACCATTTATCTGGACATTTGGGGATGGGATAGCAGTACTGTCCAGTTCGCTGCTCTTGCTTCTTATGTTTTCTGACCTGCCGAAGATGACACCTATTACTCCATACCAGCTGACCCGGACAACCAAGAGGAAATGGCTTTTAGGTCAATTCATTTATGTTATTCTTGTAACTGTTTTATATACGGTTTTGATGCTGCTGTTTACGGCCGTGCTGTGTATGAAAAAGAGTTATCCAGGTAACCTGTGGAGCGAAACTGCGGCCATGCTTGGTTATTCAGAATTAGGAAAAAACCTGCAGGTCCCTTCTACAGTAAGAGTCATGGAAAGTATTTCACCTTATGGCTGTATGCTGCAGGTTTTCTTCCTGTTGTTTTGTTATTCGCTGACATTAAGCTTTGTAATCCTTGTAGGAAATCTCTATAAAGGGAAGACTAAGGGTATGATTTTTGGCCTTCTTTACAGTGTATTTGGTTTTTTATTGGACCCGAAAGTACTGGCTGCAATTTTACATAAAGAAAAATACGAAATGTATCAGGTAAATGTATTAATCTGCTGGATCAGTCCTCTGAACCAGGCAGTATACGGAAAACATAACTTAGGTTATGACCCATTGCTTCCGAAAATCACGCATTCCTACATGTTTTTTCTGGGTATTTTAGTTCTTCTTGCAGTTTTTGCAATTAACCGGATGAAAAAATATACCTTTGAATTTCTTGGAGAAAAGACATGATCGGAAGGGGGAATACCTGTGTGGGGTGAAACAAAACGTATGTTATTTAATAAGAATTTTCTGGCAGCATGGCTGATAGCCTGCATTTCCATCGCCATTGGCCAGACTTATCCCAGCTTAAAAAAAGCACTGGCATGTGGTACTTTTATCAGTATACTGGAAGGTTCCTTAAAAAGTCAGGCAGTATCTTTTGCCATTCCGGTAGCGGCCGTATTGCCATGGAGTGATTCCATTCTGCAAGAATATAAAAGTGGATTTTTAAAGGAGATACTTCCCAGAACGACCCGCAGACAGTATGTCGAAGGTAAAGTCTTTTCTATTATGATGTCTGGTTTTATGGTCTGGACATTAGCTATACTAACGGTACTTTTTATCAATTTTATTGTGTTCTATCCGCTGGAGATACAGGGTGCTATTCAGAAAGAAGCACTTCTGGACTTGCTCATGAAGGCATTCCGGACAGGACTTATCGGAAGTATCATAAGTACTTTCGGTGGAAGCTGCGGGATTTTATGGGATTCTGCTTACATGGTATATGGAATCCCTTTTGTAGCTTCTATTTCGGAATTATTCTTCATGACCGCTATTTTAAAAATCAGATATGGTTTTATCCAGTAGAATGGATACTGGCTGATAAAAATTGGGGACCGGACAAAATAGGAGTTTGGCTATTTCTACTGTTGTTTTTATTAGTAATGCTGGGAATTCTGGGAGGTGTTTTATATGGAAGATTGGAAGAAATCTGAAGGGACATTTAATCTGGCCTGTGATCCGCAAAGAGCAAGTGGAATGATGCAGAACACCTGCGTAAAAATAGAACACGTGACCAAACGTTTCGGTGAAGACATCGTGTTACAGGAAGTAAATCTTTCCCTGAAAACAGGGAACGTCTATGGGATTGTTGGAAATAACGGTTCCGGAAAGACCGTCCTTATGAAATGCATCTGTGGGTTTCTTCCTGTAACTACGGGCACTATTTTTGTATTTGGAAAAAAAATAGGCCATGATGTGGATTTTCCTGAAAGTCTTGGAGTTATTATCGAGACTCCCGGTTTTCTTACACAATATACGGGCTTTAAAAATCTGGAGATCCTGGCAGACATGAATGGCCGGATCTCGAAGGCCGATATCCGCATAGTCTTAAAAAGGGTAGGATTGGATCCGGACATGAAGAAACCAGTCGGAAAATATTCCCTTGGAATGCGTCAACGCCTTGGTATTGCACAGGCCATTATGGAAGATCCTCTGTTTTTGATCCTGGATGAGCCGTTTAATGGACTGGATAAACATGGCGTGGAAGAAATAAGAGAACTGCTGCTGGATTTAAAAGCAGCAGGAAAAACCATTTTGCTGGCAAGCCATAATGAAGAGGACATCAGAATCTTATGTGACCACGTATATGAAATGGATGGAGGAATCTTAAGAGAAAGGACTGCCTGATAATGAGAAATTTATTTGTAAAAACGGCATTAGTATTGTGTACGACAATAATATTTCTTCCAGCTACCGTTTTTGCCACAGAGCCTCAAAACACGGAGATTACATCTGCTGAAGAAGGATTTACGGACTCAGATCCGTCCGTATCTTATGAGAATGACAACTCGTTAACCCTTGATAAAAAAGAGGATGATTCTACGAGTACCGAACCTCCGAGTACCGAACCTCCGGCAGAGGATGAAAAGACTCCTGATAAAGCTGATAACGATAAAGAAAATCCGGATCCGGATATTTTTACATCAGGAGATGACTTTGGTGATGGTTCTAAATCGAATCCTTTTCATGTTGTAATAGACAGTGATAATCCGGAGGACGGTGACGCCCCGCAGATAACAGATCCGGTTATAGACAACGGAGGGTATTCGGGCGGTGGGGGAGGAGGTAATTCAACATCAGACTCATCAAGTGAAAAAATATTACATAAACCGCAGGTATTATTAGAAGACAGCAATCTTTCAGGTGGACGATTGGAGGCTGGTTCTACAACAGAAATGTCGCTGACATTTCGAAATAAAAGCTGCAGTCAAAATGTATTTGGTTTAAAAATTTCCCTTTCTACAGAGAACAAAGGAATCGAATTTGAGAAAAACTCTTTTTATGTACAAGTCCTGGCTCCTGGTGAAGCAATTACTTTGGAACAGATGATTACTATAACAGAAAACTGTGATCCTGGCCAGGCTGTCATTACTTTTTCTCTGGATTATGAAGATTCGAAAGCAACGGCAACTACCGGTACAGAATTACTGTCTTTTCAGATCATCCAACCGGTTCGTGTTAAGCTGGAAGCTTCAGATATTCCATCTGTTTTATACACTATGGATACAGTAGAGATCCCGGTAAAAGCAATGAATCTCGGAAGAGACAAAATATACAATGCAAGTGTCAGCTTAAAGGCTGATGAATTAAGCTCAAACGATACTGCATTCTTAGGGACCATAGAGGCCGGAGATTTATCCCAGGGAAGTCTTCGCATATATGTAAAAGGAAAAACAGGAAAATGTGCAGGTCAATTAATTCTTACGTATGAGGATGCAGATGGCAAATCATATGAGGAAGAAATAAAATTTGATTCTGAAATCAAAGAAACCCAGATAAAAACTTTAAAGGTTGAAGATGACCAGGAGAAAACCAATAACTGGTGGTATTCCATAGCTGCAGTTGTTGCAGTACTGCTTATTTCCATAATCCTGATTCTGGTCAGAAAGCTTCATAAGAAAAATATCCTTCTTGAAGAAGCGAGGAAGGCGGCTTCTCATTGAAAAGAAAAAAAATAGACAGCTTTACCTTATTAGTCATACTTCTGCTGGCATTGATACTTACATTATTAGGAATGCTGCTGGCAGACATGAAAGAAGAAAAACGGCAATTTACTGTGCTGCTCCCACTTGGAGATCTGGCTTATGATGAAGATTTTTTGCAGAAAGCGAAGAAGATAAAAGGTATAAAAGAAATCTGGCCAGTCATAGAAGTCCCGGTTGTCATCAAAATTGAAGATTATACGGAAACAACGACTTTTTCAGGAATTGATATGAATGCGTTTGGAAAAAATCCAACTCAGAATGAACTGGGGAAGATGCCGTTGTTATTGCTGGGAAATGGTTCCCTACGGGATATGAAAGACTATAATAATCATGCCATTTCAAAAAAACAACAGGAAAAATTTTTAGAGATGGGTGAAAACCTGAATATTTTTTATTCCCTGGATGAAAAAGAGAAGGATACTTCCAAAACCACAGATGATCTTACTACCTTATCCAGCAATTCCGCAAGAGGACCGCAAACCTCATATATGCCCTGTAAAGCCGCTGTAGTAATAGAAGGCAACGAAATCTACATACCCATTTCCCAGGCACAGGATCTCTGCAGAGAAATAGGAGAGCCTTCTGAGATCAGTAAAGTATATCTAAAAATAAATGGAAAAAATAACCTGGAGAACGCAAAGAAAATACTTTCAGGAATTTAACATAATATATAGCAATTCGGCGATCGCCTTCGAAATGGTCTGGCGGCGGGTGTCCGGTTCTTCAAATTTTTTTGTTGCCCGGGCAGTTCTTGCTTTTTGCCCGTTTGGTACAGCGGCTCTGAAAATCAATGCCGCTGCTTTAAATGGGCGTATCAATTTGTCTGCTGTACGACGGCTTTTTTTCTTTTGCCGTCGTGCGGCAGAATGGTTTGGTTATTATTGGTGAACGGCGTCCGCTTCTTCTTGTGTGAGCTGACCATTTTTAACTGCATCAGAAATGGCTTTGTCTAATTTCTCAACTGTGGAATAATCTCCAATGTGTACTGTTTTTCCGTTATCTTTTGTTACATCAACACTATAAGAGGAAACTACATCTTCAGTAGGTGGAATCATGGAGTAGGTATCGCCGTCACCGTTGTCTTTGGAATACAATACTCCTTTTTTGATACTTTCCAGAGTTCCTTTATAGCTGTCCATCATGACGACTTGCAGGGACACGGTAGCCGATTGGAGGTTATTTTGCCGTGTCTCGTTTGCTTTTTCAAAGCTCACATGATCTACATCAGTTAAAAAAAGCATTGCTCCTCCTCCGGGTAAGTTTAGCATTGCATCGGCATTATCGTTCCATGTAATTAAGTACAATCGTGGCTGCTC
>NZ_QUDO01000021.1 GCF_003477525.1 Ruminococcus sp. AF41-9
AAAACATTATACAACGAAAAAACACTGATTGGTAGACTTCATCAATATTTTTTGATTTATTTTGAAACTTTTTCTGTTCCGACAGCAGATACCTTATTTCTGCTGATATTATCCATACTGACCTTAGAATCTGCACATTCCATCCGGTTTCTGTATCAGCATTTTTTATCCGAAATAACGGAGAAATCACTGAATGTATTTTATTATGCATGTTCCTATAATATTGGATATGGATGTTCATGTAATGCAGTTAAATGATTAAAGTGAAGAAAGATTTTAGCACTGCATTTTAAAGATATTAGAAGATTAATTAAGTTGGGAAATTTGTTTGAGCAGTAGTCTGTACCCCCTAAACTGACTACAATTTGACTACTACAGACGGAAGTGATTTGCTTCATTTTGCACTTTTTTGTAAAAAATGTAGTAAATAAGAAGAAAACTACGATACCATGAAATGCTGATAAAACCTTGCAAAATACGGCATTTCACGGCAATTTGAGAGGAGAAAAAACAATGATTCGAGTACTTTTCGTATGCCACGGCAGGATTTACTATTCAGAATAAAAAGTCTCAAATCGTCTTAAATACTTCTATAAATAGCTGTTCTTGTGTTTCGATCTCAAATTTACCAAAGATTTACCAATATTTCTGGAGAGTCAGACTTGCAAAAAACAAACCAGAATGAGGAGATTAAAAATATGAGCGAATTGAAACCAAGAATAACAGAAAACGGAATTGATTATATCCTTGTCGGAGATTACTACATCCCGAGCCTGAAACTGCCGGAAGAACACCGCCCTATTGGAAAGTACGGACGGATGCACCGGGAATATTTAAGAGAAGTCCACCCATCCAGATTGAATACATTGATACTGACCGGAGAATTGTGGACATATCTTGCAGACCTGAACGAACAGGCGCAGGAACGGTTAGACACTATCATGGAACAGCTGAAAGCTGCCGAGGGCGTGACAGAGGAATTAAAGCGTACCTGTCAAATGGGATGGGTGCAGCGTTGCAATAACATCCATAACCGGGCAGAAGAAATTATTTTGCATGAGATGATTTATGCATAACGGTATGGTAGAATGATTATGACAAATTAGAAGTTGGAGGTAAGATTATATGATAACTGCATTGACAACTGATAGACTTATACTGCGTGAATATAATGATGCAGATATAGATGATTATTTTAGATTGAAAAGCGATAAAGAGACAATGTACTATTTGCAAGATATACAATTATTTTCACAAGAAGAAGCTAATGCGGATTTTGCAAATATACTAGCTGACATGAAGTGTGAGGATAGAAAGTTTTATTTCTTTCACATCGAATTGAAAGAAACGCATGAACAAGTTGGTAGTGTTGGTTATACAGTGGTTGATAATACTCCTAGAGGAAAGATAGTTCATGCAGGCTATTTTATTTATCCCAAATTCTGGAGTGAAGGATATGTTACAGAAGCCTTTAAGAAAGTGTTAGAATATGCCTTTACTGAAAATGATGTTTATAGAGTAACAACTGGATGTTTGGCTGAAAATATTGGTTCTGAAAAGGTAATGATAAAATGTGGACTTATAAAAGAAGCAGAGCACCTTGATTGGGAATGGCATGATGGTAAAATGAAAACCAGATTAGAATATCGATTGTTAAAGAACGAATGGCAAGGTCAACAATGAAACAAAAATTCCAGTTTGTCAGTCACACATCGGGTCAACTTGCCCCGAACTTTTACAACTAAATACCCGCCGCCCACACAGCGGCACACCGAGCAGGAAATCTGAAAAAGGTCTCCTGCTTTTTTTCTGCTCAAAATGAGGTGGTAAAACGTCACCCCATCCACCAATTACCGAAAGGAGGGACACGAAATGCCCTGTCCACACAACGAAATCACGATTGTGCAGCGCAGCCAGCGGCAGTCTGCGGTTGCCGCCGCTGCTTACCAGAGTGGCGAAAAGCTGTTTTGTGAATACGACCAGCAAGTGAAGCACTACCCGGAAAAGCCACAAGGAGGATACGGTGGACTGGAACGACCAGAAGTATTGTGAAATCTGGCGGCATGAATGGGAGGTCATCCAGAACCGCTATCTGGAAGCCAATGACCGCTCGGAGCGTGTGGACTTGCGTTCCTATGCCAGACAGGGGCTTGATATAGTCCCTACTGTCCATGAGGGGACTGCTGTCCGGCAGATGAAAAAACGTGGTATCCAGACGAATATCGGCAACCTGAACCGGGAAATCAGAGCCGCCAACAGTCTGATGAAGTCCATCCGGCAGCTTATCCAAAACCTCAAAGGCTGGATTACCGAGCTGGGAGAAAAACGGAAAGAACTGCTTGCACAAAAGGCGGCGGAGGAAGCAACACTTCTTCCCAATCTGCTGATGAAGTATATGGCGATACGAAAGGAAGAACGGAAGGACTGGACAAGGGCTGGACAGAACCGGGGGACTTCGCAGGACTTAAAGGCAGTCAGCGAAGCCCTGTCCTATCTCCGGCAAAAGGGGCTTTCCACTGTGGAGGATTTAGAAGCATTTCTGGAATCTTCCGGGAAATCAGCCGCCGATTACCGCAATCAGATGAAGCCAAAGGAAGCCCGCAGCAAAGTGATTGACTGGATTCTTGCCAGCCGGACAGACTGCAAAGAATGTAAGTCTGTCTATGAGAAGTACCAGAAGATATTTTTTAAGAAAACAAAGGAGAAATTCAAACAGGAACACCCGGAGGTTGCCCGGTATGAGAAAGCCGCCGCCTACCTTGTCAAGCACCCGGACGATAAGGATAAGGACAGTACCCAAAAGGAGCTGCAAGAGGAGCAGGAAACGCTTCTCAGCGAAATCGCAGAGCTGAAAGTACCGCTGACCGAGGTACAGGAGGATTTGAAGAAGCTGCGGGACATCCGCTACTGGGTACGGAAAGCCACACCCGGCACAGAGGAAAGCAAAGAGCCGCCCAAGAAGCAGCCTATCAAAGAAGTCTTGCAAGATAAGGCGGACGAGAAAAAAGCACAAAGAACTGCCCCGGCACAGACGAAACACAAACAACAGGATATGGAACTTTAACAGGCACTTGCCATTTTCAATCAGAGAATGTCAGGTGCTTTTCTTATTTTCAAGGAGGGATAGATTTGAATGTATTTGAAGCTGTGAAGCAGTCCGTCACAACAAGACAGGCTGCGGAGCATTATGGAATCCGTGTAGGTCGGAACGGGATGGCTTGTTGCCCGTTCCATAATGATAAAACCCCAAGCATGAAGCTGGATCGGCGTTACCACTGCTTCGGCTGCGGTGCGGATGGGGATGTGATTGATTTTGCCGCCGCCCTGTATGGGCTGGGAAAGAAAGAAGCCGCCGTACAACTGGCAAATGACTTCGGGCTTTCTTATGAGGACTGGAAGCCGCCGGGAAAGGCAAAAAAGCCCAAGCCCCGGCAGAAATCCCCGGAGGAACAGTTTCAGGAAGCAAAGAACCGCTGCTTTTGTATTCTTGCCGATTATCTTCATTTGCTTATGGCATGGAGAACGGACTACGCCCCGCACTCCCCGGAGAAAGCCTTTCATCCCCGGTTTGTGGAAGCCTTACAGAAGCAAGACCAAGTGGAATATCTGCTGGATGTGCTACTCTTTGGGGAAACGGAGGAAAAAGCGGCTTTGATTACGGACTACGGAAAGGATGTGATACAGCTTGAACAGCGAATGGCAGAGCTTGCAGCCGCAGACGCAGCAAGAACTAAAAAACACCATGAACGCCATGCAGCCGCCACAGAGCGTTGAGGAAATCAAGGCGGGGCTGGAAACTACCGAGAAAGGCGCTGTCCGTCAGAGCATACGGAACTGCCTGACCGTATTCCAGCGTGACCCTCTGCTTTCCGGGGCTATCGCATACAACATCCTGACCGACCGCAAGGAGACATCATAAAGCCCATCGGTTTTCACAGAGAAAGCACCGCCCTGAACGATACGGACATGAAGTATCTGCTTCTTTATCTGGAAGAAACCTACGGGTTTACCAATGAGAAAAAGATTGATAATGCCATCGGGATTGTGGCGAATGAAAACAAGTACCATCCCATCCGGGACTATTTAAGTGACCTTGTTTGGGACGGGACAGAACGAATCCGTTTCTGCCTGCGGCACTTTCTGGGGGCTGACGCAGACGATTACACCTATGAAGCGTTGAAGCTGTTCCTGCTGGGTGCAATCTCACGAGCCTTTCAGCCGGGGTGCAAGTTTGAAATCATGCTTTGTCTGGTAGGCGGTCAGGGGGCTGGCAAGTCCACCTTCTTCCGTCTGCTGGCAATCCGGGACGAGTGGTTCTCCGATGATTTGCGGAAGCTGGACGATGACAATGTGTACCGCAAGCTGCAAGGTCACTGGATTATCGAAATGTCGGAAATGATGGCAACCGCAAACGCCAAGAGCATTGAGGAAATCAAGTCATTTTTAAGCCGGCAGAAAGAGGTTTACAAGATACCCTATGAAACCCACCCGGCAGACCGCCCCCGTCAGTGCGTGTTTGGCGGCACTTCCAATGCCCTTGATTTTCTTCCCCTTGACCGTTCCGGCAACCGCCGCTTTATCCCCGTCATGGTGTACCCGGAGCAAGCCGAGGTTCACATTTTGGAGGACGAAGCCGCTTCCAGAGCCTATATCGAGCAGATGTGGGCGGAAGCGATGGAGATTTACCAAAGCGGCAGGTTCAAGCTGGCTTTCAGCCCCGCCATGCAGCGGTATCTCAAAGAACACCAGCGGGATTTTATGCCGGAGGACACCAAAGCCGGGATGATACAGGCATATCTTGATAAGTACACCGGGAGCATGGTCTGCTCCAAACAGCTCTACAAGGAAGCCTTGAACCATGCCTTTGACGAGCCGAAGCAATGGGAAATCCGGGAAATCAACGAGATTATGAACCAGTGCATTTCCGGCTGGCGGTACTTCCCGAATCCAAGAATGTTTTCAGAATATGGCAGACAAAAGGGCTGGGAGCGTGAAAACCCCTTATTTCCGGGCTTTTCTCCCTTATAACAACCAAAACAACAGAAAAATAAAAGAAAAGTATAAATAGTAACCACCGCCAGATTGAGATTGTTTGCAAGGTCTTTTGAAGCCCGTTGCCGGACTTCGTTGCCGACACCCTCTGTCTGGCTATTCTCATGTATGGAGGATAACTGCCTATGGCAAATAATAAGATGAATATTGAAGGAAAAAATTACTCGGATATTCCGGTGTGGCGTAGATATACGCTTACTATTGAAGAAGCAGCCAGATATTATCATATCGGCGAAGGAAAATTGAGAACGCTTATTGATGCACATCCCAATGAGGATTTTTATGTGATGAACGGCAATCGTGCCCTCATTAAGCGTGAGAAATTTGAGAGGTATCTGGATCAGGCTACTGCTGTGTAAACAGAGCTGACAGATTTACCGATTTCACATGATATAACTATGCGGAGAGCTGGATTTGTGCTATGATAAAAGTGCAAGTCTGGCTCTCTTTTTTTGAAAGGAGAGTTCACGATGAGTGAGAAAAGACGAGATAACCGTAATCGGATTTTGCGAGAAGGCGAGTACCAGCGTAAAGATGGGAGGTATCGGTTCCGCTATATTGATGAGGACGGAAAAGAGAAAAATGTATACAGCTGGCGTTTAGACAAGAATGACCCAATGCCAAAGGGGAAGAAGCGGGAGCCTTCCCTGCGTGAGAAAGAAAAACAGATTGAAGCGGATTTGTTTGACCGTATCGTAACCAACGGTGGCAACTATACTGTTTTGGAACTGGTAGAAAAGTATGTTTCATTGAAAACAGGAGTTCGTCACAATACGGTTGCCGGATATAAAACGGTCATCAATATGCTGAAAAAAGAGAGTTTTGGGAATCTGCGAATTGATAAGGTGCGTTTGTCAGACGCCAAGGCATGGTTGATTAAGCTCCAACAAATTGATGGGCGGGGATATAGTTCCATTCATTCTATCAGGGGAGTTCTCAGACCGGCATTTCAGATGGCGGTAGATGATGATTTGCTTCGTAAAAATCCATTTGAATTTGAGCTTGCATCCGTCATTGTCAATGATTCTGTTACCAGAGAAGCGATCACCCGAAAGCAGCAGAGAGATTTGTTGAAGTTTATTCAGGAAGATAAACATTTCAGCAGATACTATGATGCAATCTATATTCTTTTTCACACAGGGCTTCGTATCTCAGAGTTCTGTGGACTGACGGTTTCAGAAATCGAGTTTGGAGAAATGCGTATTAAGGTAGACCATCAGTTACAGCGTACTGCACAGATGCAGTATGTAATTGAAGAGCCAAAAACTGACAAAGGCATCCGCTATGTGCCGATGACGGAAGCTGTCGCAGCGTGTTTTCGCAGAATCATTGCCAACCGCAAGACACCAAAAGTTGAACCGATGGTGGAAGGATATGCAGGATTTTTGTTTCTGGATAAAAACGATATGCCGATGGTTGCCCTTCACTGGGAAAAGTATCTGGAGTATATCATTCAGAAATACAACAGGATTTACCGTATCCAGATGCCGAAAGTTACCCCTCATGTGTGCAGACACACCTTCTGTTCCAATATGGCAAAATCCGGGATGAACCCCAAGACATTGCAGTACATCATGGGGCATGCAGACATCAGTGTAACACTGAATACCTACACCCATGTGAAGTTTGATGATGCCAAAGATGAACTGCTGCGTGTGGCAAACGCTTAAAATTGCCCGTTGGTAAAGCGGCTTTCTTTACCAACGCCTTTACCAATATTGCAGGAAAAAACATGAGAAATCCTGAGAAGATTTGAGAAGATATCTTCAAAACAGGTGGAAGCTCAGGCTACACGAAAAGTGTGAAAAATCCTGTAATATCAAGCATTTGAGAAGAAATACAGGATTTATGAGGAGTTATAAAAAGATGATAAAAATACTTTTTGTATGCCACGGCACTACCTTAGCAAAATCCTGAAAAACCTTGATTTTACAGTATATTTTTGAACCAGTAGGGATGTTTTACTAAGTTTTTACTAAAGAGGAATCCCTAGCACGAATTTAGAAAAGTAACATATAGTATGACCTTATTAATTGGTAGAACAATTGGTAAGGTCCTTTTTTATTTCAAGGAGGTTCAAAATGAAAAGTACAGCGTTAGGAGCAGAAAACATTATTTTTATCAGTGATGCACATGAAAAATTCTACTATGAAAAATTACAAGAAGTACGGTATCAGGATGTGTACCATAAGGCATTGTGTTATTGCCTGGGTATTAATGGAGATACCAGAAAAAATGCTGACAGAATTTATAATTTTAAAACGGGGTCTGTTAAAACGAAATGTTTACATGAAGGATGGCAGACAAGCGGTAGCTTAAAAGTGGTAAGGATGGCATTTAATCTGTACTGTAACAGCACGCCAAGCGTTTGGGATTATGAAGATGCAGAGAAACAGGTAAACGAGTGCAGACAATATACAGTAGAGGATATCTTCTGCTGTGCATATGCACCATATTTTTGGCAGGCAGTACAAATCCGTTATCCGGAATATGTAGTGCACAATCAAAAGTTACATGCCATGCTTGGAGGAATAGATTAATGCTGAAAGTGAGACTGATGGGAACAAAGAATGATATTGCATGGTTTCAGAAAATCCTGCAGCGTCATCCTAAAATTGAAGTTATGGAATTATCGGAACTTTATTCAAATAAGGGGACGAGTAAATATTATAGAGCTTATGCTGAAATTGAAAAAAGTAATGTAAATAAAAAATAGTAGAAAAACAGGAGAATTATATCATGTGCAAAATAATCGCAATCGCAAATCAAAAAGGTGGAGTAGCAAAGACTACAACCACAATTAATCTTGGAGTAGGACTGTCTAAGGTTGGGAAACGTGTAATGCTGATAGATGCTGATCCACAGGGACATTTGACAATGGGACTTGGTTTTCCAAAGAACTTAAGGGTAACATTGAAAACAATGATGGAAAATATCATTATGGGATTAGAATTTGATCCCAGGGAAGCAATTTTACACCATGAGGAAGGAATAGATGTAATTCCATCTAATAAACTTCTTTCGGGAATGGACATGTCATTATTTACGGTAGAGGACAGAGAAAAAGTCTTAAAAGAATATTTGGAACTTTTGGAAAATGATTATGACTATATTCTGATTGATTGTATGCCCTCGTTGGGAATGATGACAATTAATGCGTTAAGTGCAGCTGATAGCGTTTTGATTCCGGTGCAGCCTCAATACTATGCGGCAGATGGCCTCATGGAATTACTGAAAGTTGTGAAAGGCATTCATCAGAGATTTAATCCTGATTTACAGATTGAAGGGATTCTGTTTACAATGGACAGCAGTCATTATAATAATTCAAAGAGAAATAAGCAGGCAGTACGAGATGCTTATGGAGCAGAGATTATAATTTTTGATCAGACAATTCCAAGAACAGAAGCTCTTGCCGAAACTGCATCAGAAGGTGTCAGTATTTTTTCTTACGATGCAAAAGGAAAAGGTGCGTACAGTTATCAAGCACTTGTCCAGGAGGTGCTGAATCATGCGTAAACCTAAGAAAGAAATTCAGCTTACTACTTATGATGAATTGCTTGGAATCAATGAAGCCGAACAGAATACTCTTAATCAGATTGTTGAAGTGCCATTAAATGAGTTACATCCTTTTAGAAATCATCCATTTCATGTAAATGATGATGAAAAAATGGCTGAAACAGTAGAAAGTATCAAGAATTATGGCATCTTAAATCCTGCATTGGTACGTCCTCGCGCAGAGGGAGGATATGAACTGATTGCTGGTCACAGGAGAAAACGTGGTTGCGAACTGGCTGGAAAAAGTAAAATGCCAGTACTCATACGGAACTATACCGATGATGAAGCCGTAATCGTTATGGTGGATTCTAATATACAGAGAGAAAATTTGCTTCCAAGCGAAAAGGCATATGCTTATAAGATGAAGATGGATGCAGTAAAACATCAGGGCATAAAAGACGAAAACGCAGCTTCTGTTGACAGTGCAGATCTGGTTGGACAGGCTGCCGGTGACAGTGGAAGAACCGTTCAGCGTTACATACGCTTGACCTGTCTTATTCCCGAATTGCTGAAATTGTTGGATGAAGGAAAGATTAATTTTACAGTAGGTGTTTCATTAACCTATTTATCAGAAACGGAGCAGATTTGGGTGAAAGACTGCATAGTGTCTGGAGCAAGCTCTGTTACAGGTTCAATGGCAACAAAACTGAAGCAATACAGCGGTGAAGGTAAACTGACAGAATTAGCGGTACAGCTATTCTGAATGAAAAGAAAACAGAGACAGGAAAAGTTACTTTAACTGAAAAGATAATACGAAAGTATTTCCCAAAGGAATATAACAGAGAACAGATTGAACAGGTTATCTATGAACTGCTTGATAACTGGAAGAAAAGCCAATAAAGAGGGAAGGAGGGAAAGCAAAATGGCAAAATCCGAAAGCACAAAAATAGAGTTTGGTTATTTTCACGATTATGAGTCGGAACAGTTTGCTTTTTACCGTATTCCCAAAGTATTATTCACAGATGAATATTTCCGTAATCTGTCCAGCAATGCAAAGGTCCTTTATGGCTGATGCTGGACAGAATGGCTTTGTCTATCAGAAATAATTGGGTGGACAATGAGGGGAAAGTTTATATCATATTTACATTGGAACAAGTGATGGAATATATGAACTGTGGAAAAGACAAAGGTGTGAAAATTCTTGCAGAATTAGATACTGATAAAGGAATTGGTTTGATTGAAAGAGTAAAGAGAGGCTTGGGAAAACCAACAATTATTTATGTAAAGAGCTTTGTATATAGAAAAGAAAAAATATTAGATTCGGCAGAGAATGATAACCGAAGTCAAGAAGTCGGAAATGCCGAAGTCAAGAGTTCGGAAAAACCGAAGTCTGGAGTTCTGGAAAGTCGAAGTCAAGAGTTCGGAAAAACCGAAGTCTGGAAGTCGGAAAAATCGAAGTCTGGAGTTCGGAAAAACCGAAGTACAGAAGTCGGAAAAACCGACCCTAATAATACTAATTATAATTATACTGATATTAGTAATACTGACAGAAGTAATACTGATCTTATCAATCTTTCAGATTCTTCTGAACAGCAGTCAATGGATTTGATGGAAGAGATGGAGTTATTCCAGATGAATACTGCACTTGTAAAAAGAAATATTGAATATGACTGTCTTGTACAACGATGCAGACTGGGGGAACAGCAACAGTTGGATGAAATTGTGGCACTAATTGTGGAAACAATCAGCATAGAACGGGAGAATATTACGATCAGTGGAGTGAAATACCCATATCAGTTTGTAAAAAGCAGATTATTGTTGCTGGAAGAAAGCCACATAGAGTATGTACTTGACTGTCTGCATGAGAATACCAGGGAAGTAAAGAACATAAAAGCGTACTTGCTTACCTGTCTTATGAATTCAATAACGACAATAGGCAATTATTACCAGGCAAAAGTAAATCATGATATGTACGGAGGTGACATATGAGAGGAAAAGAAATTATAACAAAATTGATAATTCCTGGTGCAATAGCTATGATTATCTGCTTAATTGTTCACCCTATGTGCATGAATGGTGAAATATTAGACTGGAGAAAATTATTGCTTTTTGTGGGAATACCTTTCGGAATCCAGAAAATGTTTTTGCTGGTTGTTCCAAGAAATGTGGGGACAGGGGAAATGCTTGGTTTGTTGGTACTTAAACTGATGGTAGGAAGTTTGATTGGAATAGGGGTTCTTGCCTGGAGATTATTAGCTGTAGCAGGAATTTTGCTAAAAAACGGCATTTCTGGAATTATATGGATCATAAAAAGACTGAAAGAAATGGTGATCAAAAATGAGCGAAAAGCAACTGGAAAAATTGTATTATAGCATTTATCCAATAAATCAATGTGAAACACAAAGTAAAAGTTATGAAGAGACAAAGGAACTGTGTGAAATATTAGAAAAGGAAATGATAAGTCTAATGAGTCCGGATCTGCAGGCAATGTTTGAGGATTACAAGGAATATACTTTAAATCTTAAACAAACAGAACAGAGAGACGCTTACATAGATGGATTAGCGTTTGGGATTCGCACAATTTCGGAAGCCTTTTTACATGAGAACAAAAATAGAATATGGTGATTGAAAAAGCAGTCTGTCAAGGCTGCTTTTTCTGTACCGCTTACATAGGAGAATGAGATGTGATTGATTTGATAATTATTATTATGGCAGGAATAGTGCTTTTGTTTTTGCTGTCTTGTTGCTTTATGGTTGCAAGGCTGTTGGATGAGGAAATATCTATGTATGGATATGAAGGAAAAGAAAACTGGGAAAGGGAACAACTTCCCGACAAATTGTCGAGAAGTTCAACAGATGAAAGACATGGAGATAAATGAAAAGATTCGTTATTTTCGGAAACAGAGAGGGCTATCGCAGGAGCTGCTTGCAGAACGAACAGGAATTAATGTGAATACAATTCGGAAGTATGAAATAGGCATACGAAAGCCGAAAGTAGAACAATTAAAGAAAATTGCGGATGGACTTGAAATTAGTGTAATAGAATTTTTGGATATTGAAATAGAAAATGAAGCGGACTTGATTGCTATGCTGAAAAAAATCAGTCCGTTTTTTAAGTGGGACGGATTGCTTCATGTATTGGAGGGGGAAAAGTTTTTATGATTGGTGTAGGAAGTATATTGATATCACTGTTTTTGGTTTTGGTTTGTTATTCATTAACACTGACAGCGAAAAGAGCAGATGAAAACTTATTGATGATCTGTGAACAGAATCAGAAAATTGAAGAAGAGAAAGGAAAGCAAGAAATGGAATCAAAGAGAGACATTTTGAGAGTGATTGAAAAAGAAATCAAAAAAGGAAGTGCGCCAGTTGCATTTGCGGGTTTGGGGTTTTCCGAAGAATGTTATCATTTGGTAGATAGTCAGGCTAAGATGAACCAACTTTTAGATTATTTTTTTCGCAATGAAGAATACGCAGCTTTGGCAGATCGGCAGGTGAAAAGTAATATCTATGCAGAAATGGGCAAAAGGCTGAATTTCCGTAGTGCCAGATCTGATCGAGAAAGAAAGAATATGGAGGTAACGGCGAAACGATGGATTAAGAAAAAGCATCCAACATTTGATGGTGATGTATATGTCGAAAATATCCGGTGTTTTCTGGATATTTCTAAAGAAGAGTTAGAAAAACGTAAATGTACAGTCAATGAACAGGATACGACAGCACTTATTTTCAGCCAGAAACATCTTGAAGCATTATACTTGCAATGTCTTATGCACAGACGAAACGCAATGCAAGAGGTTCCGGAATTAAAAGGTTTGTCAGAAACGTGCAATAGGATTTATAAATTGCAGGATGTAGATGTATTATTCCAGTGCCTGCTGATGGATCAGATGTATTGGGAAGAAAAATTGTATGTGCAGTTTAGTACAGTATACATATTAAAAAAGTAAAAGGAATAATAAAAAAGCTGACAGAACTCTATGTATGGAGTAAAATAAAGGAAATTATATACAATATATATGGAGATAGTGCAAATGAGAGATAATTTTAGTGAAGCAACAAAAAAATTGCTTGCTGATAGAGCAGGAAGAAAATGTTCCAATCCGTATTGTCGAAGAACAACGATAGGACCGCAATTGGGGGACAAGGGAACTGTTAATATAGGTGAGGCCGCACATATATATGCTGCATCTCCTGGAGGAAAAAGATATAAAGAAGATATGACCTCAGAACAAAGATCAAGTTATGAAAACGGAATATGGATGTGTAGGACACATGCTGCACTTATTGACAGAGATGAAAAGTATTTTACAGTTGAAATGTTAAAAAGTTGGAAAGAAGATGCTGAAAAAAATGCGGCGGATGAAATCATAGGCCAAGTTGACGAAGTAAGAAAATGTAAATTTAGAATGAATTTATTTTACATGGATTTTTTAGAAGATAAAAAAATTCTTGCGTCACTTAATAAAAGTAGAGGAGCTATGGTAGATGAAAGTTGTTTTCCAGTTCAAAATGAATGGGAAAAGCATTTGGAAGAGATTTCATATTTAATTGGAGCAGAATTAAGTACAAGTATGTACAGAATTTTAAGAGAACTACAAGTGTTCAAGGAAATTATGAAAAAAGAAATTGATAGATGTGCTGGGAGAAGAATGTCTGATAAGGAGTCCCTTGCGTATTGTAGACGCGCAGATTTATTTAAAGAAAGAATGGAAGAATGGTTAACCGATGAGTTTATTGAATCAATAAAATTTTTCTGTGACTTTAGTAAAGAATAGTGAATAATGTTTTATAGCCGGCCGGTTCAGTTTATTAGAAATTGGAATCAGCCGGTTTTTTATATTTAAAAGAGTACTTCTCGACAATTTGTCGGGAAGTGGAAAGGAGCCAAATTCCAATGAAAATATATCTCCCCCATCTGTTAGTTCCACCATAATTTGCTGATCAGAATCGAAAGGAGGCGTGCAAATTGCAGGAAGAAGTTACTCAGAAAACAATCGCATTGTCGGTTAAAACTGCAAGAGTGACTGCCGACGTGTTAAAAAATATGCTGCGGAAGTATCTGTCAGGACAGAAACAAAAAGGAAAGAATCCTTATAAGGTTGGAAAACAGTCATACAAAGAACTGAAAAGCCAGGGTTCTGGTTTATCCAATATTGAAATCACAGATGGAAATATCAAGTCCTTTGAGCGAGTGGCGAAAAAATACCGTTTAGATTTTGCCTTGAAAAAAGACAGTTCGACCAAGCCACCGACCTACTATGTGTTCTTTAAAGGGCAGGATACAGAAATGATGAATCTGGCATTTAAGAAATATTTGGGTGTACGGATGAACAAAAAGGATAAGCCATCTATTATGAAAAAACTTATGCACTTTAAGGATGCTGTGTCTAAAGGAAAGAACAGAGAACGAGCAAGAGAACAGCAGAAAGACAGAGGGCAGAGTTTATGACGGAGAAAAAACAGCAGCATAAGAAGAAAAGAGGAAAAGTTCAGCATATCAGAGGCTCTCCGAAAAAGAGAAAAATATCTGGAAAAGCTGTTTTTTCCACAGAGAGTATCCCAGGAAAAATGCTTGCAGATGTGAAAAATCTGATTACGGACAAGGTAAGTGAATTGAAGAGGGCAGATCAGAAAAAGCTGTTTTTAGCTAATTTCCCCTATCTGATGTTTGCCTATTTTTTCAATAAGATTGCCTGGTTGTATCGGGTAAACACCGGAGCAACTTTCTGGGATAAATTTATGAATACCATTACTTATTTTGAACTGGCGTTTCAGAATCTCTGGCCAAGTTTGAATCATATAGATTTGTTGTGTGGAATCGCAGGCGGCGTGGCTGTAAAGCTTATTATTATTTACCGCACGAAAAATGCCAGGAAATATCGACTGGGTGTGGAGTATGGTTCTGCCAGATGGAGTGCATAATTTTAAGTGTAAATGACACATACATGGACGCACAGGAGGTTATGCACATGACTGATTATAGCAAAATTACAGCCCTTTACTCCCGCCTTTCCGTGGGCGACGAGGACAGGGACGGCGGCGAGAGCAACAGCATACAGAACCAAAGAATATTTTTGGAGAACTATGCCAGAGGGCAGCACCTAACCAATATCCGGCACTACATCGACGATGACGAAAGCGGCAGATTTTTTGACCGTTCCGCCTACTCCCGCATGATGGACGATGTGGAAAACGGGAAAATCGGTGTCTGCATTATGAAAGACCTCACCCGCTGGGGGCGTGACTATCTCCAAGTCGGCAACGCGATGGAGATATTCAGACGGAACAATGTGCGCTTTATCGCGGTCAACAACGGGATAGACAGCGAGAAGCCCGACACATTGGAGTTTGCGCCCTTTATCAATATCATGTCGGAGTGGTACGCAAAGGACATCAGCAAGAAAGTGAAAACGGGCATTAAGACCAAAGGTATGAGTGGAAAGCCGATTGTCACCGAAGCCCCTTACGGCTATGTCAAAGACCCGGACAACAAGGATTTTTGGATAATCGACGAAGAAGCCGCCGAGGTTGTCCGTTTGATTTTCCGTCTGTTTATCGGCGGGAAAAACCGCAACCAAATCGCCGTACATCTGACACAGGAGCAAATCCCAACCCCCACTTTCTACATGAAAGACCGCGGGCGGGGAACCTGTAAAAATAAGACGCTCAACGAGGATAACCGCTGCAAGTGGAACAAAGTCACCTTGACCAATATCCTCACACGGCAGGAGTATTGCGGCGATGTGGTCAACTTCAAGACCACAAAGCATTTCCGGGATAAACATAACCACTATGTAGACCGGAGCCAGTGGCACATCACAGAAAATGTGCATGAGCCGATTATCAGCCGCAGCGATTTTGAAACCGTACAGCGGATTTTGGAAAACGCACCCGTCAGACGCCCCAACGGGGACGGGGAAATCCACCCTTTATCCGGCTTGCTTTTCTGTAAGGACTGCGGCGCAAAAATGCACATTCGTATAGATTACCGGAACGGCGGCAAGCGGCACGTTGCTTTTTGCAGCGAGTACCACAAGGGAAAAGCCAAGAACCCCAAATGCCATTCCCCGCACATCATGGACGCGGACTTGCTCATGCAGACCATCGCGGAAGTGCTGAAGAAAATCGAGGACTATTCTATCAGCAACCGGGCGGAGTTTGAAGCATTAGTGAAAAAGAACCTTGCCATGCAGCAGACCGACCAGACCAAAAAGCAGCAGAAGCGTATTCCGCAAATCACGACGCGCCTTGAACAGATTGACAAGGTGCTGAACAAGCTCTATGAGGACAACGCCCTCGGCACGATCCCGCAAGACCGTTATGAGCAGATGTCGCAGAAGTATTCGGAAGAATACTACACGCTGAAAGCGGAGCTTGCCACGCTCCAAGAACAGCTATCCGCTTATGAGAACGCGGGAGGACGGGCGCAGAAGTTTTTGAAGCTGACGGAACGCCATGCCGCCTTTACCGAGCTTACCCCCGCCATTCTCAACGAGTTTATCAGCCGGATTGAAGTGCATGAGCGCGACCAAAAAAGGGCGAGATACGCAATCCAGCACATCAGCATATATTTCAATTATATCGGCAAGTTTGAGAACGAAGTGACACAGCTTGCAGAGCCGACCGAGCAGGAAATCCGGCAAATGCGGGAGGAAATCGAAGAAGCCAAAAAGGAAAAGAGCCGCGCCTACCACCGCAACTATTCAAGGGAATACCGGGCGAGAAATCTTGAAAAGCAGCGGGAGTATGACCGCATGAAAGCGCGGGAATACCGGGCAAAGAGAAAGGCACAGGCAGCCGCCGCACAGCCCGCACAGTAAAACAGAATAACCGTCAACCAAGAGGGATTTTCCGAACTACGGGAAATCCCTCTTTTGCGCCCAAAGAAAGGAGCCGCCTATGGCAGAACAGACCCCCGACAGCATCATCACGACCCAGAGGAACGGGCAGACCATTGTTGCGGAGTTATTTTTCAATCACAGCAGCACAGAAACATTCCGCGACAAGCTGCTCAAACTGGTGCTTGCCGACAGTTCGCGTTTATCCGCGTTTGACGGTCAAGAACCGGAAAAAACGGAAATCTTGCGATAACAGCCGCCCCGACGATACACTCCCCGTCTGGGCGGTTTCTATTTGAAAATCCTCATTTTCCCCAAGTCAAGAGCCGGGAAAAACACCCGAAAAATGCCCCTATTGCGTAACAGGGGCGCAGAAAGGAGAGTTTATGAGAACAGGGCTTACGAAGCAGGAAAAGACCACCGATATTTGGTTTGACGAGAAAGACCCCCTTATCCATATCCGCACCCACAACACCGACTTAAAGAAGCGGCTTGCCGCCTACGCCGGACAGCACCCCGACCAGTGCCGCCAGACCGACGCAGACCCCGAAACGGACTGCATGGAGTTTGATATTGCAAAGGGGCGTTTCTCTTTCCGTCTGACCGCCCCATACAACGAGGAACGGCGGGAAGCTGCGCGGCGGTCTGCCAGAGAAAACAAGGCCACTGACAGGCTGAAATGAGGTGGATTTATTCATAACCATGTGCTATGATATTTATAGATAGTGAAACTTCCTTTCAATTTTTTCGTCTATACAAGTAACAGAGAAGAACAGGAGGCTTGTTCCATGAGAAAAAAGAGATTGATGATTGCAATAGCTTGTATCATTTTAGTAGGTATCGCGGTAATCGTATTTTTTTCACAACAGGGGAAAAAACCGTATAAGGATTTGGACGCAGCGCAGATTGTTTCCGCTAAAGTGTTATTAACACCGCCAGACAAAACGATTGAGATTGAAAATATCCAAGAATTAGTTGAATATTTGAATGATGTTGTTGTCTATAATGAGGATAATTCTTACACAGAGTATGATGGACAAGGCGTTGTTTTTACCTTGACTATGGTAGACGGTACACAAACAGATATTATGGCGTATAACCCATTTATTGTCATTGACGGTATCGGTTATAAGACAAAATATGAGCCATGTGAAGCACTCAACAGCTATGCAAATGAATTACTAAACTCTGGGACTGCCAATATAATTTTGGAAGAACCGCCCACATTAAGCGTTGTGAGTGACGAAACCGCTATCGGTGCAGTATTAGGAACTTATTCGTGGCAAAAAACAAATATTGACGGAACTGCTGAAAGCACAATAGCTGATAGCCCACACCCGTTAGAGTGCAAGGATCTGTTGTCCCCGCCATTTGAAACAACAGAAACAACAGCTACATTAAGATTTACAGAAGACCCAGATACAATTTTAAGTGTGCAGTGCTGGAGTGACGAACATTGGGGAGAGCCTGCTACAAACAGCGAAGATGTAACTATTGTTGGAAACGTACTCACTCTTAAACTGGGCGGATATATTTATGAAGTAACAGCTGAATGGAATACTGAAAATGGCTATGGCGGAACAGCAAGCTATTTTATATATTTGAAAACAGCAGACTGAAATTGAATAGCCACCCACAAGGGCAGCCGAGAAAATCGACTGTCCTTTTTCTATGCCGACAGGCAGAAAGGAGCGACCACCCATGACGAAACCGAGAACAAAAACCTTTGAAGAACTGACCGCCGAGATTGAGGACGGAAAGAAGAAAATTCGGCAGTTTGAGAACCGGGAAAAAATGTTGCGTCAGAAGTTATCCAAAGAGGAACGCAGAACGCGCAGCCACCGCCTTATCGTCCGGGGCGCAGTCTTTGAAAGCATTGTGCCGGAAGCAAAGAACATGACCGACGAGGAAGCCACAGCACTTCTCCGGCTTGCCTTGACGAGTGAACCAGCGCGGGAATATCTGAAAAAACGAGCCGAGGGAGCGACAAGCTGAAAATCCCTTAGGAACTAAGGGCGCACTTATACACCCTTGCGGGCGTGTGCGCTCTGCCGAGGGCTTATCTCCGCACAGGGAGATTTCCCCGCGCTCCGATATGGCGGCTTTGCCGCAACAAGGGGCTGCACCCCTTGCGCCGCTTTGCGGCTATCCCTGCACACCCACAAAAACAGTACACCCGCCGTTGGCGTCTGTACCTTTTTTGCGGGGTTTTATTATCCTATCCGGGAGGTGATACCCATAGCCATTTACCATTGGAACATCGGCATTGTGAGCCGAGGAAAAGGCAAATCAGCCGTTGCCGCAGCCGCCTACCGAAGCGGCGAAAAGCTGACAAACGAATGGGACGGAATGACCCATGACTACACCCGCAAAGGCGGCGTTGTCCATACAGAAATCATGCTGCCGCCCCACGCGCCACCCTCATTCTCTGACCGTTCAACCTTGTGGAACAGCGTGGAGCTTTACGAGAAAGCCGGGAACGCCCAGCTTGCCAGAGAGATTGACGCGGCGCTCCCCATAGAATTATCCAGAGAGGAACAGATCCGGCTTGTCCGGGAATACTGTTCCTCTCAATTTGTTTCCAGAGGAATGTGTGTGGATTTTGCTATCCACGACACCAACAGCGGCAATCCCCATTGTCATATCATGCTGACTATGCGCCCCCTTGACGGGCGCGGCGCGTGGGCGGCGAAATCCAAAAAGGAATATGACCTTGATGAAAACGGTGAGCGTATCCGCTTGCCAAGCGGCAGATACAAGACGCACAAAATTGACCTTACAGGCTGGAACGACAAGGACAACACCCTTTTGTGGCGCAAGGCGTGGGCTGACTATACCAACGACTTTTTGGAGAGAAACGGAAGCCCGGAGCGTATCGACCACCGCAGCAACGCCGAGCGCGGCATTGACGAGATACCCACCGTCCACATGGGCGTGGCGGCTTGCCAGATGGAGAAGAAAGGTGTAGCCACCGAGAAAGGCGAACTGAACCGAAATATCCAAAAAGCAAACCGCCTTATACGGGAAATCCGGGTGCAGATTGGGAAGCTCAAAGAATGGATTGCCGACCTGTTCAAAGTGTGGGAAACCGCCCCGAAGCAGCCGCCGCAATCTCCCAACCTTGCAAATCTGTTGATGAAGTATTTGAGCGTTCAGAGAGAAAAGAGCCGGAAGTATTCGCAAAGTTGGCAGCACCAACACGCAGCCGACGAACTGAAAACCATAGCGGCAGCGGTCAACTATCTTTCCGAGCATGGTATCTCTAATCTTGACGAGCTGGACGCTTCTCTTTCCTCTGTCAGTGATAGAGCCTATTCAATCCGGGAGGGAATGAAAACCGCCGAGGAACGCATGAAGAAGCTGCAAAAGCTAATTGAATACGGGAAGAACTACACAGAGTACAAGCCCATTCACGATGAACTGAAAAAGCTGCAAAACGGCTGGACAAACAAGCGCGATAAGTACGAGGAAGCCCACCGCGCCGAGCTGACCCTATGGAACGCAGCAAGTCGCTATCTCCATGCAAATCTGCCGAAAGGAACAAAGACCTTGCCTATTGCGGAATGGGAACAGGAATATGCTGACCTCAAAACACAGAGGGACAGCGATTATACCAAACTGAAAGATACCCGCACCAATGTTTCAGAGCTTCAAAAAATCCGCAAATGCGTGGATATTGCACTCCGCGCCGACCAACCGGAGCAGACGCAGAGCCGCACCAAACGGCATGATATAGACCGCTGAAAGGAGTTGAACTTTTATGTATTACACCCAAGAACAGATAGACCGCGCCAACCAAGCCGACCTTGTTTCTTTCCTGCAATCACAGGGCGAGCAGCTTACCCGTGCCGGAAATGAATACCGCTGGAAGCGGCACGACAGCTTGACTATCCGGGGAAACAAATGGTACAGGCACAGCCAAAGCAAAGGCGGCGGCCCCGTTGATTTTGTCATGGAGTTTTTCGGCAAGAGCTTCACCGAAGCCGTTGAACTGCTGACAGGCGAAAAAGGAGCCGCCCCGCCGCCGGACAGACCAAGCCCCGCGCCCCTATCCGACTTCCGACTGCCACCCCGCAGCACCGACAACCGCATAGCGAGGAACTACCTCACAGCAGCCCGCCGCATTGATGAAGATGTGACGGGCTTTTTCTTTTCCACCGGGGATATTTACGAGGAAGCCGCCCACCATAACGCCGTATTTGTCGGCAGAGATGAAAGCGGCATACCGCGATACGCCCATCAGCGCGGCACAGCCGGGAGTTTTCGGCTTGATGTGAAAGGCAGCGACAAAGCCTTTAACTTCTGCTACCGTGGCGAGGACGAAAGGTTGTTTGTCTTTGAAGCCCCGATAGACCTCTTATCTTTCCTCTGCCTGTTCAAAAAGGACTGGCAGAAGCAAAGCTATCTGGCGTTGGGCGGCGTGGGAGAAAAAGCCCTGTTGCGCTTTCTCTCTGACCGTCCGAACATCAAGACCGTGTACCTCTGCCTTGACAGCGATCAAGCCGGAAACGACGCTTGCAGCCGCCTTGCAGAGCTTGTGCCGGAGGGCTTGACCGTCCATCGGCTTATCCCTCTTTTCAAGGACTGGAACGAGGTATTGCAGCACCGGGCAGAAATCACAGACGGGAAGTATTTGCGGGAAGCAATCTACGGCTTGAAAGAGCCGCCGCAGGAAGAAACCGTTGAGATTATCCGCATGAGCGAGGTTGACACACAGACCGTTGAATGGCTATGGGAGCCGTATATTCCCTTTGGGAAAGTAACCATTGTGCAGGGCAATCCCGGCGAGGGCAAGACCACTTTTGCCCTACGCCTTGCCGCCGCCTGCACCACCGGGGGAACGCTGCCGGGAATGAAGCCCTTGCCGCCATTCCAAGTAATTTACCAGACCGCCGAGGACGGGCTGGGCGATACCGTCAAGCCACGCTTGATAGAAGCCGCCGCAGACCTTGACCGGGTGCTTGTGATTGATGAAGCAAAACGGGAGCTTACCCTATCTGACGAGCGCATAGAAAAGGCAATCGTACAGAACGGGGCGCGGCTGATTATCCTTGACCCCATACAGGCGTACATGGGCGAAAAAACCGACATGAACCGGGCAAACGAAGTGCGCCCCATGTTCCGCCGCCTTGCCGATGTTGCCGAGCGTACCGGGTGCGCCGTTATCCTTATCGGACATCTCAACAAAGCTGCCGGAGGGCAGAGCGCATACCGGGGCTTAGGTTCTATCGACTTCCGCGCCGCAGCAAGGAGCGTCCTGCTGATCGGGCGCGTGAAGCGAGAGCCGAATGTGCGCGTTATCGTCCATGACAAATCTTCCCTTGCGCCGGAGGGCAAGCCCGTTGCCTTTTGCCTTGACCCGGAAACGGGCTTTTCGTGGATAGGCGAATACGACATCACCGCCGACGAACTGCTGTCCGGCGCGGGCGGCAACAACGCCACCAAAACCGAGCAAGCCGAAAGGCTGATACTTGACCTGCTTGCAGACGGGAAAGAGCTTGCCAGCGAGGACATTGTAAAAGCCGCAGCCGAAGCCGGAATATCCGAGAGGACGGTACAGAACGCCAAGCGCAACATGGGCGGCATTTTAGGCGCAAGGCGTGTCGGCGGTCAATGGTACAACTTCATCAAGAAGAAGCAACCACCCGAACCCGCAAGCTGAAAGTGCAAAACGCAGACCCTTTGCACTTTGCACTTTCGCACTTTCACGATAATTTGCGTCAATAACTCAAAAAAGCACTTGACAAAACGCTTCATGGGGAATAGAAAAAGATATACGACCATATGCGGATCCTGAATTTGAAAATAATATTATTCTCACAGAAACAGAGAGTCTTACTATGTCAAGCAGACCAAAGAATCCGAAATACGCCAGGAATAAAAACATTCTGGTAATTGGCGGTTCTGGTTCTGGAAAAACCAGATTTTTTGTAAAGCCTAACATTATGCAGATGCACAGCTCTTATGTGATTACTGATCCGAAGGGAACTGTGCTTCTGGAAGTTGGCAGTATGCTGGCAAAAGGCAGTCCGATGACGGATGAGAATGGAAAAATCGTGCGGGACAAAGAGGGAAAAGTTATATACGAACCGTATAAAATCAAAGTTTTGAATACAATTAACTTCAAAAAATCCATGCACTATAATCCATTTGTATATATCCGCAGTGAAAAAGATATTCTAAAACTGGTAACAACCATTATTGCTAACACCAAAGGTGAAGGGCAGCAATCGGGTGAGGATTTTTGGGTAAAGGCGGAAAAACTCTATTATTGTGCCCTGATTGGTTATATCTGGTATGAAGGCAGGGAAGAAGAAAAGAATTTTAATACTCTGTTGGAAATGATCAATGTGTCAGAAGCCAGGGAAGATGATGAGAATTTCAAGAATCCAGTAGATCTGATGTTTGATGAATTGGAGCAGAAAGACCCGAACCATTTTGCAGTAAGGCAGTACAAAAAATACAAGCTGGCTGCCGGTAAGACAGCAAAATCTATTCTGATCAGTTGTGGTGCAAGACTCGCACCCTTTGATATTGCGGAACTGCGGGAGCTTATGAGTTATGACGAACTGGAACTGGATCTGGTTGGTGACAGGAAAACTGCATTGTTTGTTATTATTTCAGATACCGATGATACCTTTAATTTTATTGTTTCTATTATGTACACACAGCTTTTTAATCTGCTCTGTGACAGAGCTGATGATGTATATGGAGGCAGACTTCCAATTCATGTGCGGTGTCTCCTGGACGAGTTTGCGAACATCGGACAAATTCCAAAATTTGAAAAATTGATTGCTACGATTAGAAGCCGGGAAATCTCAGCTTCTATTATTTTGCAGTCAAAGTCTCAGCTTAAGGCAATTTATAAGGATAATGCCGATACCATCGAAGGGAACTGTGATACGACCTTATTCCTGGGTGGAAAAGAAAAAACGACATTAAAGGAAATAGCGGAGATCCTGGGAAAAGAAACCATAGATCTTTATAACACATCGGATACGAGAGGCAGTCAGCGGTCTTATGGAATGAACTACCAGAAAACAGGAAAGGAGTTGATGAGCCAGGATGAAATAGCAGTCATGGACGGGGGAAAATGTATTCTGCAGGTGAGAGGTGTCAGACCATTTTTCTCAAATAAATACGATATTTGCAAACATAAAAACTACAAATATCTGTCCGATTATGACAAAAAGAATACTTTTGATATTGAAAAATATCTGAGTACTAATCTGATATTAAAACCAGAGGATGAAGTGGAACTGTATCAGATGTAACTTCTCGACAAATTGTCGGGAAGTGGATTATGGGAGGAAATCATGAATAATTTGGAAAAAAGGAACAGTCGGTATCCATCGACGAAAATGAATATACCGACTGTACGTGTGAGGAATTTTCCAAGTAGAAAATCCTATGCTTAGTGTAGCACAAAAGGCAGGGTTTATATAGTGTTTTCTTCCCTTTCTGGAAAAAATCTAAGAAAGGACTGGAAAATGTAAGTTTTCCAAAGGTACACTTATGGCATTTTTTACAACGGCAATTACGACCTTAAAAACATTGGTTTGTGCGATCGGAGCCGGACTTGCAGCCTGGGGAGTGATCAATCTGCTGGAAGGATATGGAACGGACAATCCGGGTGCAAAGTCACAAGGAATAAAACAGTTGATGGCGGGCGGTGGCATCGTACTGATTGGAATAAACCTGATTCCACAGCTTGCAACTTTGTTTGGATAAATAAATGGGTGGAATAACCGAAAAAATAACAGAGTTCATAAAGGATCTGCTAACAGGCTGGATCACATCAAACCTGGATACCATGTTCACCGATGTAAATACCAAAGTAGAAACGATTGCTACAGAGGTTGGGAAAACACCCCAAAATTGGAACAGTGGCATTTTTTCCATGATAAAAAATCTGTCGGATAATGTCATTGTCCCCATTGCGGGGATGATTATTACATTTGTACTGTGTTATGAACTGATTTCCATGATTATGGAAAAAAACAATATGCACGATACGGATACGTTTATGTTTTTCAAATACATTTTCAAGATGTGGGTAGCGGTATATCTTGTTACTCATACTTTTGATATTGCGATGGCAATTTTTGATGTAGCGAATCATGTGGTATCCAATGCTGGCGGTATGATAACCGGTTCCGCATCTATTGATGTTACAGAAGCATTGAAAACGCTTCTTGAAACGCAGATTGAAGATATGGGAATCGGAGAATTACTGGGGCTTGGTCTTGAAACGATGCTGGTCAGTTTATGTCTAAAAATCATATCAGTCCTGATTACCGTCATTTTATATGGACGAATGATAGAAATATATCTTTATGTCTCTGTGGCACCTATTCCGTTTTCAACATTTACGAACAGGGAATGGGGAAGTATTGGAAATAATTACGTGAAGGCATTATTAGCGTTGGGATTCCAGGGATTTTTTATGATGGTATGTGTTGCGATTTATGCAGTTCTGGTAAATGCTATTACAGTTGCGGATAATCTTCATACAGCTATCTGGTCAGTTGCAGCATATACAGTTATTTTATGTTTCAGCCTGTTTAAGACCAGTTCCCTGGCAAAATCAATCTTCAATGCACATTAGGAGGAAACAAGAATATGGCATATGTTCCAGTGCCGAAAGATTTTTCAAAAATAAAGACAAAATTAGCACTGAATTTAACTAAAAGACAAATTATATGTTTTTCTCTGGCAGGAATTTGTGGTGTTCCGGTCTATTTGCTGACAAAAGCAGGACTGGGAACAGATGTGGCAGCAACGCTTATGATCATAGTGATGCTGCCATTTTTCTTTTTTGCAATGTATGAAAAGGATGGATTTCCAGCAGAGAAAATATTGCTTCACATTATCCGGCAGAAATTTTTAAGACCTGGAATCAGGGTCTATCGTTCCCAAAACTTATATGACCGGATTATAGAGTACGATAAATTAGAGAAAGAGGGTGCATGGCTTGAGAAAAAGGCAAAAGAAGCCAGGGAAGCGAGAAATCCGTTCCATTTCCTTAAAAAAGCAGACCGAAAAAAATAAGAAACAGAAAACCGGACTTACGAAAGAAGAAAAAAAGCGTCTGAAAGAACTTCGGATGATAAAAGCGGAGAATCAGAAGAAGAGGAAGCCTTTTATAGCGCAGGATACGATTCCATATAAGGAAATATATAAGGATGGTATCTGTAGGACAGATGATAACTATTATTCAAAAATGGTACAGTTCTACGATATAAATTACCAGTTAGCGCAGAATGATGATAAAGCGGCTATTTTTGAGAACTATTGTGAGTTCCTGAATTCATTTGACAGCTCTGTTGAGGTACAAATTACATTTCTTAATCAACAGGTGAATTTTGATGAGTATGCAAAAAATATTGATATTCCAGAGCAGGATGACTGTTTCAATGATATCCGGAAAGAATATTCGGATATGTTGAAAATGCAGCTTTCCAAAGGAAATAATGGGCTTGTAAAAACAAAATATATTACATTTTCCATTAAGGCGGATAATCTGCGAAATGCAAAATCCAGGCTGGAGAGAATTGAAGCCAGTGTATTGAATAATTTTAAGGTGATGGGAGCCATGGCAGAGCCTTTAAATGGGGTAGAACGTCTGAAAATTCTGCATGATGTGATGAATATGGATACAAAAGAATCTTTCCATTTCCATTATGGGATGGTTGCAAAAACAGGTCTGCAGACAAAAGACTTTATTGCACCTACCGGGTTTGATTTTCGCAATGACAGCTATTTTAGGATGGGACAGACTTTTGGATGCGTGTCATATTTACAGATTACATCACCAGAACTTACAGATAAACTGCTGGCAGATCTGCTGGATCTGGAAGAGAATCTTATCATCAATATGCACCTGCGTCCAATTGATCCCAAGGCAGCTATTAAAAGCCTGAAAAGTACGCTGTCAAATATTCAGAAAATGAAAATTGAAGAACAGAAGAAAGCGGTCAGAAGCGGATATGATATGGATATTATTCCAACGGACATTTCTACATACGGAGAGGATGTGGAGGGATTGCTCAATGAAATCCAGTCCAGGAATGAGAAACTTTTTGAACTTACTTTTTTGCTGATGAATACAGCGGACAATAAGAGAAAACTGGACAATATTGTGTATCAGACTGCAGGAATCGCCCAGAAATATAATTGCAATATACGGAGACTTCAATATCAGCAGGAACAGGGACTTGTGGCATCACTGCCACTGGGAATGAACCAGACTGGAATACAGAGAATTATGACTACGACTTCTACAGCAATCTTTGTTCCGTTTACCACACAGGAACTTTTCCAAGGCGGTGAAGCTCTTTACTATGGCTTAAATGCACTGTCAAACAATCTCATTATGGTGGATCGGAAACGATTGAAAACACCTAACGGCCTGATTTTGGGTACTCCTGGTTCCGGTAAGAGTTTTGCAACGAAAAGAGAAATTCTCAATGTTTTCTTGATTACAGACGATGACATTATTATCTGTGACCCGGAGGGAGAATATTTTCCGCTGGTAAATGCCTTAAATGGTGAAGTTATTAAAATTAGTGCAAAAAGTAATGATTACATCAATCCTATGGAAGTGAACCTGGATGTTATTTATCATCCGGAGAAATACAGGATTAATGGCGATGTGGAGGATATTGATACCATTATTGCTGATAAAGCAGAGTTTATCACATCTTTCTGCGAGGTTATTATGAAGAAACCTCAAAATGCAGAATTAAATGGTGATGAGGTTTCCATGATTGACCTGTGTGTAAAAGACATTTATAAAAAATATCTTTACAATGATCCAAAACCGGAAAATATGCCGACTTTGCAGGATTTCTATGAACGTCTGAACTTTTATGCACCAGATAAACCAGCAGCACAGAATATTGCCAACAGTCTGCAGTTGTATGTAACAGGATCGCAGAATGTATTTAACCATCGAAGTAATGTCGATACGCAGAACAGAGTGGTATGCTTTGATATCCGGGAACTTGGAACCACACTACGAAAAGCAGGGATGTTGATTGTCCAGCATATGGTTTGGACAAGAGTATCACAGAACCGCAGTCGCAGGAAATCAACCCGTTATTATGTGGATGAATTTCACCTTTTGCTGAACCAGCCACAGACTGCTAATTATTCTATTGAAATGTGGAAGAGATTTCGTAAGTGGGGTGGAATCATTACAGGAATCAGCCAGAATGTAACAGATTTTCTTGGCTCTCTGGCAGTAGAAAGTATTGTGGGAAACAGTGATTTTATCCTGATGTTAAATCAGCACAGCGGGGATCAGAAGATCCTTGCGGAGAAATTGAATATTTCCAAGCATCAGATTTCTTTTGTAAATAACAGTAATGCAGGAGAAGGGCTGCTTTTTTATGGAAATGTAATCATACCTTTTGCAGACAGATATCCGCAGGATACCAGAACCTATGCTTTGATGAGTACTAAACCGGATGAGATTCAGACTTAACGGACAAAAAAGCAGAGGTGAGGTACATTGGGAAAACAAAAATATACGGCGAAAGAGAAGAAAGTCAGCCGTATGACCAGAAATGGTCTGGTTGAGGAAAATCTTGCAACAAAGGAGACCAGAAAAGTTACAAACAGCGATCAGGAGTTGTCTTATAAACAGAAGGATGTAGAACAGGCATTTATTACTTCTGAAAAGAAGAAAAACTCTCATAAAAAAGTTGAAAAGAAACAATTTTCCGAAAAAGTTCAGGAGGGAAATCCTGCCAAAAAAGAAGAGGCTGCAAACAGTCCTCCGGGAAAACGAAAAACACAGGGACGGTACAGATACCGGGACAAGCCTGCAGGTGTATCTGTGGATTCAGCGGTAGAAATACGTGAGCGCAAAGAAAAACACAGGAGCCAGTATCAGCGACAGAAAAAGAAACAGCAGAGACTGCAGTTTGGAAAACTGGAGACAGATGGAAGTCTGAAGAAAGAAAAGAAAACTTCGGATGAAACAGAGGGAGGACATTTTCAGGCAGAGGAGAATGATGTTTCTACAAACCGAAAAAAAGGAAAGCAGAAATATAGCCGAAAAACAATAAAAACTTATCAGAAAGTGGATAAGGCTGCAAGAAAACAGGAAGCTGAGAGGCAGAACAAAATTCCGAAAGATTCTGTTTATACCAAGAAAACAAATGAGGAACAGAAAGCAAAGGTAAAGTACCATTTATATTTCGACAAAAAAACAGGGAAAACGGATGGTAAAAAGAAAACCTTGTCTTCTGTTCCAAAGAAAGCATTAAAAAATGCAGTATATCAGAAAGCAGGCGAAGACGAAGAGGAAAACAGTGCTGTAGATGCAGCACATAAGCTGGTGCGTTCAGGTGAGTGGATATTACAGGAACATAGCAGTAGAAATATCCGGAAGAACCGCAGTCAGATACATAAAGAAAACCGTTTAGAGCAAAGAGCCTGGAAGAGTGCATCCAGGTATCAATATCAGAAATATCTGGAAGAACATCCAGAGATGCAGAAAAAGCTGATCAGAAAATTAATACAGAAGCAGAGGATTAAGCGAGAGTATCAGATGGCATACCGGGCTGGGAAGATTGCAAAAGAAACAAAAGACACCTCAATCCGGTCAGTAAATCTTGCTACTAAAATTGCAAGAAAGGCACAGGAAGTATTTGTAAGAAATGTAACTACTCTGATCTCAATGGGGTTGTTATTGATTTTGCTTCTTTCCGTAATGACAGGATTTGCTTCCTGTTCGGCTATGTTTTCTAATGGAATTTCTACGGTAATCGCTTCCAGTTACATTGCGGATCCGGACGAAATTGAAAAAGCAGAGTTGTATTATACGCAGTTGGAAGCCAGTCTTCAACAGAAAATAAACCAGATGGAAGCCCGGTATCCAGGAAAAGATGAATACAGATATAACATTGGTGAAATCGGCCATGATCCCCATACATTGATCAGTTATCTGACTGCCAGGTATGGGGATTTTAAGTTTGATGAGATAAAAGGAGAACTGGAAACAATTTTTTCTTTACAGTACGGAATCACCGTAGAGGAAAAAAGTGAAACCCGGCAGGAAACATCTACAATACAGGTAGGGCAGTCATTGGGAAATGTTGTGACCAGTGGATACTGTAACTGTCCTATCTGCTGTGGCGTGTGGAGTGGAGGACCAACTGCTTCAGGGGCAATGCCACAGGCTAATCATACGCTTGCGGTTGATGCTGCAAACCCATTTCTTCCAATGGGGACGAAAGTAGTGATGAATGGGATTGAGTACACCGTAGAAGATACTGGAAACTTTGCCCAGTATGGTGTCCAGTTTGATGTTTATTATGATAATCACGCAGTAGCTGAGGCACATGGTCATCAGACCTGGGAATGTTTTCTGGCAGAGGGCAATCAGAACTCTGTGGAAGTTACCCGTACAGTAACTGCAGATGTACTGAATGTTTCTGTTCAGGCAAAACCGCTTAGAAGTGTTATTCTGTCCAGAATGGAAGAGGATGAGCAGGAAATTTATGAAGAGGTCTATTCCAACAGAGGAAATTTACAGACATATAAAACTCCGGTTGAGTTAAACTGGTATGCCTATATCAGTACCTATTATGGGTATTCTGTAAACAATGGAACCGGGCAGACACAACTTCACAGAGGTGTGACGGTTAATGTACGACAGGGAACAGAAGTGAAGTCAGCGATGAATGGTTTTGTTGTAGATGTAGGATATAGCGGAACTTTTGGAAATTATGTAGTTACGCAGGATAAAAAAGGTGTGCAGATTAAATACGCTTATCTGCAGAGCATTTCGGTAGCAAATGGTCAGGAAGTAACAACAGATACTGTAATTGGTACAACGGGAAGTACAGGAAGTGCAACCGGAAGCCAGTTATATTTGGAACTGGTCAAAGATGGGGAATATTATAATCCTGTTTTTTATATCAGTACCGGAGATAGCGGGCTGTATGGTGGAGGCGGCAGTTATGATGATGAGACTGTGCGGAGATTATTTGCGGAAGCAGACAAATATCTTGGTATGCCGTATGTATGGGGCGGTTCCAGCCCGGAGACTTCTTTTGACTGTTCTGGTTTTGTAAGCTATGTGTTTACCAATTCGGGTGTCTGCAATATGGGAAGACTTACTGCACAGGGAATTTATGACATTTGTATGCCTGTATCACCAGAAGAAGCAAGGCCAGGAGATATTATCTTTTTCACTGGGACGTATGATGCGGGAGAGCCGGTTACCCACGTAGGAATTTATGCCGGAGATGGACAGATGATCCATTGTGGAAATCCAATTCAGTATACGTCCATTAATTCTGCATACTGGCAGTCTCATTTTTATGCTTTTGGCAGGCCATAAGGAGGGGCGTATTTGAACATTGAACGAATAAAAGAAGAACTTGCAAGAACCTACGTTAAGATTGAAAAGCTACAGAAAAAAGCAAGGGATCTGGAAGAACAGAAGAAACAGGCAGAGGATATGGAATATCTAAAAATTATCCGAAGCAATGGAGTTTCCGCAGAGGAACTTCAGTTGATGATTGATATCAGCAAGGAGGAACAAAAAAAGATATTGGAAACCAGAGAAAAGGAGCAGACAGAAAATGAAGAAATTTCATAAAAGAGCAGCTGTATTTTTAACCGCAGCTACGTTAGCAGGACTTCCGGCAGGAGCTTTCTTTTATAGTTTGCCCGGAAGTCTGACTGTATGGGCAGATAATGTAGAAGTGGAATCATCAGAAGAAAGCAGCCCGGAAGATGTTGATTTTTCAGATGGATCAGAAGTTGAAATTCATGCAGATCCAGTGGAACAGGCACAGGAAGATGCAGGAAATGATGTGACGGAAACACCAGAAGTAGGGATTACCTTTACAGAACCCGAAGGCTGGCAGACAGATACGGCAACCGTTAAAATTCAAGTGGAAGATACAAAGAATACAGGTGCTTTTTCTATTGCAAAAGTAGAAGCAAGACTTTCAGAAAATGGAGGATGGTCAGACATAACCGGAAATATGGAAGTATCCATCTCTTCTAATTGTAGTGTTTATGTGAGAGTTACCGATCAGAATGGAAATACTTATGAGCAGAATCGTTACATAGAGTGTTTTGATAAAACCAAACCAACTATTATTGCGGCTGCGAAGAATGGGATACTGATCGTGCAGGGAGTTGATGCGGAATCGGGAATTGCTGCTTTGTATGTCAATGGAAATGAATTCACAGAACTGACGAATAATACGTTAAATGTCCGTTTGCAAAAAGCGGATACTTCCTATGAATACTTTACCCTGCAGGCAAAAGACAAAGCAGGAAATATGTCAGAGATCTATAAAGTAGGAAACCCTTATTATGAAAATCCAGATGCAGTAAAAGAGAATACAGAGGTTTCCGGAACGGAGCAGAATGCAGCTTCTTTGCCAGCCGATGGAACTGCAAGTAAGCCCACCAGTGCTACGGCAACCGTAACGGAACATCAGACAACGAACGAGACTGCTACTGCATCAACAGAACCAGAAAACACAGGAAATGAAACGGATACAGAAGCAGATACCGGACGGGTGCAGGGAGAAAGTTCTGCTTCCGGCATGACAACAGGAACAGTTCAGGACAAAGGGGGAAAGGAATTTTATACGATCAAGACAAAAAGTGATAAGGTTTTTTATCTGATTGTAGATAAGGATAAAACGGATGAAAATGTTTATCTTCTTACAGAGGTAGGCGAAAATGATCTTTTGAACTTTACGGATACCAACATGGTCACACTTCCACAGAACCAGGCTATTGCAGAATCCGCACTGCCACTTGAAACAGAGAAGATCACAGAGACACCGGAACCAGAAGTTACGATCATACCGGAAGAAAAGGAAGAACCTGAGAAGAAAAGCAATAATTCCGGCACGATTTTATTAATGCTGCTGGTTCTGGCAGGAGTTTGTGGTGCTTACTATTATTGGAAATTTATGAAAGGAAGAAATACTTCTTTTGATTATGAAGAGGACGAGGACGACGATGAGGAGGAAGAAGATACAATTCGTGAGGATGATGAAGAATTAGAAGAATATGAAATGGAAGGTGAAGTAGAAGACGAAGAATCAGAGGAATAACTTTGTTTCACTTAATTACAGCGACAGGTGCAGAAAGGAGATAGAAAATTGCAGCTTGTAATTGCGGAAAAACCCAGCGTAGCCAGAAACATTGCGAAGGTGCTTCATGCCACAAACGTAAAAGATGGCTATCTGGAAGGAAAAGAGTATCTGGTTTCCTGGTGTATTGGGCATTTGATTGAACTGGCCAGTGCAGATCAGTACCGGGATGACTGGAAAGCATGGAAATATGAAACACTTCCCATGATCCCGGAGAATTGGAAATATCAGATTAAAGAAAGTACCAAAGGGCAGTTTCGGGTTTTAAAGGAACTGCTTCACAGAGCAGATGTCACAGAAATTATATGTGCAACAGATGCAGGAAGAGAAGGGGAGTTGATTTTCCGTCTGGTATATAACCAGGCAGAATGTAAACTTCCCTTTAAAGACTGTGGATTTCTTCCATGGAGGAAAAAGCAATTCTGGAAGGATTTCAGCAGATGAAAGATGGACATGAATATGATAATCTTTATTATTCTGCGGTGGCGAGAAGTGAAGCAGACTGGCTGGTGGGAATTAATGCCACCAGACTGTTTACGGTGCTGTATCACCATCGGTTGATTGTAGGTCGGGTGCAGACACCTACACTTGCAATGCTGGTGGAACGGGAAAAGAGCATCGAGAACTTTCAGAAAGAGAAGTATTATCTGGTTCATCTTCTGATGGATGGATTGGATGCTGTAAGCAACCGGATAAAAGAGAAAAGTGCTGCCGTTCAGATGATGGAGGATATGAAGGATGAAACTGCACAGATTCTTTCAGTAAAGAAAGAGAAGAAAAAGGTACAGCCGCCGAAATTATATGATCTGACCACATTACAGAGGGAAGCAAATCGTCTTCTTGGATTTACGGCACAGCAAACCTTGGACTATACCCAAAGCCTTTATGAGAAGAAACTGGTGACGTATCCAAGGACGGATAGCCAATATCTTACAGATGATATGGAAGAAAATGCGTTTTTGGTTATTGATGCGGTAAATAGAGTATTTCCAGAAATATCAATGAAGGGTTCGGAACCAGAGATAAAAAGACTTTTAAACAGCAAAAAGGTATCAGATCATCATGCAATTATACCAACGGTAGAAATTGCAAACACGGATTTAAAAGCACTTCCGGGTGGAGAAAAAGAAATTCTTATGCTGATTGCATCAAAGTTATTATGTGCATCGGAACAGGAATACATATATGAGAGTATTAAGACTGAAATTTCCTGTCATGGAGAACTGTTTACTGCATCTGGAAAGAATGTTCTCCAATATGGATGGAAAGAAGTGGAAGAACGGTTCTTTAAATCATATGGGAAAAATGCAGAAAAGCCAGAAGAGGAGGAAAGTGATTTTCCAGATATAAAAATAGGACAGGTATTTGAATGTGTTGTTGTAAAATTTAGTGAACATTTTACAGCACCGCCGAAACATTATACGGAGGATACGCTCCTTAGTGCCATGGAACACGCTGGAAGTTCGGATACGATAGAAGACGCAGAGAGAAAAGGGCTTGGAACTCCGGCTACCAGGGCAGCGATTATTGAAAAACTGATTGAGAAAGGCTTTATTGAGCGTAAAAAGAAGCAGATATTACCTACAGCAGATGGAAGAAATCTGATCAGGATTCTTCCGGAAATGATCAAATCACCAAAACTTACAGCAGAATGGGAAAATGATCTGACACTGATTTCCAGAGGCCAGAAAAATGTAGAAGAATTTCTCTTCGAAATTGAAAAAATGGTTACTAAATTGGTAAGTGATAATGGACAGCCAGTGGAAGAATACCAGAAACTATTTTCAGATGGTCGGAAAGAAATTGGAAAATGCCCAAGATGTGGCAATAAGGTTTATGTGGGAAAGAGAAATTATTATTGTTCAGGAAGTGATTGCAGTTTTACTTTATGGAAAAATAACCGATTTTTTGAGAGTCAGGGAAAAACACTTGATGAAGCAACTGTCAGGAAGCTGCTGAGTGAGAAGCAGGTGCATTTCAAAGATCTGGTATCAGAGAAAACAAAAAGGAAGTATGAAGCAACTATAAAGATGGAGGTTTCAGAAACCGGAAATCCAAAGTTTCAGTTGATTTTCCCGGAACGGAAGAAAGGAAAAAAGAATGAAGAATAAAAAAAATATGAGAAGATTTTTGTCGGGATTCTTGGCAATGCTTACAGTGTTATCTACAATTCTATCTCCAATACTGTCCTATGCGGCAGATGTAGTGCCAGAAGAGCCACCGTTATACGAAAAGATAAAAAATGAACTTGATGCAGATGAGGTGGTAAAAGCAAAAGATCTGGAACTGGAAACAGGCAGTATTTTTGAAGTGGAGAAAGATTTTACCGGACTGGAAATACCAGATGAAAAAAAGGTGAAGATCACTTTCCATGAGGCAAAAAATGAGGAAAAGCAGGACTTTACAACAGATTACGAAGATACATACAAAGCTGTTTATTATGTAGAGCCAGTAAGTGGCCACCCAATTTATCAGATCAATCGTAAGCTGATTGTAAAGGAAGCGGTGGTGCAGGTTGCTGAATCTGAGAATCAGGAATCTGTAAGCAACCAGGAAGATGAGAATGAAGCAGAAGGCGAGGAACCAGCCATAGGCACTGCAGAGAGTGAAGAACCTGTGCAGGATGAGGTAAATGTAGAAATTCCGTCAGAGGATAAAATCTATGAAGAAGTAACTCCGACAGAAATTCCGGTTGAGGAAGAGCCAATAGATACACCAATCCCGGAAAATCCGTCTGAGGAAGTTTCAACAGAAGAACCTGCCATAGATGATAATCCGGATACAGACAGCACATTTGAAGAAATTACAGATACAGATCCGGAAGAAATGCCAGAGGCGACAGACGACTCTTTTACAGATGGAACAGAGAAAACAGAAGATGCAGATGGAAATTATCAGGTAAATATTGTTCGTGGAGAGGAATTTCATATTGAGCTGAACCATGAAGATGGACAGTATCAGCCAGGAGAAACCGTTGTATTTTCCGGAGATATGCCGCAAGGCAGCTTAATTGCAGTAGGAACAACAAAAGTACAGGCAAACCAGACAGAGAATACAGAAGATTTATTGTATTCAGAGGTGACTTATCACGAAGAATCGGATAAATTCAGTTTTGAAATGCCAGCAGATGACATTGACCTAAGTGTTTCCATGGATCAGGCAGAAAATGGTATCATGTTACTTGCAACCGATACTCCATGGGATGATGCAACAAATATTGAAGCAAATAAATATTACTATTATTCAGATGGCCAGCTTCATCCGTTTGATACAGTTATGGGACAGGGTGGAAATGACAGCTACAAATATGTTCGTTACAAAGCAGGCGGAAAGACTTATACAGTAAATGCGTATTGTATGCAGCACTCCATGCAGTCACCTCCAAGTGGGACAACATATAAAAATATGGTTGAACTGGATGAGGGCGGAGATGATAAGTATCTGCGGAAAGCTTTGTTCTATGGATATGGCGGTCCTGGATGGGGACATACATTCAACGGATATAATGTAAAATCCATCATGGAAAAATATGGATGCAGTTCTGAGACAAGAGCCATGCAGCATTATCTGGTTGATTATTTATATGATGGCGAATCCGGATTTGGAGGTGCGCTTTCTACAACCGCTAAAAATATGCTGAAAGAGATTAAAGCAGCTCTTGCTAAAATGCCTGATCCGACAGCAATGAAACTTCTTCCAGGACTTTCCGTTAATGCAACGGGAAAGGAAACAGAAAGTTTTACCTGGAAGGCAAATGAAGCATTTACCATTACCATTCATCTGGAAAATGGTGTGAGCCTTGTCAACGAAACTACAGGAAAGACGGCATCTGGAAATGTCACTGTAAAAGGTGGAGAGAAATTTCATCTTGTAGCTACAACAGCCAATATGGGCAGTCTGAAAGGAAAGTATGCGATCACTTCCAATTTTCCCCTGGATTTCCATGCAATGCTTTTAAAACTGGAGAGTTCACAGGATATTGGATTTGGCTACTATACGGATTCCGCTGATCTGCAGATTACAGTTGACTGGCCGGAAGAAGCAGTTATCGAAATTACAAAGAAAGATGGAGATACTGGGAAAAATCTGGCCGGAGCCGTGTATGGAGTATATAGTGATAACGCCTGCACAAAGCTGATTGTTAAGATGCCGCCAACAGACAGCAATGGTTCTTCACGAGTAACTCTTACCAAGACACAGGATACTGTTTACTTAAAAGAGATTACAGCACCGGAAGGTTATGTTGTCCAGGCTTCTTCGTATGGAGTGAAATTAGTAGTTGGCAGTACAACCAAACAGACTGTAACGGACAAAGAGCAGAAAGGAAATCTGACCGTTTATAAAGAGGGAGAAGTTTTTGTAGGAGCTGTATCTGATGAAAATGGAACTTCATTCCAGTATGAGAAACGCCGTCAGAAAGGAGCCGTTTATAACGTATATGCTGCCGAGGATATTGTAACAGCAGGTGGAAAAACAGTTTACAAAAAAGGCGCAGAAGTAGCGAAAAATCTGATCACAGGTGAGAACGGTTCTGTAACGGTAAAGAATCTTCCGCTTGGAAGCTATAATGTAACAGAAGCACAGGCCCCGGAAAATTTTTATAATGCAAAAGAAACAAAAAAAGTAACCATTTCTTATGCAGGGCAGACTGCAGAAGCGGCTTTCTCAGAGACTACCTTTACAAATGACCGTCAGAAAGCAGTGGTGCAGGTGATAAAGAAAGACAAAGATACTGAAAATACACTATCCGGAGGGCATTTTGCTCTGTTTGCAGCGCAGGATATGAAAACTGTGGATGGAAAAGTAGCGGTAAAAAAAGATGCTCTGATTGAGACTGCAATTACTGGTACTGATGGAAAAGCAGCATTTAAAGCAGATCTTCCAGTGGGATTTTCTTATTATGTAAAAGAAGTCCAGGCTCCGGCTGGTTATGTCAGAAATGAGAAAGATACTTATTCTTTCCAGTTCAGTTATACCAATGATGAACAGGCAAAAATTTCTTTCAGTCATACTTTTGTGAATGACAGGGTCAGTGCTGCAATCTCTTTGAATAAAAAAGATGCCGAGACAAAAGAAAATAAGGCACAGGGAGATGCTTCCCTGGAAAATGCGGTGTATGGACTTTATGCAAGAAACGACATTACCCATCCAGATGGAAAGACAGGCGTTATTTATAAAGCCGGAAGCCAGATTGGTACGCTAACTACCGATAAAGAAGGAAAAGCAAGGATAGAGAATCTTTATCTTGGAGAGTATTACATCAAGGAAATTACCCCATCCGTAGGATATCTGGCAGACGAGCATGAATATGATCTTGTATGCAGTGATGAAGGTGATCTGACAGCGGTTGTAGAAAAAGAGTGTACCTCACTGGAAACGGTGAAGAAACAGCCGTTTGAACTTATTAAAGCTGCCAATAATGGAGACACAGATGCTGCATTACTATCCGGAGCTGGATTTAGTGCATATCTGGTATCTTCTTTGGTGGTAAAAGAGGATGGAAATTATGATTTTTCCTCTGCAGAGCCAGTTGTGATCGGTGAAAATGGAGCAACGGAAATTTTTACAAATGAGAAAGGCTATGTAAAATCCATTGCAATTCCATATGGAACATATCTGGTGAGAGAAACTACAACACCCCATAATTACAAACCTGTAGATGATTTTATTGTCCGGATTACAGAGAATAAACCAACAGAGCCGCAGACATGGAGAGTTCTTTTGGATAAAGAATTTTCTGCAAAACTGAAAATTATCAAACAGGATGATGAGACTAAAAAATCTGTTCTAATTCCGGGAACAGAGTTTAAAATTTATGATATGGATCATGAAAAATATGTAGAGCAGGTAACTACATACCCGACAACTGTTACACATACCTCATATTTCACAGATATAGATGGATATCTGATACTGCCTCAGAATTTAAAAATTGGTCATTATAGAATCGAAGAGGTAACAGCACCGGACGGTTATACCATTAACAAAAATTATGTCGAAATACAGGTAGATACCAATACCCTGTATCAGACGGATCCGATTTCAGGTGATGCGGTCATTGAAGTGGTATATGAGGACCATTCGGTGAAAGGAAAACTCACTGTACAGAAAAAAGGAGAGGTCCTTTCGACCTATAAGAATGATTTTAGGTATGAAGTTCAGAACCTTTCCGGTGCAGTATATGAAGTATATGCTGCAGAGGATATCTATACAGCAGATTTCCAGAAAGATGATACAGGAAAAAGAATCTTGAAATATGCAAAGGGTGAAAAAGTTGCAGAACTGACAACGGATGAATCCGGAAAAGCAGAGCTTGATAATCTGCCTCTAGGAGAATACAAAGTTGTAGAAAAGACTGCACCGGAGGGATTTGTATTAAATGAAGAAGAACAGAAGATTTCTTTCGTCTATGCAGACCAGAATACACCAGTGATCTCACAGAGTGCAGAGTTTATAAATGACCGCCAGAAAGTAGAAGTGTCAGTTGTGAAAAAAGATGCTGAAAATGAGAAAGGGCTTTCTGGAGCAGAGTTTGGTCTTTACGCAAAAGAGGATATAAAAGCAGGGATAAGGTACTGGTAAAAGCAGACGAACTGCTTACAAAAGCGGTAACAGGTGAAGATGGAAAAACTGTTTTTGAGCAGGATCTGCCATTTGGAACTTATTATATAAAAGAACTGGCAGCACCAGATGGTTTTGTATCTTCAGATGAGCAGATTGAGGTGACTGCGAAATATCAGGGACAGGAAGTAAAAACAGTAAAACTGGAAACCGTTTTTAAGAATGAGCCGACAACAACTGAATTTACGAAATCAGATATTACAACAGGTGTGGAACTTGACGGAGCAACACTGACGGTTTTGGATTCAGACGGAAAAGAAGTAGAAAAATGGACTTCTGTAAAAGGAAAAGCTCATGTAATAAAAAGACTCCATGTGGGAAAAACCTACACACTTCGGGAAGAGTTTGCACCATATGGTTATCTGCAGGCGGAGGAAGTGAAATTTACAGTTTCTGATACTGCAGATGTTCAAAAAGTAGAAATGAAGGATGCTGTTCCGGTTGGACGAATCATCATCAATAAAAAAGGTGAATTTGTCAAGGAAGTTACCTGGAAAGATATGCTGGCAGGCGGCATGGACGCAGCATTTGGCTATGTTACAGGTTCTTTGAAAGATGTTACTTTTGAAATTTATGCAGCGGAGGATATCAAGGCTGCAGATGGGGAAAGCAGTGATTATTATAAAAAGGACGAATTGGTAGCAACAATTACGACAGATGCTCTTGGATATGCAAGATCAGAAGATCTTCCTTTAGGCAAATATTATGTAAAGGAAAAAGAGACGGCGGATGGATATGTTCTGGATGGAGAAATCAGAGAGGTTGATCTGACTTATCGTGATCAGAATACTCCGGTTGTGACTTATGATGAGGACTGGCAGAATAACCGCCAGAAAGCAAAAGTAACTGTAGTTAAGAAAGAAAAAAATACAGACCGTGTTCTGGAAGGCGGAGTATTTGCACTTTATACAAAGAATGATATTTTAAATGCAGAAGGCGAAGTAATCCTGAAAGCAGATACCATGATCGAGCAGAAAGCTACGGATCAGGATGGAAGGATTGTATTTACGGCAGATCTTCCAATCAATGGCAACTACTATGTAAAAGAAGTGCAGGCTCCTGCTGGATTTGTGACAACAGAAGAAATCAAGGAATTTGATTTTGCTTATGCGGGAGAAGAGGTTGCAGAAGTATCCTTTGAGTTCACTTATGAAGATGAGCCAACTACTTTTGAAATCACAAAATCAGATATTACAACCGGGGAAGAATTACCAGGTGCAAAACTGAAAGTATCCGATTCAGAGGGAAACGTTGTGGATGAGTGGACTTCCGGAAGCACACCACACATCATTAAGGAACTGGAAGTTGGAAAGAAATATACATTAACAGAGACAATTCCTGCTGATGGTTATGCAACTGCAGAATCCATTACGTTTGTAGTAGAAAATACTGCAGATATACAGAAAGTAGAAATGCAGGATGATACAACAAAAATTCTGATCAGTAAAGTTGATATGACAGATGGAAGCAGCGAGGTCAAAGGTGCTAAACTGTATATTCTTAATGAAAACCAGGAAGTTATGGAAAGCTGGACATCTGGTGATCAGCCCCATTATGTAGAGAAACTTTCAGTCGGCACTTATACGTTGTTGGAGGAAACAGCACCGAAAGGCTATATTGTGGCAAATAAAGTGACATTTGAGGTTAAGGACACCGGAGATGTTCAGGGAGCCAAAATGGAAGATGAACAGGCAATGGGCAAGGTAATCTTAAATAAAACGGATAAAGATACCAAGAAGCCAATGAAAGGTGTAGAATTTGCCCTTTGTGACAGCAAAGGTAAAGTTCTGGAAACTCTGGTAACAGACAGTGCTGGCCATGCAGAATCAAAGAATTATCCGATTGCGACTTTTAAGAATGGGCAGTATAAAAAAGCAATCACATATATCCTGAAAGAAACAAAAACACTGGATGGCTATCAGCTTGATGAAACCGAGCATAAGATTCAGTTTGAATATGTCAATGACCGTACTCCTGTGATTGAATATACTCTGGATCTGACAAATAAGAAAGCTCCGGAAAAAGACACTCCGGAAACATCAGAAAACCAGGGAGTCAGCACTCCTGGTTCCCATGGTTCTGATGCGACTTCTGTATCCAATTCACCAAAAACAGGAGATAATACAAATATTGCTATTTTTGTGCTGGCACTTGCAGTATCAGCAGGATGTCTGGGAACTGTAGTGACAGTTAAGAGAAAACGCAAATGATAATATAAATAGTGTTCTGGGGCTGTGGTTACTGCACAGCCCCATTTTGAAAAGGAGAAGAAATTGAAATTAGGAGCAAGAATAAGAAAAATCCGTATGTTTCGCAACATAACTCAAAAAGAACTGGGGCGCAGGTTAGGATATGGAGAAAATAGTGCAGATGTGAGAATTGCCCAATATGAAAGTGGACAGCGTACACCGAAGCAGGAAACGCTTATCCGGATAGCAGAAATATTGGAAGTTGATGTCCGGAATTTTTTAAGTCCTGGAATTGCGACAATGGACGAATTAATGGAAACTTTATTCTGGATGGATGAAGAAAATAGAGGGCTTTTTCATCTGTTCCTGCTAAATGATTCAGAAAGTGAAACAGTTGGAATCACAATGAGGGATAAAAAAACAATGTCTTATCTGCAGGAATGGATGGGGAAAAAGCAGAAACTGGGCGATGGAAGAATTACAGAAGAGGAATATCTGGAATGGAAACTGCATTGGCCAGAGGATAAGAGAAAAACAGAATATAAAACCGTATGAAGTAAAAAGGAATTGCTTTGCGGAGAGTTACCTGTTAGAATATTACTGGAGCAACCGTGTACAGGGTTGGTAAAAACCTCCTGGATTTTCAGATTCCGTTAAGGGATACAGAAGAAGGGAGGTGGAGCGAATGGATACATACGAAGTCTTGAGCTTATTGTTCTTAGGCGGTACGTTTCTGATTGCTTTGCTTGCCTATTTGGATAATAGGGACAACAAGCGAAAAAAATAGCCTACCCTGTCTGCCAACAGGATAGGCAGCTCTCTTTGAGAGCAAAGTAAATTAAAACCTAATCCAGGAGCATCCACCTTGTGGGCGGTTACTCTTTTCAATTAGAATATAGCATTTTCTCTCCGAAAAGTAAAGTACATTTTATGCAGCCAATTCTAAAAAGAGTAGGCTGTTTTTTTTATTGACAGGAGGGAAGTTAAATGTCTAAACTACAGGACATCCGAAACTTGGTACAGGAACATGCCGTATTAGTAAGCAGTTCGCCAGGGAATTGGATGGATTATATGGATACAGCATCAAGATTATATCGGTATTCTTTTTCTGATCAGCTTCTGATCCATGCACAGCGGCCAGACGCAACAGCCTGTGCATCACTGGAACTATGGAATGAAAAGATGTTACGCTGGGTAAATCGTGGTGCAAGAGGAATTGCCCTGTTTGATGAAACTTGGCAGAATACCAACTTCGTTATGTGTTTGATATTTCGGATACCCACATGGTAGCCGGAGGCAGAAGCCCGTATCTTTGGAAGATGCAGGAGCACCAGAGAGAAGAGATCCTCACCCATCTGGCAGAGGTCTATGCTCTGGAAGAAAAGGATACAGCAACTTTGCAGGACGCATTGATGGCAGTCGCAAGGGAAATGGTCAATGACAATCTGGAGGAATACCTGGATGGATTGGAATATGCTGTAGAAGGTACTTATCTGGAAGATCTGGATGAGGTGACGATCCGCAGTGATTTCCGTCAGCTGGCAACAGACAGTGTTTACTATCTGCTTTCCAGGCGATGCGGGCTTGACCCGATGGAACTTCTGGAAGAAGAGGACTTCATGCATATCACAGATTATAACCGTCTGTCAGTTCTCACCTTCCTTGGAAATGCGGCAAGCCAGCTCAGTGAGAGTATTCTGATTGATATTGGAAAGACCGTACATAAAATTTCTCTGGAAGAAGCGAGAAAAGAGGTTGAAAATTCCAATGAAAGGAATTATAATAACTTTACCACGTTAATTCGTGAAATCAAAAACCAGGATGCAGAAACGAAAAAAGAAGAAAATATTGAAAATGAAGGAGGAACCGATTATGGAACTGACATATCATCGCAAGGGAGATTATCTGTTTCCGAATCTGACCGTCGAAGAGGAAGAAGTGACGATCGGGAAATATGGGATGCTGCGGAGGACATTTCTGAAAGAACACAAGAACAGCCTTTATCAGAGCCTGTTCCTGACCGGGAAGCTGAACAGCCATCTGGAACAGATCGAGAAAGCAGCACAGGAGAGAATGGACAGCCAGATGGAGAAATTACTGGAGAAGAATCCGGCACCGGACAAGGAAGCAGATCCGATGGCATGGACAGCACACATGAACGCACTGATGGCAACAGCGGAAGAGAGCATCTTGACGGAATTGGTATACAGTTAGTAGAAGATACAAGAGAAGATGGATTGAGTAAAGCAGAGGAAGAGATCGCCTCTGCTTTATCTTTGCCCGAATATCCCACCGCAGATGAACAAAGACGGCAGATCGAGAAAAGGGCAGCTGCCCTTTATGCCGGAGAAATCCCGATTCCAGAGGAAGTTGTCGATGAGATCTTACGGACAGGAGGAAACCGGAAAGCCAGCCAGCTCCGGATCATCTATAATTTCATGAGTGAACAGACACCGGAGGAATATACGGAGTTTGTGAAGCGTGAATACCGTAAAGGTGGAAAAGGCTTTCAGATTGATGGAAATGAATATTCAGTCTGGTTTGATGAAACTGGGATGCAGATCGCAGTGGGGCATACGGTTACAGACCATATCTTAGATAAGGCATTTTTATCATGGGAGGATGTCAGCGGACGTATCCATCAGCTTTTAGATCAGGGTGAATATGCACCACAGTCTGTATTGGATGCGGCAAGAAGTAATGCAGTAAAAGAACACGCCCAGGCTCTTGCCTATATGAAAGGCGATATGGCAGAAGGAGTAGCGAGATTGTTTTTGACGAAGAGGACTTACCACATCTTCGCAGTATCTATCCGGAGATCACAGATTATCTGGAAGAAAAGTTGGAAGATCCCCAGTGGCTTTCGGAACTGAATGAAAGACTGGATGCACTGGCAGAAGCCTATGAAGAAAATCATTCCATTATGCGTTTCCATCATTATAATCCTGTAAATATCTCAAAGCAGTTTCAGAAGTTTGCGGATGAGGTCATCCCTTATCAGGCAAGGGACGGGTTTGCCTGGAAAGAACATCCGATGTTCATTACACAGGATGAGATTGATGCTTTTCTTGCAAGGGGTGGAGCGTATTCGCAGGGCAGGCTCAGGACGTATTCTTTTTATCTGCTGCATGAGGATGAAAGAGCGAGGACAGGTTTTATCAAGGAACAGTATGGGATCGGTGGAAGCAGTCATGCACTGTCCGGTGCCGATGATTCACATACAAACTATGATGGAAAAGGTTTGTTTCTTGCAAGAGGTGCTTATGGGAATCCATATACGTCAATTTTATTATCCTGGAATAAAGTTGCAAATAGAGTAGCTTATCTGATAAAGAATGACCAGTTCCTGCAGGCAGAAGATTATGCTCGTATGCCGGAATATGAACGGGAGCAGATGGCGAATAAGGTACTTCGCTTTTATGACCGTCTTCCGGAAGAGATAGACAGACCATTTACGGATGATTTCTTCTGGGAAAAACCAGGAAAAGAAATGGTGGCAGTATTAGAGAATCCAGAGCAGACAGAAGAACTGTTACAGAAGATGGATGCAGCATTGGCAGCTCTTCCATTGGATTTTGAAGCGTATGGGACAAACTATCAGCAGAAAACAGAACTTCTTTCGGAACTCCACCAGTATGCAGAAGGAATCTATACGATATTCCCGACACCGGAAGCAGAACCGTCTTTTGCGGAACCATCCGGACACCAGATGACCATGTTTGATTTCTTGGATACGAAGGCAGTGGCAGAACCGACCGTAGTAGATATGTCAGATGTGGAGGAAATAGAAGAGGAAGAGGTTACTGCCGAAGAATCTATTCTGGAAAGTCAGGAACAGGAAAAAGCTGTGATAGAACCATACAACTTCCGTATCCAGGATAATGACCTTGGTGCAGGCGGTCCGAAGGCAAAGTATAAGGCAAATATGGAAGCCATCCATTTGTTACAGACTTTGGAGAAAGAAGAACGTCTGGCAGCACCCGAAGAACAGGAAATTTTATCCCGTTATGTTGGCTGGGGTGGTATCCCGCAGGCATTTGAGGAGAGTAACAGCAGCTGGGCAGATGAGTATCTGGAATTAAAGAATACCTTATCACCAGAAGAATACAGAGCAGCAAGGGCATCGACCTTAAATGCTTTTTATACATCCCCGACCGTGATCCGAAGCATGTATGAAGCACTGGAAAATATGGGACTGAAACAGGGAAATATCCTGGAACCATCGTGTGGAGTCGGTAACTTTATGGGAATGATCCCGGAGAGTATGAGCAAAACCAATATGTACGGTGTAGAACTCGACCCGGTTTCGGGAAGGATCGCAAAACAGCTTTACCAGAAAAATAAGATTGCCGTGCAGGGATTTGAGGAAACCAGTTATCCGGACAGCTTTTTTGACTGTGTGATAGGCAATGTTCCGTTTGGAGCGTATCAGGTCAGTGACCGCAGATATGACCGGCATCATTTTATGATCCATGATTATTTTATTGCAAAATCCCTTGATCTGGTGCGTCCCGGTGGCGTAGTGGCTGTGGTAACTTCCTGTGGAACGATGGATAAGCAGAATCCGGCAGTGAGACAGTATATCGCAAACCGGGCAGAACTGCTTGGAGCCATCCGATTACCGAATAATGCGTTCCAGAGAAATGCCAATACCAGCGTTGTTTCTGATATTCTGTTTTTCCAGAAAAGAGACAGGGCATCCATTGAGGAACCGGAATGGTTAAATATAAAGGAAATGCCGAAAGGCTATTCAGTCAATGCTTATTTTGCAGAGCATCCGGAAATGGTGCTTGGTGAGTTTACTACAGAAAGTACCCAGTATGGAAAGCAGGAAGTGACCGTAAAACCAAAAGAAGGAATTACCTTAGAAGAACAATTAAAAGAAGCTGTCCAGAATATCCATGGTACGATCACGGAACTGGAACTTTCGGATACAGAGTTGGAGGAGGATGTTGTCTCTATCCCGGCAGACCCGAATGTAAAGAATTTCAGTTTTACCGTAGTGAATGATGAAGTCTATTACCGGGAAAATTCTGTGATGAACCGCATGGATCTTCCGGCTATGACAGCGGAACGTGTTAAAGGGCTGGTGAACATCCGTGATGTTACGAATGAACTGATCCAGTGCCAGATGGAAGAGGGAAGCGATGAACAGATCACAAAGCTGCAGGAAAAACTCAATGAAGAATACGATACCTTTACAGCAAAATATGGTCTTCTCAGCAGCAATGCCAATAAGAGGGCATTTAGCCAGGACAGCAGCTATTGTCTTTTGACTTCTCTGGAATTTCTGGATGATAAGGGAGAACTGAAACGGAAAGCGGATATTTTTACCAAAAGGACAATCCGCAGGGCAGAAACGGTAACTTCCGTGGATACTGCCAGTGAAGCACTTGCGGTTTCCATTGGTGAGAGGGCAGGCGTTGACCTTTCCTATATGGCACAGCTTTCCGGGAAAACAGAAGCAGAACTTACCGAAGAACTGGCAGGGGTGATCTTTAAAAATCCGATCAGTGAAAAATGGGAGCCGTCGGACGAATATCTTTCTGGAAATGTGAGGGAGAAACTGCAGATCGCAAAACAGTTTGCAGAAGATCATCCGGAATATCAGGTGAACGTGCAGTATTTGGAGCAGGTACAGCCAAAAGATCTGGATGCGTCAGAGATTGAGGCAAGACTTGGGGCAACCTGGATCTCCGAGGATTATATTACAAGGTTCATGGCAGAGACATTTCATACACCAAGATATTATGTAGGGAGCAAGGTCAAAGTCCAGTATGCCGAAGTGACCGGACAATGGAATGTTATGGGAAAGAATGTGGACAGCTACGGAAATGCCCTTGTCACTTCCACTTATGGAACACAGAGAGCCAATGCCTACCGCCTTTTGGAAGATGCCTTAAACCTTAGAGATACCAAGATTTATGACACGGTACAGGATGCCGAGGGGGAACACCGGGAATTAAACCGGAAGGAAACAATGCTGGCACAGCAGAAGCAGGAGCTGATCAAAGAGGAATTTAAGGAGTGGATATTTAAAGACCTGCACCGACGGGAAGATCTCTGTAAGATCTATAATGAACGATTTAACAGCATCCGTCCACGGGAATATGATGGAAGCCATATTCAGTTTGCCGGCATGAACCCGGAGATCACCCTGATGCCGCACCAGAAAAACGCAGTGGCGCATGTGCTGTATGGAAATAATACGTTACTGGCTCATTGCGTAGGAGCAGGAAAGACGTTCCAGATGATCGCAGCCGGTATGGAATCAAAGCGGCTGGGACTCTCACAGAAGAATCTTTATGTTGTGCCAAACCATCTGACCGAGCAGTGGGGCAGTGATTTCCTACGTCTCTATCCGGGAGCAAATATCCTGGTGGCAACGAAGAAGGACTTTGAGCCGGCAAACCGAAAACGTTTCTGTTCCCGTATTGCAACAGGGGATTATGATGCGGTGATCATCGGACATACACAGTTTGAGAAAATCCCTCTTTCAAGGGAACGTCAAATTGTCATGCTGGAAGATCAGATTGCAGATATTACGTTTTCTATTGAAGAAGCAGCACATCAGGCAGGGCAGAATTATACCATCAAACAGTTGGAAAAAACAAAAAAGAGTCTGCAGACGAGGATGAAGAAACTTAATGACCAGACCAGAAAGGATGATGTAGTAACTTTTGAGCAGCTGGGTGTGGACAGGCTGTTTGTGGATGAGAGCCATAGCTTTAAGAACCTTTTTTTATACACAAAAATGCGGAACGTGGCGGGAATCTCACAGACGGATGCACAGAAAAGTTCGGATATGTTTATGAAATGCCGGTACATGGATGAACTGACCGGCGGCAGAGGGATCACCTTTGCTACAGGTACTCCCGTATCGAACAGTATGACGGAGCTTTACACTATCATGCGTTATCTCCAGTATGACACACTCATGCGTATGGGTATGGGACACTTTGATTCCTGGGCGGCAACGTTCGGGGAGACAGTAACCGCAATCGAATTATCACCGGAAGGAACGGGCTATCGTGCAAAAACACGGTTTGCTCGTTTTTTTAATCTTCCGGAGCTGATCTCCATTTTTAAGGAAGCTGCAGATATTCAGACTTCGGATATGCTGAACCTTCCCGTACCGGAAGCAGAGTTTATCAATGAAGTCTTGAAGCCAAGTGAAGAACAGCAGGAAATGGTCAGTGCTTTTTCAGAACGTGCCGAAAGTGTAAGAGGCGGTCTTGTGAATCCGACAGAAGATAATATGCTCAAGATCACCAATGATGGAAGGAAGTGTGCGTTAGACCAAAGGCTTTTGAACGAACTTCTCCCGGATGCCGAAAAAAGCAAGGTTAATACCTGTGTGGAAAATGCTTTCCAGGTATGGGATGAGGGAAAGACAGACCGGACAACCCAGCTGATCTTTTGTGATTTGTCTACTCCAAAAGGGGATGGGACTTTCAACGTATATGATGATGTCCGGAACAAACTGGTTGCCAGAGGAATCCCGAAAGAAGAGATTGCTTTTATCCATGAATATAACACGGAGGCAAAGAAAGCGGAACTGTTTGCAAAGGTGCGGGCCGGACAGGTGAGAATCCTCATGGGTTCTACACCGAAACTCGGTGCTGGTACCAACGTGCAAGACAGGCTCATTGCGCTGCATCACCTTGACTGTCCGTGGAAGCCGTCTGATGTAGGACGGATTTTGCGGACATTCAAAATAAAAAAGAATGTGGAGGTAACAGACAATGGCAAAATCATTATTTGAGGAACTGGGCGGCAAATACGAAAGGCAAGGGGATTATTTGATACCGTGCTTAACTGTACCCGCCGAAGAAGAACAGGCAATAGGCATCTGGGGGCAACGGCATTTAGATTATCTAAAACAGTACCGTAAAGTTACATACACCAATCTTCTTACAAGCGGCAGGCTAAACGCCTACCTTGCCGACATCAACAGACAGGCACAGGAACGCTTTGAAAGGCTCATAGAGGGTATGAAACAGGCACAGGGCATAACGGAACAGCTAAAGGCAGAAAACGCCTTAGAATGGACAGGATGCCTCAATAACATAAGGGCTTGTGCGAGGGAGATTGTGGAAAAGGAAATTATTTTTGCATAAACAGATGATTAGTGGCAGGGGGAAATCCTGCCGCTTTTTCTGCTTTAGTTTGTCAGCTTGACAAATAAAGGGTTAAGGAATATAATTAGATTCAGTATTATACAAGGAGTTAATAAATATGCGGCAAGGTATTCTTAAATAAACTGTCAATTTGATAGTGGGAACAAAAAGTAGCAGTCTCGTTTCACTTTTAATATGGGGCTTAGTTTTTTGTACCCAGTTTAAGAATACTTTTATCATGTAATTTTATATGCCCGAAAACATATAAGTGTTTTGGGGCTATTGGAGTTATTTACCCAGTGATAGGAGTATTTATCACTGGGTATTTTTATGCCCTTTTTTGGGTGTTGATAGGAGGAAAATCACATGAAAATAATTAACTTAGGCATTCTGGCTCACGTTGACGCAGGAAAGACAACATTAACGGAAAGTTTATTGTATACCAGTGGTGCAATTGCAGAACTAGGGAGCGTAGATGAAGGCACAACAAGGACAGATACAATGAATTTGGAGCGTCAAAGGGGAATCACTATCCAGACAGCAGTGACATCTTTTCAGTGGGAGGATGTAAAAGTCAACATTATAGATACGCCAGGCCATATGGATTTTTTGGCGGAAGTATACCGTTCTTTATCCGTATTAGACGGAGCAGTATTATTAGTTTCTGCAAAGGATGGCATACAGGCACAGACCCGTATACTGTTTCATGCACTACAGACAATGAAGATTCCGACAATTTTTTTCATCAATAAAATTGACCAAGAGGGGATTGATTTGCCAATGGTATATCGAGAAATGAAAGCAAAGCTTTCTTCGGAAATTATAGTGAAGCAAAAGGTTGGGCAGCATCCCCATATAAATGTAACGGACAATGACGATATGGAACAGTGGGATGCGGTAATTATGGGAAACGATGAACTATTAGAGAAATATATGTCAGGGAAACCGTTTAAAATGTCAGAACTGGAACAGGAAGAAAACAGGAGATTCCAAAACGGAACGTTATTTCCCGTTTATCACGGAAGCGCTAAAAACAATCTGGGGATTCGGCAGCTTATAGAAGTGATTGCCAGTAAATTTTATTCATCAACGCCTGAAGGTCAATCTGAACTATGCGGGCAGGTTTTTAAGATTGAATATTCAGAGAAAAGGCGGCGTTTTGTTTATGTGCGTATATATAGCGGAACATTGCATTTGAGGGATGTTATTAGAATATCTGAAAAAGAGAAAATAAAAATCACAGAGATGTGTGTTCCGACAAACGGTGAATTATATTCATCCGATACAGCCTGCTCTGGTGATATTGTAATTTTACCAAATGATGTTTTGCAGCTAAACAGTATTTTGGGGAACGGAATACTGTTGCCGCAGAGAAAATTTATTGAAAATCCTCTCCCTATGCTCCAAACAACGATTGCAGTAAAGAAATCTGAACAGCGGGAAATATTGCTTGGGGCACTTACAGAAATTTCAGATGGCGACCCTCTTTTAAAATATTATGTGGATACTACAACGCATGAGATTATACTTTCTTTTTTGGGGAAAGTGCAGATGGAAGTCATTTGTGCCATCCTTGAGGAAAAATATCATGTGGAGGCAGAAATAAAAGAGCCTACTGTTATATATATGGAAAGACCGCTTAGAAAAGCAGAATATACCATCCACATAGAAGTCCCGCCAAATCCTTTCTGGGCTTCTGTCGGGTTGTCCATAGAGCCGCTCCCTATTGGAAGCGGAGTGCAGTATGAAAGCAGAGTTTCACTTGGATATTTAAATCAATCGTTCCAAAATGCGGTTATGGAGGGGGTTCTTTATGGCTGCGAGCAGGGGCTGTATGGATGGAAAGTGACAGACTGTAAAATCTGTTTTGAATATGGATTGTATTATAGTCCTGTAAGTACCCCCGCAGACTTTCGGCTGCTTTCCCCTATCGTATTGGAGCAGGCTTTAAAAAAAGCAGGGACAGAACTATTAGAGCCATATCTCCACTTTGAAATTTATGCACCGCAGGAATATCTCTCACGGGCGTATCATGATGCTCCAAGGTATTGTGCAGATATTGTAAGTACTCAGATAAAGAATGACGAGGTCATTCTGAAAGGAGAAATCCCTGCTAGATGTATTCAAGAATACAGGAACGATTTAACTTATTTCACAAATGGGCAGGGAGTCTGCTTGACAGAGTTAAAAGGATACCAGCCAGCTATTGGTAAATTTATTTGCCAACCCCGCCGCCCGAATAGCCGTATAGATAAGGTTCGGCATATGTTCCACAAGTTAGCTTAACAGCTTGCAAAAGTCATATAAAATGAGATTTGAAAGGATTAGAGACTAATTATGATGAAATGCGAATGGATATTGTGTCCTGTTTGTGGGAACAAAACCCGTAATAAAATTAGGAAGGACACTGTTTTGGAGAATTATCCCCTTTATTGTCCAAAATGCAGACAAGAAAGATTGATTAAAGTTGACAACTTGAAGATAACTGTCATCAAAGAGCCAGACGCTTAAGACGCAGAGCCGATGAAATTGTGGAACAATTCACGAATCATCGGCTCTTTTTGTTTCGTATTTGAAAGAACAAACTCACCAAATAAAAAAAACGATATTCGGGTGGGTTATTTTGTTATACCCTAAATTACCCTCTGAATTTGTTTTTAAATTTGGAGGGATTTTTTTATGTCCTTTTTTCGGGCAGTTATCTATCTGCTCATACGAAGCAAAATTTATCAATACATAGCATATCAGAGAACGGCAGGAAACCAGTTAAAAAAATTTCTGCCTATGCAACGGCACTTCCTGCCTTGAATGTAGAAGTACAATCTCCATACAACAGAATTAATATTTCCCATAACCGTAAAGGTCATAGAGCCTTTGCGGTTTTTCTTTTGTCGATTTTTGTTGGAAAGTGCCATAGGGCTATTAGTGGTGTTAGGTGTCGTTCGCCACCTCTCCATCTGGATTTTGAACATTTCAAAAATTCAGATGGGAGGTACTTACAGTGAAATACGCACCGAGAAAGGTATATATCAAGGAAAGCGGCAGATATGTGGAACTGTCCTATACGGATTTCTGCCGCCGCAGGGAATCCGACCAGACCTATATGGACAAGCTGTTTATCCCCATTCAAGGCTGTCTGCTTGAAGTCGTGAGGGAGCAATACACGGACTTCTACCGAGATAAGGAACGGTGGCGTTATCTGAAAAAATTAGATACGAAGAACAGCCTGCTTTCTCTGGATGGATTTACGGACAGCGAGGGGAAGCCTTTAGACTTTATCGCTGATGAAGCGGCAGACATTGCGGAAACCGTTGTCAATGCGGTTATGGTGGACAGGCTGAAAGCCGCCCTGCCTTTGCTGTCGGATAGTGAACAGGAATTGATACAGGCAATCTTTTTTGACGGACTTTCTGAGCGTGAAGTCGGGGCGAGGTTCGGCATAACCCAGAGCGTTGTGAACAAACGCAAAGCCAGAATCCTAAGAAAACTAAGAAAGATAATAGAAAATTAAAATTTAAGGCGTTCAGCCCCTTGTTTTTTCCTTTGGGAAAATGAGGGGGTTTTTCTCTGCCCTCTCAATCAATTCTGATTGGAGGAAAAGAAGCATGGCATATAACCACGGACGGGAGGACAGGAAATGGCGTATCTGGAAAGAAGCGGAGGAAAAGCTGCTGCGTGAGTGCGGCGTTGATGAAGCGACCATTGAGCAGATACGCATTGCGGACAGGGCAGACTTCAATTCCAACAGGCGGTTTTACCGATGGACGAATGACATTGCGGAATACCTTGAGGACATGGCAGACAGGGAGCGGCAGACGGAAGTGGGTACGGTTGCGGAGTTACTGGACGAGATTGAGAGCGAAAATCTCTATCAAGTATTAGTCGCGGTGGACGGGCGTACCTTGAAAATCGTCCTGCTGAAAATGCAGGGGTATTCCACAAAGGAGATTGCCCCGCTCGTGCATTTGACGACTGGTGCCATCTATGCGAGGTTAGACCATCTGCGGAAGAAGCTACGAAAATTTTATAGCGTCTAAAACAGCCTGCCGTCCTGCGGGCTACTGGGTGAGGGATGGAAATCCCCTCACTTATTTTTTGCAGGAGGCAAGCGGGATGGCATACAGAGTTAAGGCGTACACGCTTCGGGAGGAATCCACGGAAAGCGGCACAAGGTATTTTATCAGCTTTAAGGACGGGCAGGGCAAATCCCACGAGTTGGAAGTGTCGGAACAGTTCTTTATGGAGTTTCGGCAGATGGAACGCAGGAACAGGAATCTCCTCCAATGGGACGAGCGGCACAGGGAGTTTTCGGAAGTATGGGACGAAACGCTGAACAGGCGGGCGTTGAAGCTGCCTAAGAGCATAGAGGAACAAATGATTGAGGCAGAACGGGCAGAACTGCTCTGTAAGGCGGTTGACGGACTGCCAGAGATACAAAGGCGGCGTTTCCTGCTCTACTACGAGTATGAGTTCAATTTTTACCAAATCGCCGCTATGGAGCATTGCACCGCTTCGGCAATACAGAAATCTGTTGCGATTGCAAAGGAGAAAGTAAAGGCGGAAATGAGGAAGTATCTCCAACCGTGACCGACACCGCCCGAAAAAGAAATCTGTTTTTTATTTGTGTGGGATTGGCGGCATTACATACTCTCACTTTTTCTTCGTGGGAGTAAATCTATTTTTAAGGAGGTCAACGCCTATGTGCAACGAAAACAAAAACACCGCCCGAAAGGAGGAAAGCCATGCAGAAGTTACAGACAGTCAACGCCGAAACGCTCCTTTATGAACCGCTTGAGAAGCCGTCCTTTGTGGTGGACAGCCTTATCCCCACAGGCTTGTCGCTGTTCTGCGGCTCACAGAAGATAGGAAAGAGCTGGCTCATGCTGAAGCTATGTTTATGCGTGTCGCAGGGACTTCCCTTGTGGGATATGCCGACAATGGAGGCGACGTGCTTTACCTCTGCCTTGAGGACACGTTCTGCCGTATACAGGACAGGCTGTTCCGATTGACGAACGAAGCGAGCAGGCGGCTTCACTTTGCCGTGGCAAGCTGCAAGCTGTCAGACGGTCTTATCGTGCAGCTTGAAGATTATCTGAAAGATTACCCAAACAGCAGGCTTATTGTCATTGACACTTTGCAGAAAGTCCGTACAGCTTCAAAAGACAATGCCTACGCAAGCGACTATGGGGACATCTCACTAATCAAAGACTTTGCCGACAGGCATTCATTGGCGGTCATTGTCGTACACCACATCCGAAAGCAGAATGACAGCGATGTGTTCAACAAGGTGTCTGGGACGACAGGCTTAACGGGGAGTGCGGACGCTACCTTTGTTCTGGAAAAGGAGAAACGGGCATCCGACACCGCCAAGCTGTATGTGACGGGCAGGGACACGCCCTATCAGGAATACACGCTGCGTTTCCGTGATTGCAGTTGGGAACTTGTGGAGAGAAAAACGCAGGAGCAGCTTGCGAAAGAAACGATACCAGACGTCCTTTTTCGGTTGGTGGATTTTATGAGGGATAAGGAAGAATGGGCAGGCACGGCAACGGAGCTGTTAGCCGCTATGAGGGAAACGGAAACCATACCCACGGTGATTACGAAATGGCTCAATGAATACCGCACCACATTTTTAAATGAGAACCATATCGTTTATCAGTACAGCCGCAAAAAACACGGCAGGCAGATTTCGCTTGCAAAGCGGGCGGGTGACAGCGGTGACGGTGGTGACAGCGATATTGGGATACCCCCTGTTACTGTCATTGACGCTTAAAGCCGTGTAAAGCTGGCGACTCTGCCCTGCGGGTGACAGCGGTGACGGCGGTGACAGTGATTTTAGGATACCCTGCCGCTGTCATCCCTGCGGGAGAACACCCCGTAAACGCAAAGTGCAGGCGTAGGATTTACCCGCCCTTTTCGGCGTGTAAAACCACCCCTGCGGTCAGAAAAATCCTTCCGATTTTTCCGACTGCGTTTACAGGGTGTAACACACTACACTTTGCCCTGCAAAGTCGTGTGCCAGACGTTCCCTCTGGACTCCCTTATGGCAGGTCTTACGCCCTGCTTATCCTACGCTCCACGCTTCGGATAAAAGAATGGCAGCATGACGGTGACGGCTCTTGCGAGGGGGTATTCCAAAAACACCGTCATCATCGACATGACCGTCATGCAGGGAATAAGGGTGACAGTTGAGGCAGTCGGTAGGGGGTATCCCAAAACTGCTGTCACCGCCGTCACCGCTGTCACCCAAAGGGCAGTTTACCCGCCGAAGAAAGGAAGATGATGAATTATGCCCTATGCAATCCTGCGTTTCCAGAAACGCAAAGCGGGCGGCGTTGCGGCTTGCGAACGCCACAACGAGCGTAAAAAAGAAGCCTATAAAAGCAATCCAGATATAGATATGGAACGCTCGAAAGATAACTACCATCTTGTGAATCCGCCGAGGTACACCTACAAGAAAGAGATTAACCGCATGGTAGCCGAAGCAGGGTGCAGGACGAGGAAAGATAGCGTGATGATGGTGGAAACGCTTATCACGGCTTCGCCAGAATTTATGAACAGCCTGCCGCCCAAAGAACAGAAAGCGTATTTTACGATGGCTCTGGATTTCATTTCAGAGCGTGTCGGGGAGAAAAATATCCTCTCCGCAGTCGTCCACATGGACGAGAGAACGCCGCATATGCACCTCTGTTTTGTGCCGATTACACCAGACAATAAGCTGTCTGCCAAAACAATTTTAGGCAATCAAAAGAGCCTGTCCGAATGGCAGACCGCCTACCATGAGCGGATGTCCTCACGGTGGAATCAGCTTGAAAGAGGTCAGTCCTCAATGGAAACGAAGCGGAAACATGTCCCCACATGGCTCTATAAGTTGGGCGGCAGGCTTGATAAACAGTATGAGGAAATTGTGTCTGCACTGTCCGACATCAACGCCTTTAATGCAGGGAAGAAGCGTGACAAGGCTCTGGAACTGATTGCGGCATGGCTCCCAGACGTGGAGAAATTCTCAAAGGAAATCAGTAAGCAGAGTGCCTATATCAATAGCCTAAAGGAGCAAATCGGGCAGGAATCAGACTATGCGGGGCGTATGCGTGATGAAAAGTATGAGCAGGAACTAAAGGTGCAGAAAGCGAACCAGAAGATATTTGAGTTGCAGAGAACCAACGAGCAGATGGGGCGGCTGCTCTCAAAGATACCGCCCGAAGTGTTGGAAGAATTGCAGAAAAACCATAAAAGCAGAGCGAAAGAAAGGTAGATATGTGAATGAAGAAACAGGATTTTAAGGTGTTAAAGACCAAAGACTTGTACCCGTTTCCCGACAATCCGTTTCATGTGGCAGAGGATGAAACGCTGTCAGAATTAGCGGAAAGCATCAAGGAATTTGGCATTGTCACGCCGATAATCACACGCCCGAAAGAGGACGGGAACGGCTATGAAGTGATTGCAGGGCAGCGGCGTGTCCGTGCGTCTGAACTTGCAGGGATAAATACCGTGCCTGCGTTTGTCCTGCCCTTAGACCGTGACCGAGCCATCATCACCCTTGTAGACAGTAATTTACAGCGTGAGAATATCCTGCCATCAGAGCGGGCGTTTGCCTACAAGATGAAATCCGAAGCCATGAAGCGGCAGGGTTTCCGCACAGACTTAACCTCGTCACAAGTTGTGACGAAGTTGCGGACGGACGACAAGGTGGCACAGGGCTTCGGCGTAGGCAGGATGACCGTACAAAGATTTATCCGTTTGACGGAACTGATACCGCCGATTTTGCGGATGGTGGACGAGGGGAAAATCGCCCTCACGCCTGCGGTGGAACTGTCCTTTTTGAAGAAAGACGAGCAGGAAAACCTCTTTGCCACGATGGAGAGCGAAGAAGCAACGCCCTCACTCTCACAGGCACAGCGGATGAAAAGCCTAAGCCAGAGCGGGCGGCTTGACATGGATACGATATTTGCAATTATGACGGAGGAAAAGGGAAACCAGAAAGAAACCTTGAAAATCAACACAAGCAAGCTGAAAAAGTATTTTCCGAAGAACACAACGCCGAAGCAGATGGAGGAAACCATCATTAAACTTTTGGAGCGTGAATTGCAGAGGAAACGGGGCAGGGACAGCCGCTAATCTTCTCTTTTCGGGAGGTAAATGCAGAAAATTGAGGTATGAAGAATGAAAGAAATCCAGTATGAGATTGTAAAGGAAATCGCCGTATTGTCTAAGGGCGACAGCGGCTACACAAAAGAAATCAATCTTATCTCATGGAACGGAAGAGAGCCGAAATATGACATCCGCAGCTTTTCCCCGAACCGTGAGAAGTGCGGAAAGGGTATCACGTTGAACGCTGATGAAGCAGCAGCACTCCTTGAAGCATTACAGAAAGAAGTAAACAGCGGGGATTGATGGTATCTGATTGACAGGGCGGGGCGTTTCCAGACGTTCTCCTGCCCTGTCTGGAAGGAAGATTTAAGTATGGGCGAGGATAAGAAAGCAGATAAAAAGAGAAAGCGTATCGTGCCGAAAGCACCAGTTCAGATGATAATCAGCCGTGAATATGTCGGCACGCAGACAGTCACAGAAGCGTTTATCCCGATTATTTCCGAGGATATTCGGAAGAAGATTGCCGAGGGCGACACCTTCGACAATGAGGGGCTGTCCGCTTAGAATGTACGCAATGGAACATGAAAACAGATAGGACAGATATGGAGGTTTTACAGTATGGCAGGAATAAGAATGGAGAACAAGATTTATGAAGTCGGCATGTACTGCCGCTTGTCAAAAGACGATGGCACGGATAACGAGAGTGCGAGCATTGCGACACAGAAATCCATCCTCACGGATTATGTGAAAAAGCAGGGATGGCACTTAGCAAAAACGTATGTGGACGACGGTTACTCTGGTACAAATTTCCAAAGACCAAGTTTCCAGAACATGATTAAGGACATTGAAAGCGGTCTGATAAACTGCGTTATCACGAAAGATTTATCTCGTCTGGGGAGGAACTATCTTGATTGCGGACTGTATCTGGAAGTGTTTTTCCCAGAGCATAATGTGAGGTATATAGCGGTCAATGACGGCGTGGACACGCTCAATAAATCCGCTATGGACATCACGCCTTTCCGCAACATCCTAAACGAAATGTATTCCGCCGATGTGTCGGTCAAGATAAAATCGGCGTACCGAGCGAGGTTTCAGCAGGGGAAATTCATGGGGACGACAGCACCATACGGTTACGTCAAAGACCCCGCCGACCACAACCATCTGCTGATAGATGACAAAGTTGCCCATGTGGTAAGGGAAATATTTGACCTTGCGTTAGCGGGCAACGGAATCGCCAAAATCCGCAAGCACATCAACAAACAGCATATCTTACGCCCCGCCGCTTATGCGGCGGAGCAGGGGGCAACAGGCTATGAGAGGTATTTTGAGGAGAATGAGGAGAACCGTTATATTTGGAGCGAGAACAGCGTAAGGGGCATTTTAAGAAGCCCGATATATGCGGGAAACCTTGCAGGCTACAAGCGGATTGCCGCCAACATGAAAAGCAAGAAACGCCCCTCTAAGCTGCCCGAAGAATGGGAAGTGATACCAGACACCCATGAGGGGATAGTCACGCAGGAGGAATTTGATACCGTACAGCAGCTTATTACAAGCCGCAGATTACCAGAAAACAAGGGCGGCTTTGAGAACATCTTTGCAGGCGTTATTAAGTGTGCGGACTGCGGCTATGCGATGCGGGCTATGAGTGCCAACAGGAGGAAACGCCCCGACATCATCGACTGCGTACAATATTCCTGCAATAATTATGGCAGATACGGTAATATCATGTGTACCGCACACAGCATTGAAGCGAGGGACTTGTTCAACGCTGTCCTCACCGACATCAACCGATTTGCGGATATGGCAGTCAATGATGAAAAGGCAGTGAGGGCGATTGAAAAGCGGCTCACGGAAACAGACCAGAGCAAGGCAAAGGCACTGGAAAAGGAGCAAAGAAAACTGAACAAACGCCTTGCAGAACTGGACAGGCTGTTTTCCTCACTCTATGAAGATAAGGTGATGGAGCGTATTACCGAGCGGAATTTTGAGATGATGTCGGGAAAATACCAGAAAGAACAGCTTGAAATTGAAGCAAGGCTGAAAGAGGTAACGGAAACGCTCAGCGACAGCTATGAGAAGACGCAGGGTGTCCGTGATTTCCTCTCCCTAATCCGCAACTATCAAGGCATTAAGGAACTGGACGCAACCATCATAAACGCACTTATAGACAAGATACTTGTTTCGGAACGTGAGAAACTTACAGACGGAATGGTGCGGCAGGAAATCAAGATTTATTATAAATTCATCGGCTTTGTCGGTGAATTACATATCACACCGACAAAGCGGTGGACTGCGTTAAAGCCTAAGAATTGTACGGTGTGCGGTGTTGAATATGTTCCCCGCTCTGGCATATCGAAGTATTGTCCTGCTTGTGCCAAGAAGATACAGAGGGAGAAATCAAACGAGAGCAAACGCAGGAGCAGGGAGCGAAACAGACAGGCATGTATTGAACTGTCCGCAAAAAATGACCGACTGATCTGGAACAGCAGGAGGGACGTATTTTAAGACAGGGAAACCAGAATGACAAAGTAAAGATATTCCGGTATGTGACGGAGAACACTTTTGATGCGTATATGTGGCAGATTTTGGAGAATAAGCAGAAGTTCATCAGTCAGATCATGACCAGTAAATCCCCGGTCAGGGCTTGTGAAGATGTGGATGATACGGCACTGTCCTATGCAGAGATCAAGGCACTTGCTACAGGCAATCCGTACATTAAGGAAAAAATGGATCTGGATGTGCAGGTAAGTAAGCTGAAACTCTTAAAGGCAAACCATACCAGTCAGATTTACCGTCTGGAATCCGATATTGCAAAGAATTTCCCGGTACAGATCAGTGCATTGAAAGAGCGGATTGCCGGGATGCAGGTGGATTCGCAGGTAGTAAAAAGCGTGGATTTACAGGATAATGACACATTTGCCATGACAGTAGGAAATGTCCTTTATGAAGATAAGAAAGAAGCAGGCGAGGCATTGATTGCTGCCTGTGCAGGACTAAAAACCGTTAGCACCGGCGGAAAGGTCGGGGAATATCATGGGTTTACGTTATCTGCTTCCTACAATATGTTCTCCAATGCGTTTGAGCTGACGGTCAAAGGAAAATGCTCTTATAAACTGGAGATCGGAAAAGACCCGGTAGGAAATATGCAGCGTATCCATAACACCCTTTCTTCCATTGACAGGAAGCTGACGGAAAGCGAACAGAAACTGGAAACCGTACAACAGCAGCTTGCGACTGCACAGGAAGAGGTAAAGAAACCATTCCCGAAAGAAGCAGAGCTGAATGAAAAGATGGAACGGTTATCCGAGTTAAATGCGTTGCTGAACATGGATGAAAAGGGCAATGAGACGATTATGGCAGATGAGGATATTGGCAGAGAAGGAAGCAGCACAGATAGCAGGGATGCTGTAGAAGAAAAAGAACTTCCGGAAACAGCAGACAGAATCCATAAGCCATCTATTCTGGAACGCTTAAAGCAGGAGAAGGCACAGCAGAATACGGCGGAACAGCCACCTGTACAGAAAACTGCAAAGAAAAAACACGAACAGGAGTTATAAAAGATTTCCCGTCAGAGTTTTCTCTGGCGGGGACATAAAATGGAGGGTTTGTTTATGGCAAATAATATAGAAAAACAGTTAAAAGAAATATCGGAACGGCTGGAGCAGGGAGTAAAAGAAATCTTTACTTCGGAGAGATATACAGAATATCTGAATACCATGTCCAAGTTTCATAATTACAGTTTTAATAACACCCTTCTGATCACCATGCAGAAACCGGAGGCTACTCTGGTGGCAGGGTATCAGGCGTGGCAGAAGAAGTTTAACCGCCATGTAAAGAGAGGGGAAAAAGGAATCCAGATCATCGCACCGGCACCCATCCGTGAGAAACAGGAGATTGAAAAGATTGACCCTGTAACAAAAGAGCCAGTGATCGGGGATGATGGTCAGCCGGAAACAGAGATTGTGGAGATGGTCATTCCAAGGTTTCGTGTGACAACAGTATTTGATGTCAGCCAGACAGAGGGAGAGCCGATTGCAGAACTGGAAGTACCGGAACTTACCGGGAGCGTACAGTTTTATGACACGTTCATGGAGCATTGCAGAACATTTCCCCTGTGCCAATCCGCATGATGCAGATAGAAGGGGAAGCAAAGGGGTATTACCATCAGACAGAAAAGTATATCGCAATTCAGGAAGATATGAGCAATCTCCAGACCATGAAAACCGGAGTCCATGAGGTGAGCCACGCATTGCTGCATGACCGGGAGGTAATGGATGCGGAAGGAGTCTTAAAAGACCAGACAACAAAGGAAGTGGAAGCAGAAAGTATTGCTTATATTGTCTGCAACCATTTTGGTCTGGATACTTCAGAATATTCGTTTACCTATATCGCCAGCTGGTGTGAGAGCAAGGATATGAAAGTACTTCGAGCATCTATGGATACTATCCGGAAAACGTCTGCGGAAGTCATTGGGAATATCGAAACACAGATACACGAGCTGGAAATGGAAAGACCAATCGAAGATGCAAGTCTTGAAAATATAGAAGAAACAGCTATGCAGTATGCCCACCGGCTGATCGAAGCGGCAGAGGATGCAAGTAGGGGAAATTTTACGGATAGTCAGAGAAATCTTATTGTGAATTTTGCATATAAGATGGACGACAAAGACGAAGTGCTTGGACTGGTGAACCGTATGATGACTGCAATCCGCAGACCGGGAAGTGAATATACGAGAAGCCTTATGAATGAAACACAGGCACAGATTGACAATTTCCCAGATGGCATGATCGGTTTTACAGAAATGCACGAAGCAGGAATCCGACTGGAACACATGTATCCTCTTGAAAAAAACAGGGCAGTAGAATTGTATCGTGAGGGTGCGGAAGTTTTTCTCTTACATGGAAATCCAGACAATCCAGAGCAGGCAGGACAGATTCTTGCAGAAACAGAAAATGCAATCCTGGGACATGACGGTATTTTTGGTATCACGGAAGCAGAATGGGAAGTACATAAAGAAAGAGAAGCAGCTGCCGCCAGACAGGAAAAACTGGAACAGGACAGTGCAGAAAAGATTGATGAGACACTTCTTCTGCATGGAGAAAGCAGAAGGTTTGCTATTTATCAGATGGATAGTGGAGATGAGCATACTTATCAGTTTATGGGAATAGAATCCGCAAAGAGTCTGGGCTATACCATTGACGGAAAGGATTACCGAATGGTTTATGCAGCACCGTGGATGCCAACGATCACGTTAGACAATATATTTGAACGCTTTAATATTGACCGACCGGAAGATTTCCGTGGTCATTCCTTATCGGTAAGTGATGTGATCGTGATAAACAGGGGTGCAGAGATCACAGCCTATTATGTAGATTCTTTTGGATTTCAGAAACTTCCGGAGTTTGTCCAGCAGAGAATGAACATACTGGAACATAATTCCGTCAGGGCATATCCGCCAGTTTATAAAGGAACATTGGAACAGGCAATGGGAGAACGGGATGTGGATGCTTATCTGGATTCCAGAAAGTTAAACCTGGACTGTAAGAAAGCAATCGAAGAAGCCATCCGGGAGAATTTTGACGGGCTGCACTTAAAGCAGGATGCGGCAAAAGAAGTCGTGGAACGCTTCGGGGAAGAACGTATGAATTTTGTTATGGCAAATACCATCCGTGAACTTTCCCATGATGGAAGATTTTCCAGACAGAACAAAGACTGGGCGGAGCATATCGAAGTCCCGGAAAATGTCAGCCGGGGTAGAAATCTGAACCTGGATTATGTGATCGAAAGCCACCCGGCAGTTTTAGATGGGTTTATCGACATGGCAAGAGCTGAAATCCGGATGCAGAGGATAGAACAGGCGATAGGAGAAAACGAAGTGACAATCACGGCAGAGACAAGAGGATATGAAGCAGAAGGACATAACGGGACATGGCATACGGTTGATGAAAAGGAATATGCGGGGGAGAAGTTCTTCTTAATGGAACATGATGAATTTGGCTCCGATGTGGCAGGGATTATCGTAGCAGAAAATGGACAGCTTGTAGCGGAGGATTTATGGAATGGGTTTGATGCAGGAGCGTTAGAAGCTGTATCAGAATATTTGCAGGAAAATGGAACAACACTTTATGACTTGACGGAATTCCCGAAAGATTCTGTTGTAACCCTGCGGAGTGGACAGACACTTACAATCGAAGAAATACAGGCAGTACAGAAAGATACCTGGGAAGAAACGATGGCAGGAAAAAATGAATCTGGAACGGATGTCCGGTTTAATTTCCATGCAGTCAGTGAGGTGCAGCTGCCAGAAGGCATAAAGTTGAAAATGCCAGAGATTCATTACGTTGATAATTTTTATGTGATGGAAGATGTAAATGCAGAGGGTGTAGTAAAAGTAAACCGGTATGAATCACTGGATGAAGCGATGCAGGAATATTTACGCCTGCCAAATAATCAGGAAAAAGTGCTTGGTATCCAGAATACGGAAACAATGCAGGAAAGCATGGATTTTATCCGATGTGAAAACGGAATAGATCAGCTGACCCATGCATATGAACAGATCGGAGGGTGGCTGAATCCGGAAATATATGAAGCGGTAAATAAAATGGAAAATATGCTGGACTGGAATGAGGTACAGATTGCATATCAGATTGGAAAACAATACTTTACAATCCAGACTGCTGAAGATGGCTATGATTATACATTTTACAATGAAGATTATCAGGAGGATGATGGAGGAATCTATGACAATCCGACAATTTATGTAGATGAAGCTGCCAGTGATATTTTGGAAGATAAAGGGTACTCATTGGAAGACGCAAAAGTAGTGGATTATGAAGAACTGATGGCAGATGTGGAAGAAGTTCAGGAAGAACAGATGCAGCGGATACAATTAGAAAAAAACTGCCCAGCAAGTATTTTTGAAGGATTTCGCAGGGAAGAAGCAATGCAAACCTATGAAGGAATCGCAATGCAGTTTATCAGGAGTAAAGGGTATCTGACCATACAGGCAACAGAAGAAGGATATTCGTTTATTTTTTATGACTCTGATCTGCATGAAATCCAGAGTGGTGATTACGATAATCCAGACGCATCCATTCAGGAAGCTGCTTATGAAATCCTTAAAAGTGAAAGAATGGATGACCTGGAATGTGTCAAAGTGGATTATAAAGAATTTGAAGAAATGACGATCCAGCACTCTAAGGATTTATTGCAGGAGGGGGAACTTCGTGCGACTTCTGAGATTGGAAGAGATGAAGCAGCATTAAATGGTCTTAGCAGGGCAGAAGTGGAACGGGGTGTCTTGTATCACGCACAGGGTATTCTGGAAGATATGGGATTAGAAAATGAAGTAGAGCTGCTTGCAGCAAGGGTGCATGGTTCCAGAAGCAGAGAGGAACTTTACAGAGATGATTCTGACCTTGATGTGGTGCTTTCTTATCGTGGCAATATCCGGGAGGACAGTTTCTTCAATGAATTAAATGCTCATGGTATAGCAATGGCAGGTATTAAGGTGGACATCAATCCTATCGCAGAAGAAAGAATCACTCTGGCAGAATATATGAAAGAGTCAGAAGCCTATCTTGATCAGAAGGAAATCGAAAAGCTGGCGGTGGATTTAGATAATTTCAGCTATGAATATGACACTTACGAATATAAAGATATCGTTGAGAACAGGGAAGAACAGGTGAAGAAAATCACAGAGGACATTCTGAATAAGAAAACAGGGTGTTTAAAGGACTGGTTGGTTGAAGTATCGGAAGAATCTGATATAGACAGTGATGTGATAACTGCCCGGTCACTGCTCTCCCGTTTAGAAAATGCAGAAACCTTTTCTATCTTTACCAGACAATCAGAACAGGAACAGCCAGAAGCTACGATCAGTTTCTATGTAGCAGAGTGCATGGAGTTCCCGGTCATGGGTGAGTACCATAATAATCTTACTCTGGAAGAAGCAATCAAAATCTATGAAAGTATTCCGGCAGAACGCCTGCATGGAATCAAAGGGATTGGTTTTGATCTGCAGGACGGGGATGAGGATTATTCCGGGGAATACGGACTCATGAGTGGAGACAGGATAGACAGAGATCTGATTGATATGATTCCACATTATAAGGAGAGTCCATTAGTACAGAAAGCAATCAATGACATGGAAAAGTATCTGAATGAGAAACATGGAAAAGTGCAGGAAACAGAACAGACTGTGGAAGTGAAACAGGAAGTTTCAGAAACACCATTCAAGAAAGAATCCGTATCAGTAGAATCGAACCGGGAACAAAACAAAGAGCCTGCAAAGGGTGGAAAAGGGGAACTGAAAAAATCCGTGCTGCAGTCGTTAAAAGAGTTCCAGGCAAGAGCAAAAGCACAGGAGCAGAAAGAAATGGCAACTGAAAAATCCAAAACACATAAGAAGGGGAATGTAGAATTATGATGAATCTGGCAATGAACTTTGATACAGATGAATGCTTAGTGACCGCAATGTTTGATAAAGGCAACCGAAATGATACGATGGAAGCTATCGACAATATCATTCCATTTCTGAAAGGGGATGCGGATATGATCGGGCTGGTCTGCAATACCATAAGAAAGCTGTTCTGCATGAGTGATGAAGGCTATGAGATTTTTCTTATGGATCTGGAAGATTATAAAGTGGATTTGGAAGATAATTATAAAAAATAGAGAATATTTTGTGTGAATTAGTGCTAGATAGAATTTATTTAAATTGGAGAAAGTAGCCAATCCGATTGAGAAACTGGCACATATTATTAATATGATAAATTTTATTATTGGGAGAAAGTAGCCAATCCGATTGAGAAACTGGCACATATTATTAATATGATAAATTTTATTATTG
>NZ_QUDO01000022.1 GCF_003477525.1 Ruminococcus sp. AF41-9
AAAAATCTGCTAAACATCGAGAAAGACAGAGCCAAACTCGCCTGCGGCTCAGACAGTGTCTCTGTTTTCTCATAACGCAGATTTTTTCTGGCTAAGAATATCTAAGAATCCTGCAAATGCACACGAAACAAACTGTTTTTCTGCCCTGATTATAGCAATCTTCGGAAATAATGCATTTAACCAAATCAAGTAAGTCCCCTGCTTCAATTGCGAAAAGCAATAAGCAGTGGGTGGGGACTTGCTTCCGGGTAGTATTTTTACAGGGGCAGGAAAATAATCACCAAATTCAGTCGACAAATCTTGTATAGTTTTCAGCCAAAAATAATTAGGCTATCTAATTGTTTTTTAGGATGAAAAATGTTAGAATATACAAAAGAAATTGGGAGGCATTTTATGAAGAGAGGCAGTATTTTTGAAACTGACGGAATCCCCCGTATGAGCGAGGCTTTACCCCTTGCCATGCAGCACGTCGTAGCCATGATCGTAGGGTGTGTGACACCAGCGATCATTGTTTCCGGAGCAGTCCCGGGAGGGCTCTCCAGAGAGGACCAGGTGATTCTGATTCAGTCAGCACTGGTCATTGCAGCATTAGCAACTTTGCTTCAGTTATTTCCAATCGGTGGTAAAACAAAGTTTGCCATCGGTTCCGGTCTGCCTATTATTATGGGTGTAAGTTTCGCCTATGTACCGAGTATGCAGGCGATAGCGGAGTCCTATGGGATCGCAGCAATCATGGGAGCTGAGATCGTAGGTGGTATCGTTGCTGTAGTCATGGGTCTTCTGGTGAAGAAGATTCGTATATTTTTCCCACCGCTGATCACAGGAACCGTTGTATTTACCATCGGTCTTTCCCTGTATCCGACAGCCATCAACTATATGGCGGGCGGTACCAGTAATCCAAATTATGGTTCCTGGCAGAACTGGGCGATCGCATTTTTTACCCTGATCGTTGTTACGGCACTGAACCATTTTGGAAAAGGAATCTGGAAACTGGCTTCTATCCTGATCGGTATTATTGTGGGATATCTGGTTTCTATTCCGTTTGGAATGGTTGATTTCTCCAGTATTGGAGAGGCTGGTGTCTGTCAGCTTCCGTCTCTGATGCATTTTGGAGTGCAGTTTGAGCCATCTTCCTGCGTTGCACTTGGAATCCTGTTTGCGATTAACTCCGTTCAGGCAATCGGTGATTATTCTGCAACGACGATCGGTGCCATGGACAGAACTCCGAAGGACGAAGAACTTCAGCGTGGTATTGTTGGATATGGTATTTCCAATGTGGTAGGTGCGCTTCTTGGCGGACTTCCGACTGCTACATACAGCCAGAATGTAGGTATTGTTACGACAACAAAAGTTATTAACCGCTGGGTACTGGGCCTTGCTGCTACGATCCTTGGTGTGGCAGGTCTTGTTCCGAAGTTTTCAGCGATTCTGACAACGATTCCGCAGTGTGTCTTGGGCGGCGCAACGGTATCTGTATTTGCCTCCATCGCCATGACAGGTATGAAACTGGTAGCTTCAGCGGAAATGGACTACAGAAATTCTTCTATCGTAGGACTTGCAGCAGCCCTTGGTATGGGTGTTTCCCAGGCTACAGCAGCACTGGCAAGCTTCCCGGCATGGGTAACTACTATTTTCGGTAAATCTCCGGTCGTTCTCGCTACAATCATCGCAGTCCTTCTGAATGTGATTCTTCCGAAAACACGGGATGAAAAGAAGGAAGAGGCAAAAAAAAAGATTGAAGTAGAACAGAAACTGGAAGAAGACCACAGAGAGTTTGGAGAGTAGGAACGGAAATTTATGTGATAAGACATCATTTGTCCCAAACTCATACAGAAAACTAAATACAGGAATAAACGTATAGAAATACGGGAATAAGAAGGTATGCTTTTGCAGGGGGATGCAAGGGCATATCTTTTTTTCTCTCAGAATCTCCTTTGTCTGAAAGAATATAAAAAAGTCAGCCTGTTTATTGCACATATGTGTTATAATACCCATATTATTATGCAACATAAAAAATCAAACAACACAGGAGGTCTTTTATGTCCAGAAAAAATCTGATCGTCGGTCAGTCCGGCGGCCCTACCGCAGTTATTAACAGCAGTCTTTACGGAGTGGTATCCGAAGGAAGACGCCATCCGGAAACAATCGAGCATATTTATGGAATGGTAAATGGAATCGAGGGATTCCTGAACGGAACTGTTCTTGATTTCGAGGACGTACTTCCGGGGGAGAAACTGGATGGCCTGAAAATTACACCAGGCGCTTATCTCGCTCCTGCCGTTATAAACTTCCGGAATCTTTACAGGATCCGGTTTATCCGAAACTCTTTAAGAAATTTGAAGAAATGAACATTGGCTGGTTTTTCTATATCGGCGGAAATGATTCCATGGATACGGTAAGCAAACTTTCCCGTTATGCTGCGCAGACCGGAAGCGACATCCGCATCATCGGAGAACCAAAGACGATCGACAATGATCTGGTTCACACAGACCATACTCCAGGTTTCGGAAGTGCAGCCAGATATGTAGCGTCTACGGTCCGTGAGATTACCATAGATGCAAATGTCTATGAGAAGAAATCCGTAACGATCGTAGAAATCATGGGTCGCCATGCAGGATGGCTGACAGCCGCATCTGCACTTGCCCGCAAATACACCGGTGATAATCCACTTCTCATCTATCTTCCGGAAACTGCCTTTGATCAGGAAGCATTTCTCAAAGCGGTAGAGAAATCATTTGAGAAAAACTGCAATGTTATCGTCTGCGTATCCGAAGGTATTCATGATGCAAAGGGAACATTCATCTGTGAATATGACAACTCCGTAGGCACGGACACATTCGGACACAAAATGCTGGCAGGCTGCGGCAAATATCTGGAAAATCTTGTTCGTAATCGCCTTGGTGTCAAAGCCCGTTCCGTAGAACTTAACGTCAGCCAGCGCTGCTCGGCATCCATGATGTCCTTAACAGACCAGCAGGAAGCCATTGCAGCCGGAAGATTCGGCGTACAGGCGGCATTAAACGGAGAAACCGGAAAAATGATTTCCTTCATCCGAAAAGAAACATCCGATGGAACCTATACAATGGAATGTGGCCTGGAAGATGTTAATGTTATCTGTAATGAAGAAAAGACCGTTCCGACAGAATGGATCACTCCTGATGGATCTGATGTCACAGAAGCGTTTATTAATTATGCCCGCCCTCTGATCCAGGGAAAAGTAGAAATTCCTTACGGAGAAGATGGACTTCCAGCATTTGTATATCGTAAATAAGTTTAAAAAATATAATCAGAATTTTCGTAATCTCTATAGGAACTGGATGAATTGTACATCTGAGATGGCAGTCTTAAAACTTAACGATAAGTATTATAGCGATCCTCCAAAATAACGCATCTTAATCCAGTCCATCAGAGGGTGAAATCCTGCGTCAGATATCTTTGCCGTGCGTCAGCACGTCTGCAGATATCTTCCTTGTCTTTCACCCTCTGCTGAACTGTCTTAAATGCATTATTTATGAGGATTGCTATAATACAAGTAATAAATTTGAAGGATAGCAAAAAATATTAAGAGGTGCTGCTGGCAATTAGCTTGAGGATTAACAGTTAACGCTGGGAATTAACAGTGGAGAAAAAGTAATTGTTCTGGATGCATTTGCAGGATACTTAGAGATTCTTAGTCGGCAAAAAGCTGCGTTATAAAAAAATCGACACACTGTCTGAGCCGCAGGCGAGTTTGTGTCGATTTTTTATGGTTTTAGCAGATTTTTGGCGGCTTAGAATCTCTTAGTGTCCGAAACCGCATCCAGAACAATTACTTTTTCTCCACGTCCCTTAATGAACAAACTTACGTCCCTTAATGAACAGACAAGTACAAAAAACAGCTACATATTATAATACCCAGCATAAACTCCATTCATATCCAACAACTCCTCATGCGTCCCTCTTTCCACAATACCATTCTCCGTAATCACAATAATCTCATCCGCATCCCGGATCGTAGACAGACGATGCGCAATCGTGATCGTAGTCCGGTTCTGTGAAAGTTCCTCCAGACTCCGCTGAATCCAGCGCTCACTCTCATTGTCCAGAGCACTGGTAGCCTCATCCAGAATCAGAATCGGCGGATTCTTCAGGAAAACACGGGCAATAGAAATACGCTGTTTCTGACCACCTGAGAGTCTGGTTCCACGTTCACCCACATAAGTGTCATACTGCTGAGGAAGCTCCATAATAAAATCATGAATACTGGCACGTCTTGCCGCCTCCACAATTTCTTCATCCGAAGCCCCCGGTTTACCATAGGCGATATTGTCCCTGATAGTCCCGTCAAAAAGATAAACATCCTGCTGAACCGTACCAATCTGACTTCTGAGACTCTTCAGAGTCAGCCCACGGATATCCTTTCCATCAATGGTGATTCTTCCCCCGGTTACATCATAAAAACGTGGCAAAAGAGAACAGATTGTTGTTTTACCGCCTCCGGAAGGCCCCACAAGTGCCACAGATTTTCCGGCAGGGATATCAATGGAAATATCGTTAAGTACAGGGGTATCGTCATCGTTGTAGTGAAAAGAAACATGCTCATAGCTGACATGCCCTTCGACATTTGTGAGTTCCTGTGCATCAGGTGCGTCTTTGATTTCTGTCGGTGTTTCCATGACATCAAGAAAACGACGGAAACCGGAAAGACCCTTCTGCATCATTTCCACCAGTTCAACCAGAATCTGAATCGGGCTGATAAAAATTCCAATGTAAAGAGCATACATGGCCAGGTCAGCAGTCTGCATTTCACCGCTGGCAATAAGATATCCACCATATACCAGAGTAACCAGATACATCATTCCCTGAAAGAAAAGATTGGAACTCATGAAACTTCCCATACAACGGTAATTATCCCGTTTGGAAACAAGAAAAGCTTCATTGCTTTTTTTAAATTTCGCATGCTCAATATCTTCATTGGCAAAGGACTGCACAACACGGATACCGGAGAGAGTATCCTGAAGACTGGCATTTACATCACCGATCTTTCGCCTGTTTTCCATAAAAGTTTCCTGCATCCGGGCATTCTGTCTGAAAGAGAACAGAAACATCAGAATAACCAGAATGATCAGAGGAAGCGCCAGCTTTTTGTTGATCAGGAATAAAAAGATAAAGGCACCTATGATTTTAACCAGAGAAATGAAAAGGTTCTCCGGGCCGTGATGTGCAAATTCGGAGATATCGAAAAGGTCACTGACCAGCTTGCTCATCATCTGACCGGAATTATTCTGACTATAATAGGAGAAAGACAGTTCCTGATAATGGTCAAAAAGTTCCTGGCGCATATCCCGTTCCATGTTTGCACCCATCATATGTCCCTGATACGTGACGTAGTATTTGCAGAGACACTGAATGATATACATGAGAAAAAGACCTCCGGCGATGAGCGGGAGTGTGTGAAGGATGTCAGATTTGTCCTGGGTAAATAAAGTTCTGGTTGTGGTGCGGAGAATCTGCGGGTAGGCGAGATCCACCAGACTGATCACGGCCGCACATATCAAATCAATAAAAAAAACCGCTTTGTACGGACCATAATAGTGAATGAATTTTTTAATTGTTTTCATAAAAAAAATGAAACTCCTTTCGTTTGTAAAGACCTCCTGAAATACAAGTGACTATCACAGTAAATACAGGTGATTTCATAGTAACCATAACAGCAGCTAAAGTCAAGAAGGAGGGCGTAAAGACTTTAAAACAGAGGATGTTTGTGTTATAGTTACGGGAAAGGGAGTTTCAGTTAAAGACATATTTGCCCAGGGAAAAACGTAATCAAAAGAAAGCAGTAAAAAGAGGCAGAAAAGAAGAAAGCAGAAAGAAACAGACAGAAAAGGAAGAAAGGCAGAAAACAAAATGCAGGACAGAAAGCTTGAGCAGGCACTAGAAATTTATTTTCAGGGAGAGATCGATGAGAGAACAGAAGAATTTCGGGAGATACAGAAATATCTGAGACTCAGAATACGCCCTGCGATGGAATTTCTTATTGAGAAGGAAGATACAGAGAAAATGGAGCAGCTTGAGAAATGCGGCTGGTTTTCTACAAAAGAGCTGGATGGATTTATCCGGTGTGCGCAGGACAAAGAGAAACTGCGTTCTCTGGCGTGGCTGCTTCATCTGAAAGATGAGAAATACGGATATCAGAAGAAAGATTTTTCGCTGTGACCGGATAAAACCCGGCAGTGAAATATCAGGAAAAGGAACCGGAAATTATGAGTGAGACAAATGACAGAGGCAGACAGGAAGTTCTTGGAAAAAAGATTCTCCAAAACTGCAGAAATGAGCTGTATCTGGATTTTCCGTATCTGGACGGTGCATTTGCAAGTCTGGAATATGAAGTGGATGACAGTATCTCCACGATTGGGACAGACGGGGAAAAGATTTACTTTAACCCGGTATTTTTATTAAAGAAATATGTGGAAGATCCGGTGGCCGTGCGGCGGGGGTATCTGCATATGCTTCTGCATTGTCTGTATCTTCATATCTTTATGGAACCAGAAGAGAGCCTGTCTTCTGAAGAGAATTTACCAGAGTCCGGTGAGGAGCCGGAAACATGGAACCGGAAATGTGATTTTTTTGTAGAGAATCTGATTAATGAGGCATGCGAAAAAAGAGTATGCAGCAGCCTTATGAAAGCTACAGATAAGAAAAATACAGACAAGAAAAACGCAGATAGGAAAAATGCAGATACGAAAAACACAGATAAGAAAACCGACATAAGCGGACAGGAATACAGCTTTGACGACCATACCCTCTGGAAGAGAAATGCAGGACAGGCATCCAGTGGAAAGAGAACGAAGGAAAAATGGGAGCGCATTCTTGCCTATACGTCACAGAATAAGACCGGTACACAGAGCAGAGCCGGAAGTCAGACGAACAGCAGACAGGAGGAACTGGATGAAATTTACAGAAGCAAATACGATTACCGTAAATTTCTGAAACAGTTTTGCAGGCTGAGGGAAGAAGTGGAGCTGGATACGGAGAGTTTTGATTATATTTTTTACCATTTCGGAATGGAGCACTACGGGAATCTGCCATTGATCGAGCCGTTGGAATATAAGGAAGTAAACCGTCTGGAGGAGCTGGTGATCGCCATTGATACTTCCGGATCATGTTCCAGAGAAACGGTGCAGAGATTTCTGGGAGAAACGTATGCGATTTTAAGTGAAAAGGAAAATTTTTTCAACAGAATGAAAGTTTATATCGTCCAGTGCGACTGCTTTGTCCAGAAAGTGGATGTGATCCATTCGGAGGAAGAATGGAAAGAGTACAGCCGAAATGTGACAATTCAGGGACGCGGCGGCACGGATTTTCGACCGGTGTTTGAACTGATCCGGCAGGAAAAGGAGAAAAAAGAGCTGAAAAATCTTCGGGCACTGATCTACTTTACGGACGGCGATGGGATCTATCCCAGACAGAAACCGGATTATGAAACTGCGTTTGTATTCTTAAAACGTACGGATAAAATGAAGCTGGTTCCCTCCTGGGCGAAATGCCTGATCACAAGGGAAGCAGGAACAATATGAGTTGTGCCGGATACAGGGCAAACGGCGTGAACAGTAACCAAACGGCAGCAATAACTGACAGGAGCAGGGAAAAAGAGATGAATATACAGGAAGCAAAAGAGGAAATCTGTAATACAGTCCGGGCATATCTGGCGAAGGATGAGGATGGATATTATGTTTATCCGCTGGTGCGGCAAAGACCGATTCTTCTGATCGGACCTCCGGGAATCGGGAAAACTGCGATCATGGAGCAGGCGGCAGCAGAGTGCAAAGTAGGGCTTGTATCTTACACGATCACGCATCATACCAGACAGAGTGCCATTGGTCTTCCGGAGATTGTGGAGCGCAATTACGGGGGAAAAGAAATGATGGTGACAGACTATACGATGAGTGAGATCGTGGCGTCTGTCTATGACTGTATGGAAAATACGGGAAAAAGAGAAGGCATTCTGTTTATCGACGAGATCAATTGCGTATCAGAAACCCTGGCACCGGCAATGCTTGCGCTCCTTCAGAATAAAACATTCGGGAGTCATAAAATCCCGGAGGGATGGATTCTGGTGGCGGCAGGGAATCCGCCGGAGTATAATAAATCTGTCCGGGAGTTTGACATTGTTACGCTGGACCGTGTCCGGAAACTGGAGATTGAGCCGGACTGTGATATCTGGCTGAAATATGCAGGACAGCGGAAGGTACATCAGGCGATCATTTCTTACCTTTCCATGAAAAAAGAAAGGTTTTATTCTGTGGAGAACACGGTGGACGGCAAATTTTTTGTGACTGCCAGAGGATGGGAGGATCTTTCCAGACTGCTCCAGAGTTATGAGAAACTTGGAATTGAGATCAGTGCCGAACTGGTCGGGGAATTTTTGCAGAAAGAGGAGACTGCCAGAGATTTTGCAGGCTTTTATCAGTTATATATGAAATACGGAGAAGACTATCAGATTCCGGAGATCCTGGACGGCAGGCTCAGTCCGGAGAAACTGAAAGAGAAGCAGAAGATGGCCGGTGGCGGAGCTTTTGAAGAACGGTTTGCAGTTGTGAATCTGATCCACGGTACTTTGAAGGAAACGGTGGGAAAATATGGACACGCAGACCGACAGCTTACGGTAATGTATGAATTGCTGCAGCATATGAAGAAGCAGGTGAAAAAAAATCCCGTGGATCTGGAGAGCAGGGGGCAGATCAGTGCAGATCTTTCCTCACTGGAAGAATTTGTGCAGGAGCAGGAGAACAGCCTGCAGGTTAAGATAAAGATGGAACTGCTTTCCCTGAAAGAACAGAAATATCAGGAGATTGCGATCCGTAAATTACGGGAATATATTCTGAATGCGAAAAAGGAGCATTTACGGTCGGCAGAGAATGGGTTTAAACGAATCTGTAAATGCTTTGAAGAAGAAGCTGCCGGAAGGGAAGCTCTGGTGGAGAAGATACAGAGACAGTTACAGAATGCCTTTTCTTTTATCGAAGAGAGTTTCGGGGAGAAGCAGGAGATGCTGCTTTTCGTGACAGGATTGACGGCTGACCGGGAAATGACGGATTTTATTGCTGAGAATGGATGTCCGGCATATTTCCAGCATAGCGGAATGCTTTTATATAACAGAGAAGAAAGAGAGCTGAGGCAGGCGTGTATGGAGGCAGTGGAAGAACTCTGACGGACGAAGTGCTGACAGGAGTATGGAACAGTAATGACTACAAAATACAGATGACATTTCTATATAATAGAACAGGAGTAAACAGAGTCAGGAGGATATCTGCAATAGAAGCAGAGGATTTGCCTGACGGGAGACGTACCTGAGTTGATAAAAAATAAAAGCAGGTCTGTTCAGGCAGATCTGGGAAATGGAGGAATCATGTCAGAGAAGAAACCGAAAAAAAAGAAAACAGCCGGGGATATTGTTCTGAGCATCATTCTGGTTGCGGCGGTCTGCGTGTTCTGTTATGCAGGATATAATCTTTTCCATATTTATACAGAGTATAAGAAGGGGACGGATGAATATAATCAGATTGCACAGATGGCAGTCACAGAGCGCAATCCGGATGTTGAGGGTGAGGCGGCAGGCCCGTCCGATGAAGGAAGATTAAAGGCCCCGATGGATATTGATTTTAAGTCGTTGAAGAGTGTGAATGAGGATGTGGTAGGCTGGATTTATGTGGAGGCAGTTCCGGACATTAATTATCCGATCGTGCATGGAACGGATAATGAAACCTATCTTCACAGAACTTATGAAAAGAATTATAATTTCGCAGGAACGATTTTTGTGGATTATGAGAATAAGGGAGATTTCAGCGACTGTAATACGCTGGTCTATGGCCACAATATGAAAAATGGTTCCATGTTTGCGCAGCTGAAGAAATTTTCACAGAATGAGGAAACCTATAAGAAGAGTAAATATTTCTGGATTTTTACACCTGAGAAGAACTACAGATATGAGATTATTTCCGCGTATACGACAGGAGTAAACAGCGATACTTATACACTGTTTAAGGGACCGGGAGAGGAATTTCAGGAATATCTGGATAAGATCAGAGGATATTCTGAGATCCAGACGGATGCAGGGGATTTAACTATTAAGGATAAGATTATTACCTTATCTACCTGTACAGGAAATGAGGCGACCCGTTATGTTGTGCAGGGAAAAGGGTAGATACCCTGGATGTGACAGAGTAAACACACGGTATCATATAAATCTACGGAACAGGAGGATGCATCATGGCAGGAGAAGTTGAAAAGTTACAGGAACTTGTGGATAACTATGACAATATTGTGTTCTTTGGTGGAGCAGGAGTTTCCACAGAGAGCGGGATTCCGGATTTCAGAAGTCAGGACGGGCTGTATCATCAGAAGTATGATTACCCGCCGGAGACAATTTTAAGCCATACGTTTTTTATGCGCAAACCGGAAGAATTTTTTAAATTTTACAGGGACAAGATGCTCTGTGACACTGCAAAACCGAATGCAGCGCACAGGAAACTGGCTGAGCTGGAGGCGGCAGGGAAGCTGAAAGCTGTGATCACACAGAATATTGACAACCTGCATCAGATGGCTGGCAGTAAGAAAGTGCTGGAGCTTCACGGAAGTGTACACCGTAATTATTGTATGAAATGCCATAAATTTTATGATTTTGCACATATCAAGGCATCTACCGGGGTTCCGAGATGCGAGTGTGGAGGAATTATCAAGCCGGATGTGGTGCTTTATGAAGAAGGTCTGGATAATCAGACGATCAATGAAGCGGTGAAGGCGATTTCCGAGGCACAGGTGCTGATCATCGGAGGCACTTCCCTGGCGGTTTATCCGGCAGCAGGGCTGATCGACTATTTCCGGGGAGAGCATCTGGTAGTGATCAATAAATCCCCGACACCGAGAGACAGATACGCAGATTTACTGATCCAGGAGCGATCGGACAGGTATTTGCGCAGATTCACTGTTGATGGAAAAATTCTGTAAAAAGAAAACAGCAGCGTGACGGATGATATTTTTGCTGGCGGACACAGGGGAACAGTAATATGTTTTCGGACTGCTGAAATAAAAGGTAAATGAAATAAAAAGTAAAATAAGAGGAGTAAAAAATATGGGACTTCTTTATGAAGTTGGAGACATTGTTACATTGAAAAAAGTCCATCCATGCGGCAGCAGGGACTGGGAAATCTTAAGAGTAGGCGCAGATTTCCGCCTGAAATGTCAGGGATGTGGACATCAGATCATGGTTCCGCGCAAGATGGTGGAAAAAAATACTAAAAATTTGATAAAAAAAGAAAAATAGTGCTTTACAGACAGCGAAAACTGTGTTAGAATCAACACTCGTGATATATTTTATATCCTTGCTCTTTGACAGGCAAAGGGCCAACAGACCATAAGGAGGTAAAGCAAGACATGAACAAGTACGAGTTAGCATTAGTTGTTAGTGCAAAAGTTGAAGACGAAGTACGTGATGCAGTTGTTGAGAAAGCAAAAGGATACATCACACGTTACAACGGCACTATCACAGAAGTAGAAGAATGGGGTAAGAAGAAATTAGCTTACGAAATTCAGAAAATGCATGAAGGCTTCTACTACTTTATTCAGTTTGAAGCAGACGCACAGTGTCCGGCGGAAGTTGAAAGACACGTTCGTATCATGGACAACGTATTAAGATATTTAGTCGTAAGAAAAGACGCATAATCTGATACAGAGTGAATTTAGAAAGCACCATTAAGAAACCCGTTCAACCATTCAGAACAGAAACGAAGAGGTATTCACATGAACAAAGTAATTTTAATGGGACGCTTAACAAGAGATCCTGAGGTGAGATATTCCGCAGGAGAGAATGCATTGGCGATTGCCAGATATACACTGGCAGTAGACAGAAGATTCCGTCGTGACGGGGAAGCGACAGCAGATTTTATCAACTGTGTATCCTTTGGACGTACAGCAGAGTTTGCAGAGAAGTATTTCCGTCAAGGACTTAAGATTGTTGTTTCAGGACGTATTCAGACAGGTAGCTATACCAACCGTGACGGACAGAAAGTCTACACGACAGAGGTTGTAGTTGAAGATCAGGAATTTGCCGAGAGCAAGGCAGCAAGCGATAATTACGCAGCTTCCCATCCTCAGGCAGCAGCACCTGCACCTTCCATGCCGACTCCGGGAGCAGCCAGTGCAGACGGCTTTATGAACATTCCGGATGGAATTGATGAAGAACTGCCGTTCAATTAAGGCTTATTACAAACTGATAGAATAAGATAGGAGGAAAGCAATCATGGCTTACAATAGAGGCGAAAGACCAGACTCTCCAATGAAGAGAAGAGGCGGACGCAGAAGAAAAAAAGTTTGCGTATTCTGTGGTAAAGAGAATAACGAAATCGACTACAAGGATGTAGCAAAATTAAGAAAATATGTTTCTGAAAGAGGAAAAATCCTCCCAAGAAGAATCACAGGAAACTGTGCAAAACATCAGAGAGCACTGACAGTTGCTATCAAGAGAGCACGTCATATGGCTATGATGCCATACATCCAGGACTAATCTGATCTGAAGATGAATGTTAAGGAAGCTGTTGCTTCTGCAATGAAAATTGCGGAGCACGGCTTCTTTTTTGTTTAACAGTAAGTATGGTAAAACTCATGGAAATCTGTTATAATACATACCAAAGGGCGTTTTTGTGCCCTGCCAAAACGAAACTGAAAAAGAGAAAAGAACGGAAAGAAAGACATGAGTGATAAACTGAAATTAAAAGGGCACATGAAAGCATTCATGCGGTGGCCTTTGATTCTCTCCGTGTTACTGATCGTGCTGAATCTTCTGGTATACTATATCAGCATAAAAGCAGGTATTGTTGTATCAGTGGGGATTCTCATTTACGTTGGGATCGCAGTTGTGGTATTGCGCTGTCACCGCCCGTTTATTGTAAATGGTCTGATCGCATTTGCCAATCAGTATGACACACTGGAAAAGAGAATCCTGGAAGAGCTGGCTCTGCCCTATGCCATTATGGATATGAATGGCAAAATGATCTGGTCCAATAAAGTATTTGCAGAGCTGACAGGAAAGGATCAGTTTTACAAGAAAAATATCAGCTCTATTTTTCCTGATGTGACAGCCGACAAGCTGCCTGTTTCAGAGAAAAAAGAAATGAGTGAAGTCTGCACACAGTTCGGAGAAAAGGTTTACCGGATCTCCATGCAGAGAGTTTCTCTTGGGGAAGTGGTTGCGAGAAGTGAGCTGTTTGAGAAAACCGACCGTAAAGTCAGCCTCATTGCCATGTATCTCTATGATGATACAGAACTGAAAGAATATATCAAGAAAAATGAAGATGACAAGCTGGTTGTTGCACTGGCTTATCTCGACAATTACGAGGAAGCTCTGGAGAGCGTGGAAGATGTACGCCGTTCTCTGCTGATCGCACTGATCGACCGAAAGATCACCAAATATTTTTCCAATTTCGACGGTCTTGTGAAGAAGCTGGAGAAGGACAAATATTTCCTGATCATGCGCCAGAGTTCACTGGAAGCTCTGAAAGAACAGAGATTCCACATTCTGGAGGAAGTCAAGACCGTAAATATCGGAAACGAGATGGCGATCACTTTAAGTATCGGTGTCGGTCTGAATGCTTCCACTTATATTCAGAATTATGAATATTCCCGTATTGCCATAGAGATGGCACTTGGGCGCGGCGGTGACCAGGTGGTAATTAAAAATGGCAACAACATTACTTACTATGGCGGTAAGACACAGCAGGTAGAGAAGACGACCCGTGTAAAAGCGAGAGTGAAGGCTCAGGCACTCAAAGAGTTTATGAGTACCAAAGACCGTGTCGTAGTCATGGGACATAAGATTACAGACGTGGATGCCCTGGGTGCTGCCATCGGTATTTACCGTGCAGGAAAGACCATCGGAAAGACCGTCAATATCGTGGTGAATGATCCAACTGTGTCCATCCGTCCGTTGATGGCAGGATTTATGAACAATTCGGATTATGATCCGTCTATGTTCGTAAACAGTGCGCAGGCGAAGGAGTTTGTGGATAACAATACCGTAGTTGTGGTTGTTGATACCAATAAGCCAAGCTATACAGAGTGCGAAGAGCTGCTTCATATGACAAAGACAATCGTAGTGCTCGATCACCACAGACGCGGAAGTGAAGTAATTGATAATGCAGTGCTTTCCTATGTGGAGCCTTACGCATCTTCCGCATGTGAAATGGTTGCTGAGATTTTACAGTATTTTTCAGATGATCTCAGAATCCGCAATATGGAAGCAGACTGTATTTACGCAGGTATCATGATCGATACCAATAACTTTACCACAAGAGCCGGTGTGCGTACCTTTGAGGCCGCTGCATTTTTAAGAAGAAGCGGTGCAGATGTGACCAGAGTCCGCAAGATGCTGCGTGACAATCTGGAATCCTATCAGGCCCGTGCAGAGGCAGTGCGTACGGCACATATTTACAGAGACTGCTTTGCCATAGCAAGATGCCCGAGTGAGGGGCTGGACAGTCCGACAGTGGTAGGAGCTCAGGCTGCCAATGAACTTCTGAATATCGCAGGAGTCAAGGCATCTTTTGTACTGACAGAGTACAATAACGAAGTTTATATCAGTGCCCGCGCAATTGATGAAGTCAATGTGCAGGTAATGATGGAAAAGATGGGTGGCGGCGGTCATATGAACATTGCCGGTGCTCAGGTCAAGGCAACTCCGGATGAAGTGGAGAAAATGCTGAAAGACATCATAGACGAGGATTATCAGGAGGAAAAAGCAAAATGAAAGTAATTTTACTGGAAGATGTAAAATCCCTTGGAAAAAAAGGACAGATCGTAAATGTAAGTGACGGATATGCAAGAAACATGATCCTTCCGAAAAAACTGGGACTGGAGGCAACTCCTAAGAACTTAAATGACCTCAAACTTCAGAAGGCAAACGAAGAAAAAGTTGCCAAAGAAGTTTACGAGGCAGCGCAGGCATTTGCCAAAGACCTTGAGACAAAAGAAATCATTCTGACTCTGAAGACAGGAGAAGGCGGAAGAACTTTCGGTTCCGTTTCTTCCAAAGAAATTTCAGAAGCAGCAAAGAAACAGTTAAATCTGGATATTGATAAAAAGAAACTTCAGCTTCCGGAGCCAATCCGTACATTAGGTGTGACTCAGGTTCCTGTAAAGCTTCATCCTAAGGTAACCGGAACATTAAAAGTATGGGTAAAAGAAGCCTGAGTCTTCCGGGAGGGATTAAAACATGGAAGAAGCACTGATCAAAAGAATTCTTCCCCACAGTATCGAGGCAGAACAGTCCGTGATCGGTTCGATGATCCTGGACAGGGATGCCATTCTTGTGGCATCGGAGATTCTTACCAGTGATGATTTCTATCAGAAACAGTATGGCATTATTTTTGATGCCATGGTGGAACTGTGCAACGAAGGCAAACCGGTAGATCTGATCACACTTCAGAACCGCCTGAAGGAAAAAGAGCTTCCGCCGGATATCAGTAGCATGGAATATGTGAGAGATCTGCTCACCGCAGTTCCGACCTCTGCCAATGTCAAATATTATGCCAATATTGTAAGTGAGAAAGCGGTTCTTCGAAGACTGATCAAGGCAAATGAAGAAATTGCCAATACCTGTTATCTGGAGAAAGAGAGTACAGAGATCATTCTGGAGGAGGCGGAGAAAAAACTTTTCAACATCCTTCAGAAGCGAAACAGCGAGGAATATGTACCGATCCAGCAGGTAGTCTTAAACGCAATCAACAATATTGAAAAGGCGTCCAAACTGAAAGGTTCTGTCACCGGTATTCCGACCGGTTTCGTGGATCTGGACTATAAGACTTCGGGAATGCATCCGTCCGACCTGGTGCTGATCGCAGCCCGTCCGTCTATGGGAAAGACCGCCTTTGTTCTGAATATTGCACAGTATATGGCATTTCGTAAGGATGTCACAGTAGCGATTTTCAGTCTGGAAATGTCCAAGGAGCAGCTTGTAAACCGACTTCTGGCCATGGAATCTCACGTAGATTCCCAGAACATGCGAACCGGTAATCTGAAAGATGAGGACTGGACAAAGCTGGTGGAAGGTGCGGATATCATTGGAAAATCCAATCTGATCATTGACGATACACCTGGTATCTCCATTGCGGAAATGCGCTCCAAATGCAGAAAATATAAACTGGAACATAATCTTGGCATTATCATGATCGATTACTTGCAGCTCATGAGTGGAAGTGGAAAAAGTGACTCCCGTCAGCAGGAGATTTCTGATATTTCCCGTTCCCTGAAAGCCCTTGCCAGAGAGCTTGGGGTTCCGGTGATTGCTCTGTCACAGCTCAGCCGTGCCGTAGAACAGCGCCCGGATCACAGACCGATGCTTTCTGACCTTCGAGAGTCCGGAGCTATCGAGCAGGATGCCGATGTGGTAATGTTTATCTACCGTGATGACTATTATCATAAGGATACAGAAAAGAAGGACATTGCAGAGATCATCATAGCCAAACAGAGAAACGGCCCGATCGGTACCGTGGAACTGGTATGGCTGCCGAGGTATACACAGTTTGTCAATATGAAGAAATAGTGATATAAGAGATAAAAACAGCAGCAGACAGGAAGATAAAAGTTTCCTTCTGCTGTTATTTTTTTGTATAAAATATAGCATCGACAGATGATCAATAGATATGCTGGTTATATATGATTTGTGCATATTCTGTCTGAAAAGGTCAGATGAATTTTCTTGAAATCTCCCTGGTATTTTTTTATAATGATAACAATCCTCAAAGATTTTTTCAGGAGTGTTGGAAACAGAACAGGAGGGGGAGTATGGAGCAGCGATACAGTGTAACTCAGGCGGCACAGATCCTTGGTGTGAGGGCATCCGTCCTCGGTATTGGGAGGATGAACTGAATCTGCGGATCAGCCGGAATGAGCAGGGACATCGTTACTACACAGGATATGATATTACGCTTCTGGCAAATATAAAAGAACTGAAGAAAAGAGGACTGGCACTGCGGGCAATCAAAGAGGTAATCCCGAAGATTTCCCAGACACCTCCGGGCAGTACAGATCATAAAGTAAAGCTTCTGAATGATGAACAGGAAGAATGGCAACTGAGAAATGAATCAGGAAATGCCATGAGAAATTCCGGAGAAAATATAAGGAAAAATGCAGGGAGAAATGGAACGGGACAGGACATGGAAAAAGAAAAAATTCTGGAATTTCAGAATATTCTGGAACGACTGATCACACAGGAACTTCAGATGAAGAAAGAGGGAGAAAATGACTGCCGCAGCCTGGATGCCGCGATCCGGAGCAGACAGCTTGCAAGAAAAGAAGCAGCTGCTTCCCTGGAAAAGAAAAATAAGAAACGACGAAGAAAATACTGAGTTTCAGAATTGCGCATATTCATTGGACTTATAGCGATCCTCTAAAATAACGCATCTTAATCCAGTCTTTCACCCTCTGCTGAACTGTCTTAAATGCATTATTTACGAGGATTGCTATAATCTGAAAAAATATAAAAGGTACATAGAAAATAAAGAAAAACATATAAAGTAAAAAAACGGTATAAAAAGTAAAAAAACAGCCATACTTCTTATTATAAAAGAAGTATGGCTGTTTTAAAATTCAAAATTATTCTGCTGGATGAATAGCTTCTGTTGGACAGGCATCAGCGCATGTTCCACAGTCTAAGCAAGCGTCAGCGTCGATTACGAAATGCTCGTCTCCCTGAGAGATAGCTTCTGCCGGACATTCGCTTTCACATGTTCCACAGCTTACACATTCGTCTGAAATTACATATGCCATAGTTATAATCCTCCTTAAAATTTAACGTTTTTGTTCCCTCGCTGGGTTATATGGATATTCTAATATATATTTGTCAGAATTACAAGTATAAAATCAGGTACAATAATAAAATAATATCAAGTTAGTTTTATCTCACTTTGACTTTCCGTCATTTATAGTGACAATAGTTCAATGAATATACAAAAAAAGTAAGACTGTCAAAAAAATAGTACGTTTTTTCTGAATTTATTGACAATTCAATCTGAGAATTGTATAGTAAAGGTACTTGCAAAGAGGCATAACCCACCGTGTTGTGCCTCTTTTGTTCAGAGATGTGGGTCACTGAGACGACAGAAAGTTACTGTTCACTGACAGTATCCCGCGAAGTGTGATTACTGATCCTGAAGTGAACAGCAACCACAAAAAAAGAAGAATGGAGGAAAGAAGAATGAAAAAAGCATTGGCAATCGGACTTGCAGCAGTAATGGCAGTTTCCATGAGCGCACCGGTCATGGCGAGTGATGACAGCGAAGGCGGCGCAGGAATCGCGAAAGAGGATCTGAAGATTGGTGCGATCTATATCGGAGATGAGAATGAAGGATACACTGCAGCACATATGGCAGGTATCGACGAGATGGTAGAGAATCTGGGACTGGATGATTCTCAGGTAATTGAAAAAACATTAATCGGTGAAGACGAGGGATGTTACGATGCAGCAGCAGACCTTGCAGACCAGGGATGCCAGATTATTTTTGCAAACAGCTTTGGACATGAAACTTATATCCTTGAAGCAGCAGGAGAGTATCCGGACGTACAGTTCTGCCATGCAACCGGAACACAGGCTGCATCCAGCGGACTTTCCAATATGCACAACTACTTCACCAACATTTACGAAGCACGTTATGTATCCGGTGTGGTAGCAGGTCTGAAACTGAATGAGATGATCGAAGACGGCACAGTAAAAGAAGATGCCTGCAAGATCGGTTATGTAGGTGCATTCCCATATGCAGAGGTTATCTCCGGTTATACTTCCTTCTACCTTGGCGCAAAGAGCGTATGCCCATCCGTAACTATGGAAGTAAAATATACAAACAGCTGGGCAAGTTTTGACCTTGAAAAAGAATGTGCAGATGCCCTGATTTCTGACGGCTGTGTACTGATCAGCCAGCATGCTGATACCACAGGTGCTCCTACAGCATGTGAAGCAGCAGGCGTTCCGTGTGTAGGTTACAACATTGATATGACATCTGTAGCACCGAACACAGCACTTACATCTGCATCCATGGACTGGGGTGTATATTATACATACGCAGTACAGTGCATGCTTGACGGTACAGCAATTGACACAGACTGGTGTAAAGGTTTCGCAGAAGGTGCTGACAAGATCACACCTCTCAATGACAAAGTTGTGGCAGAAGGTACAGAAGAGAAAGTAAAAGAAGTAGAAGATGCTTTAAGCGATGGTTCCCTTCATGTATTTGATACCTCTACATTCACAGTAGATGGCGAAGAACTTACCACTTATGAAAAAGACGGAACAGAATATGTTTCTGACGGATACTTCCATGAATCTGAATACGGTTCTGCACCTGCATTCGATGTAGCAATCGACGGAATCACATCTATTACAGAATAAGAAACGAAACGGGCGGAGCTGCTGGTCGGCAGCTCTGTCTTTTTTTTGCTCCATAATACAGAAGCAGAGAACAGAAAAAAGGAGGGATAAGTAGTGGGAGAAAATTATGCACTGGAACTTAGAGACATTTCCAAGCGTTTCGGGTCGGTTCAGGCCAACGACCATGTGAATCTCACACTGAGAAAATCAGAGATTCTTGCAATTCTCGGAGAGAACGGAAGCGGCAAGACCACTCTGATGAATATGATCTATGGAATCTATTATCCGGATGAAGGACACATTTTTGTGGATGGAAAGGAAGTAACGATCCGTTCACCAAAAGATTCCTATGAACTGGGAATCGGTATGGTACATCAGCATTTCAAACTGGTAGATGTACTGACAGCAGCAGAGAATATCGTGCTGGGGCTTCCGGGCAAAGGCAGACTGGATATGAAGAAAATCACAGCGGATATCCAGAAGCTGGTGGATAAATATGGATTTGAACTGAACCTGTCACAGAAAATTTATGAGATGTCTGTTTCGCAGAAGCAGACCGTGGAGATCATCAAGATGCTGTACCGTGGTGCCAGAATCCTGATTCTGGATGAGCCGACAGCAGTTCTGACTCCGCAGGAAGCAGACCGTCTGTTTGATATTCTCAGAAATATGCGTAAAGACGGATGTTCGATTATGATCATCACGCATAAACTTCAGGAAGTACTGGCATTGTCTGACCGTGTGGCAATCCTCAGAAAAGGAAAGTACATAGATACCGTAGAGACAGCACAGGCAAATGTGCAGAGTCTTTCTGAAATGATGGTAGGTTCCAGAGTAGACCTGAATATCCGTCGTCTGGAGCCGAAAAATGTAAAGAAACGACTGATCGTCAAAAATCTGAACTGCAGAAATAAAGAAAATGTCAAAACACTGGATGAAGTAGACCTGACTGTAAATACCGGTGAAATTCTTGGTATCGCGGGTATTTCCGGAAGCGGTCAGAAGGAATTTCTGGAAGCGATCGCCGGATTGCAGGAAGTGGAAAGCGGTTCTATCTGTCTGCTGGATGATCAGGGAAACAGCAGGGAACTTTGTGGTATGGATTCCATTTCCATCAATAAGGCAGGAATCAGTCTCGCCTTTGTCCCGGAGGATCGTATCGGTATGGGACTTGTGGGAGATATGGATATGACTGACAACATGATGCTGCGAAGCTACCGTAATGGAAAAGGCCCTTTCCTGGATCGAAAAGGGCCGAAAGCTCTTGCACTGAAGATTAAGGAACAACTGGAAGTTATGACTCCAAGCATCTCCGCACCGGTCCGTCAGATGTCCGGTGGAAATGTTCAGAAAGTTCTGGTCGGCCGTGAGATCGCACAGAACCCGAAAGTACTTCTGGTTGCATTCCCGACCCGAGGAGTGGATATCAATACTTCTCATGTTATTTACAGGCTCCTGAACGAGCAGAAAGAAAAAGGAGTTGCTGTTGTCTGCGTAATTGAAGATCTGGATGTGGTACTGGAACTCTGCGACAGGATTGCCGTATTCTGTGGAGGAAAAATTACCGGAATTGCAGACGGAAGAACAGCAACCAAGGAAGAAATCGGACTGCTTATGACGAAGCATGAAAAAGGAGGGGATGTATCATGAAGAAAGAACCTTTTCTGCAGGTAAGCAAAAGAAGAAACAAGGCCGGATGGCAGGAACGTCTTCTGATCCGCTTTATCGCACTGATCCTTGCGCTGATCGTGTGTGGTGCCGTAATCGTGGCTCTTGTAAAAATGAATCCGGTGGATGTATATAAGGCAATCTGGGATGGAGCCATGGGTTCTGAGAGACGTATGTGGCAGACCATTCGAGATACCATGGTACTTCTGTGTATTTCCATTGGCCTGGCTCCGGCATTTAAGATGAAGTTCTGGAATATCGGAGCAGAGGGTCAGATCCTGATCGGCGGAGCATGTTCCGCAGCAGTGATGATCTACGCAGGTGACAAAATGCCGACAGCGCTGCTTCTGCTCGTGATGTTTATTGCCAGTGCCGTCGGCGGCATGATCTGGGGAATGATCCCGGCAGTCTTTAAGGCACACTGGAACACCAATGAGACACTGTTTACCCTAATGCTCAACTATGTTGCCATGCAGGTTGTCACTTACTGCATCGTATTCTGGGAAAACCCGAAAGGTTCCAATACGGTTGGGATCATTAATCAGGCGACAAAAGCCGGATGGCTTCCGGAACTTTTCGGACAGAAATACGGATGGAATGTTGTGATTGTCCTGATCCTGACTGTGGGAATGTTTATTTATCTGAAATACTGCAAACAGGGTTATGAGATCGCCGTTGTCGGTGAGAGTGAAAACACTGCAAAATATGCAGGAATCCAGGTAAAGAAAGTTATCGTGCGTACCATGCAATCTCAGGTGCGATCTGCGGTATCGCAGGTTTCGTTATTGTCAGCGGAGCCAGCCATACGATCTCCACTGCAACAGCAGGCGGACGTGGTTTTACAGCCATTATCGTTGCATGGCTTTCTAAGTTTAACACCTTTATCATGGTTGCTGTTTCCTTTGGCATCGTATTTATGGAACAGGGAGCGGTACAGATCGCGACACAGTACGGACTGAATGAAAATGCTTCTGATGTTCTGCTGGGTATCATTCTGTTTTTCCTGATCGGTGCAGAATTCTTTATCAACTACAGAGTAAAGCGTGCGAAGAAATAGGAGGTGGATGCAATGAGTGTACTGACCATTTTTATTCAAAAAGCAATTGTCCAGGGCATCTGTATTCTGTATGGTGCGCTTGGTGAGATTATGACAGAGAAATCCGGAAACCTGAACCTTGGTATTCCGGGAATCATGTATATGGGAGGCATTTCCGGCCTGATGGGAGCTTTCCTTTATGAGAAAGACAATCCGAATCCCAATGCATTGGTGGGTGTGCTGATTTCCTTTTTGTGTGCCTTTGCATGTGCGGCAATCGGCGGTCTGATCTACAGTATCCTGACCATTACCCTGCGTGTAAACCAGAACGTAACCGGTCTTGCCCTCACAATCTTTGGTACCGGATTTGGTAACTTCTTCGGTGGTTCCATTTCCAAACTTGCAGGTGGTGTCGGTCAGATTTCTGTAAAAGTAACAGGAAGTGCCTATACAGCCAAGATTCCGGGACTGTCGAAGATTCCGGTGATCGGAAGTATTTTCTTCCACTATGGATTTATGACATACCTGTGTATCATTGCAGCGGTAGTATTATCTTATTTCCTGTTTAAGACAAGAGCAGGTCTGAGCCTTCGTGCGATCGGAGAGAACCCGGGAACCGCAGATGCGGCAGGTATCAATGTTATCAAATATAAATATCTTTCTACCTGCATCGGGGCAGGTCTTGCAGGGCTGGGCGGATTATATTTCGTTATGGAATATTCCGGCGGAACCTGGACTGACAATGGATTTGGTGACCGTGGATGGCTGGCAGTGGCACTGGTTATTTTTGCACTGTGGAAACCGTTGAATGCCATCTGGGGAGCCTTCCTTTTCGGAGCACTTTATATCCTGTATCTGTATATTCCGGGACTGGGACGAAGCATGCAGGAAGTATTTAAGGCTCTGCCTTATGTAGTAACCATTATCGTACTGGTATTTACCAGCTTCCGAAAGAAGAAAGAGCATCAGCCGCCTGCTGCGCTGGGACTTCCGTATTTCAGGGAAGAACGATAAAAAATGTTCAATGGCAGCACCCTGCGAAGTGTATTACTGAGAACGGAGGGAACAGTAACTTACCAGGCATGGAGTGGACAGTAATATAAATAAAATGTTGATTCCTGAGTAAAATAGTATTATAATAGCGACAGTGGCAACAGCCCATAAACTCAGTAAAAAATAAGGAGGAAATATACAATGGCTAAAGTATCAAAAGATATGCTGATCGGTCAGCTTCTTCAGATTGACCCTAATATTGCACCAATTCTTATGAGAGCTGGAATGCATTGCCTTGGATGCCCGTCTTCTCAGATGGAATCTCTGGAAGAAGCTGCTATGGTTCATGGAATGGATGCTGACCTTCTGGTTCAGCAGATCAACGATTTCCTTGGAGAATAATAGAAAACAGCAGTTACTGAGCGCTGGTAATATCCTGTGGGATGTTACCGGGAACAGGGTAAACAGTAACAAACAATAAGAGATGCGAAATCTATAAGATTTATAGAAACGTAAAAACTACAGCGAAGCTGTGGTAAGTGTATAAAATGAAAGCTGCCTGATCATTTAGAATGAACCGGCAGCTTTCATTTTTATATATATGTCTTTTAATGAGTGTATGTGTCGCTTTATATGTTTTTATATCCCAGGTATTTCTTACAACTGAGTAAGCTGCTGAAGAGCAGACTGAGAAATTACTTCACCGTGTTCTTTCAGGTATGCTTCGCCGGAAAGAGTGAAGGCTCTGCCTCTTCCGTATTCGGTAAGAATATTGCAGACTTTGTTAAACTCTTCTGCGGTGCAGGAAGACTGGTGGATAACCAGCTTGTAAGTATCGTCAGAAGAATCTTTATATAAGGTGTTGGCACCCTGGAAATATCCGTTTAATCCATGAGAGGCATCGATGACATCATCCAGTGTTTCAAATTCATAGAGACGGATAAGATTTACGTCAGGCACTGTTTCGGAATCAGCAGTGTTTTTCTGAGCATTGTCAGAAGACGGTGCTTTTTCTTTTTTCTGTGAACTCTTCAGTTTGGCCTCGCAGAGTTTCTGGAAAATATCGATAATGTTGTCTGCGCCGTCAAGCTGGAGTGTATCGGTCTGCTCTTTCCCGCGGAACGGAGCAAATTTGGAGAAACGGGTGTCCAGTTCCTCCGGGTCTTCGACTTTGGTGATGATGAGGATAATACTCTCAGGACTGACAGGAATCGCCTCGATCATCAGTGGAATATTATCAGCCTCAAATCCAAACTGTATCTGTGCCTGCTGCATCATATCACGGAAAAGTTTCTTTGCCTTCTCTGTGCCATATGCAAGCTCACTGATACGGATCTGATGACTGTCCAGATCTTCTTTTGTTAAAGTGCATCGAATCTGATTTTCATTGATTTTCTCTATTTTCATATATATCTCACATCCTGTTCTGGGTTATGTTCATATTATCAGTTTATTGATGTATATTAGATTATTTACATACAATTTTATACACTATATTATATAACACGGGAATGCAAAATGTAAAGATGAGTGGGATACCAATTTATAAAAATTTTGGAAAGAAAATCGAAAAAATTAAACAAATTGCTGAAAACTCTTGCGGTTGTATAAAAAATAAGTATAATGAAAAACAGGAGAAATAATCTCAGCGGATACAAGCATTTATTTTACGGTTAAATATCAACCAGAACGTTATTGTTTTTTCTGTTCACAGTAACATGACAGCCAGCCGTCTGTTGTTTCACATCCTCATTGCCATTCTTTTTCATGCGGCGTTCCGGCCGCGGCAGTGTACGGTAAAATTCCAGTTACAAAATTTATATGATACCAGAATTAAAAGACAAAAATTCGTTCGTGTTTGCACGATAAGAATTTGGAAATTCCGCGAGATTTTTTTCCGGGAAACCTGCGGGTGCTTTCTGAAATCAGATTTTGTCAGAGAAAGGAGGACGACGTACGGAAAATATATCACGGGTCAGAAAAAAAGAACTGCGTAAGCCACTCGAAAAGGAGCTGAAAGAGTACCGCTCACAGGGAATTTCTCTCTATCTTGACGGAAAACCCAGTACTCCGAAAAACATTGCAAAAGCCTGTCAGATTGCAGAAGATGGTGGTTATATGCGGGATTACGTGGAAGATGAAAAAGGACGGATCGCCCGGGTAGACTTCGATTTTATCAGAGAAAAATAAAAGGACAGAAGAGGTAAAAGAGATAAAAGAGATAAAAGAGAGGGAAAAATGCGGGAAGATCAGAGAAGAAAGTAAGCGATCAGAGAAGAAAGTAAGCGATGAGAGAAAGATGCTGTCACGTAAAGATAAATGAAATCTGAAAGACAAAAGAAAAAACAGGCTGTCCGGAAAAATTCATGGAAATATCCCCTGATGTCCATTATGCCCCGTGACAGCCTGAAAATATAAAAAAATAGGAAAACACTATTTTTATAATACAATCAAAATATAATCTATGATATAATATTCTCAACTTGGTTACTGCTTTCATCAGGCATTCCTGTGCATGGCGGGAACAGCAGTCACCAGGTGTATATAGAAGCATCATTAACGAATGATACCGAAAGGAAGAAAATTATGAGCAAAAAATATAAGCCGGCAGCAGCGGTGATTGTTCTGATCCTTCTGGTTGCGGTGATCGGGATCGTTACACATGTCGTCATGAAACGAATTCCCACCCGGCAGACGATGGACCTGAGCGAGTATTATGGAGAACTTGCAGATGGTGAGGCAGCTTTGATCCTGGGGGATGAGAAGCTGGAGACGAGAGCACTTATCGTAGGCGAGAAGGTTTATCTGCCGCTGGATGTGGTCAACACGTATCTGAATCAGAGATATTACTGGGATTCTGCAAACCAGCAGATTCTTTACGCGACTCCTTCTGAGCTGACATCCACGGCTGCGGCATCAGAGGCAGGCGATCAGGTCTGGCTGAAAGACGGCACTGTGTATCTGAATCTTTCTTTTGTACAGCAGTATACAGATATGGATGCCTATATCCTTCAGAACCCATACCGTGTCGACATTCAGTATCAGTTTGACAATGTAAAAACAGTTAAAGTGAAGAAAAATACTTATGTGCGTTATCAGGGCGGAATTAAGTCACCGGTTCTTACTACGGTACAAAAGGGAACGGAGCTTCGACTGGTTGAAGAACTGGATAACTGGGATAAAGTATCTACAGATGACGGATTTATCGGATATGTGGAAAAAAGTAAAGTGGGAGATCCGGCAGATGCAGTCTTTGAGAGAAATTTTGCCGGTGAACAGTATACATATCTGACCATGGATCAGCCGGTAAACATGGTATGGCATCAGGTGACATCCACAGATGCCAATGCATACTTTGCAGATGCAACTGCCAATATGACAGGAGTCAATGTCATTTCTCCAACCTGGTTTTATATTGCAGATACTTCCGGAAATATTTCAAACATTGCCAGTGCGGATTATGTTTCACAGGCACATGAGAAGGGTCTGAAAGTCTGGGGACTTATTGATAACTTTACCCAGGATGTCAGCACAACGGAAACGCTTTCCAGCACTGCGGCGAGACAGAACATGATCAGTCAGCTTGTGCAGGCTGCTCTGAATGTGGGAATGGACGGTATCAATGTGGATTTTGAGTCCCTGAGTGAAGATGTGGGAATCCATTTCCTGGAATTTTTAAGAGAGCTTTCCATTGAGTGTCATAAGAATAATCTGGTGCTTTCTGTAGACAACCCGGTACCGGAGGATTTTACCAGCCATTATGACCGTGCAGAACAGGGAAAAGTAGTAGATTATGTGATCATTATGGGATATGATGAACATTATGTTGGTTCAGAGACCGGTTCTGTTGCCTCACTTCCGTGGGTTGAACAGGGAATTGTGGATACACTGGATGAAGTTCCGGCGGCCCGTGTGATCAATGCGGTGCCGTTTTACACCAGACTGTGGAGAACGACTGGCGGCAATGTGACCAGTGAGGCGATCGGTATGGATCAGGCGCAGCAGGTGATCTCCGAGAATAATGTAGAGACTTACTGGGACAAAACGACTTCCCAGAATTATGGCAGTTATGATATTGACAATTCCAGCTATCAGATCTGGCTGGAAGATTCCCAGTCCATCGCAGAAAAGGTGAAACTGGTATCCAAATATGGCCTTGCAGGTGTTTCCGCATGGAAGCTTGGATTTGAAAACAGCGGCATCTGGCAGGTAATCTCAGAGAATCTGAATTAATGTGAATAAGAATGAATGCGAATAAGAATCAATGAAATGATATGAGGCTGGAGACAAAAAGGAGTTTGTCTCCGACCTGATATGAAAAGAACCAGAAGATAAGAACTGGCAATAAAAACACTTTCCGAGACATATATTAAAATAGCAGATCAGGGGAAGAAGATTTTCTGATGGCTGTAAATATGCCGGGAGGTGTTTTTTATTTGAAAAAGTATGGAATGGAGATTCTTATGGCGTGTCTGCTTCTGGTCAGTTTTTTCTTTCTGTCAAGAGAGGCTGCACAGGTAGCCGGGACAATGAGCAGCAATACCGGGAACAAGAAGTATCAGAGTGAAAATTTGCGGACGATTCTGGTGGATGTAGGGCATGGCGGTGCAGATCCCGGAATGATCGGAGTGGGCGGTCTGGAAGAAAAAGGAATCAATCTGGAAATTGCTTTGAAAGTAAGGGACGTTCTGGAGAAGAAGGGTTTTACAGTGATCATGACGCGGGAGCAGGATGAGGGACTTTACGATCAGGACAGCAGAAACCAGAAGGCGCAGGATATGCAGAGAAGGATCGCTCTGATCAAAGAATGTAAACCTGTTCTGTGTGTGAGTATTCATCAGAACAGTTATCAGGATTCTGCTGTGTATGGACCACAGGTATTTTATTATGAAGATTCTTTGCAGGGGAAAAAGATGGCAGAGCTGATTCAGACAGAACTGAATACCCGTCTGGAAGTGAAGCGTCCCAGAGAGGCAAAGGGAAATAAAACTTATTATCTGCTGAAGCGAAGCGAAAGTGTTCTGAACATTGTGGAGTGTGGATTTCTCACAAACCCACAGGAAGCAGAACTTCTCCAGACAGAGGAATATCAACAGAAGGTGGCGGAAGCAGTGGCTGAGGGAATCTGTACTTATCTGGAGCAGCAGGATATCAAATAACACCTCAAAAATATTTATTTTGTGTGAACTTACTTTTAATGAAACTGGATTTTTGTTATACTGATAGGGATTTGGCGGAAAGTTAACTGTCATTTACTTATGAAAATATACAGGGGGAAGATATGCTTGGAATGATTTACCTGTTCCTGGCGGTTATGCTGGGATATGAAGGTTCAAAGATACTTACTGAGAAAAATAATCATGCAGGATATGCCGCTAACCGGATCTGGCTGATTTTACCGGCATCCTTTGGCGTGGGAATGCTGGTGCTTACCTGGATCGTCTATATTGTTTCGTGGTTTGCAAGCGTGGTGGGAGGAATAAAAAATCCTCTCTTATATGGAAATGCAGCCGGGATGATCGGGAGCGTGATTATTCTGCTTCTGATGTTTATTCGGAAATATAAAAATGAAAGTAAAAATAAAAGCCAAAATAAAGATAAAAATGACAGGATTCAGATGAAGTTCTGGAATGACTGGATCGCGGATAAGAAAAGATTCCGGAAGGAAGCTGTTGTGTTTGCTTTTCTGCTGGCGTTTATTACATATATGATGTTCTATGTCTTTTATATGAAAGATGGAATTTTATATTCCGGAGTGACGGTGTATGGTGATTATGCGCCACACACTGCTATGATGCGGTCTTTTTCTGCGGGTAATAATTTCCCGACACAGTATCCGCATTATGGTGGTGCAGATGTGAAATATCATTTTATGTTCCAGTTTCTTGCAGGAAATCTGGAGTATCTGGGGATGCGGCTGGATTTTGCCTATAATATTGTGAGCATCGGAGCATTGCTTGGATTTCTGATGCTTTTATATGAGCTGGCACTGCGGATCACAGGGAAAATGTGCTGTGGTGTTCTGACGCTGGTGTTTTTCTTTTTCAGAAGTGGAAATGCTTTTTTCCGGTTTGTGTGGGAACATATCCAGAGTGGTGATCTGCTTTCTACGCTCTCAGAAAATGAGTCTTTTATTGGTTATACGACAAATGAGAACTGGGGGCTTTGGAATTTTAATGTGTATTTAAATCAGAGACATCTTGCGTTTGGTCTGTTGATGGTGACACTCGCACTTTATCTTTTTATGGATTGGCTGGAAGCGGGAATGCGCATGAGGAACGAGGAATTGTCTGGATACGTGGACGGCTGTTTTCAAAAGAAGCGTGGAAGAGCAGAAATCTGGAACAGGCGTTACTGATGGGACTTTTTCTGGGACTGTGTGCATTCTGGAATGGTGCGGCAGTGATCGGCGGCTTGCTGATTTTGTGTGGATTTGCTGTTTTTTCGGATGGCAAGCTGGACTATGCGCTCATGGCTGGTGTGACGATTTTCTTTTCGTTTCTTCAGACGAAGATTTTTATTTCAGGAAGTGCCATGAGTCCTCAGATTTATCTGGGATTTCTGGCAGAGGATAAGACGCTCTGGGGAGTGATAAAGTATTTATTCTGGGTGAGTGGAGTCTTTTTCCTTGGACTGGTGGTGCTGGCTGTTTTCCTGAAAAGACGGGAGAGGATGATCATGCTGGGATTTCTGTTTCCGACATTCTTTGCGTTTACTTTGCTGATGACACCGGATATTAATGTGAATCATAAGTATATTATGGTTTCGTATGCGTATCTGGCGGTGTTCTGGGCGTGGGCGGTGTGTGCCCTGTGGGGAAGTGGCGGTCTGCGCAGAGCGGGGCTGTATAAACCGCAGGCGGATGAGTCTGGCGAAAGAAATGGAACTTCCGGGAAAACAGATCAGAAATCATCTGCTGTTGCTTTGCGTCTGGGAAGAAAATTTCTGGCAATTGTGCTGACTGTATGCCTGACTGCTACAGGAATTTATGATTTTGTGGTGATCGTGAAGGGAAATGGTCCCGGCAGAAGAGTGACTGTAAATATGGAGAGTGAGCTGACACAGTGGCTGGAGGCTCATCTGGAAAAGAATGATCTGATTCTGACTCCTGAGTACAGTATGAATGAGGTTACCATGTCCGGTGCGATGCTGTATTGTGGATGGCCGTATTATGCGTGGTCAGCAGGGTATGATACGAATTATCGTGCGGCGCAGGCGGTGACGATTTATACGACATCTGACAGGGAAGAACTGAAAGATGTGGTGAAACGGGAGAAGATTACTTATATTCTGTTTGAGGAAGGCTCTGAGTTTGAACAGCAGCAGTGCAGGGAAGATGTGATCGCGGATGTCTATGAGATGGTTTATGAGACCGGGGATGGACGGATTCGGATTTATAAGACAACGGAATGAAATATTTGTTTTTGAGTTGTTAAGTTTTGGGTTGTGCGAGGCAGCTTTAGGTGAATCGTATTAATTTGAGAAAATAAAGATGAGAAAATAAAAAATAAGCAGGTGAGGAGGAGATTACAGATGAAGAAATGGGCACCGAGAGTGCTTCTGGCTATGGTTCTTGTGGGAGCGTCAGCGTTTCTGCTGAAAGGGGATGTGTGGACATTCTGGACGTGGTGGCTGCTGGCTTTCCTGATGGGAATGGTGGCGATGCCTGTGACAGGGAGACTGTTTGCAGGGTTTGAGGATAAGGGATGGATGTTTTCAAAGGTACTGGCAGTTGCGGTTACGGGGCTTTTGACCTGGCTGCTGGTATCTGTGAAGATTCTGCCATTTACGGCGGCTGCGTGTATTGGTGTATGTGTGGTGTGCGCGGCTGGTTGTGGAGTTTTGTTTCATTTTCAGTTGAAGAAGGGGATTGACTGTCTTCCGGCTGGTAAGGGGAATCTGGTTTTCTGGGAAGAAGTTCTGTTTTTTGTATTTTTCCTGATGTGGACGTATTTTGCAGGATTCCGGCCGCAGGCGTATGGTACGGAGAAGTTTATGGATTATGGTTTTATGGAAGCCATGATGCGGAGTACGACTCTTCCGGCGAGGGATCTGTGGTATTCGGAAGGTACGATCAATTATTATTATGGTGGTCAGTATTTTGCGGTGTTTCTGACGAAATTGTCCGGAAGTAAGGTGGAGCTGACTTATAATCTGATGCGTACGTTTGTGGCGGCGTTTGCGTTTAGTCTTCCGTTTTCGCTGGTCTATCAGATGTCTGTGGACAGGCTGAGAGACTGCGGGAAAAAAGGGCTGGCAGAGGGGACTTTTGGAAAGTCGGCTGTAAATCAGGTGGAGAAAGTGAGAGGATGGCGGAGTTTTGTGCCGGTGGCAGCGGGATTGACAGCGGGACTTGCGGTTTCGATTGCGGGAAATATGCATTATGTGGTCTACAGTAAGATTATTCCGTGGATTCAGAAGCTTCAGGGAAAGGAAGTGGACAGCTACTGGTTCCCGGATGCAACGCGTTACATTGGATATAATCCGGATGTGCCGGATAAGACGATTCATGAGTTTCCGTGTTATTCTTTTGTTCTCGGGGATCTGCATGCGCATGTGGTGAATGTGATGTTTGTGCTGCTTCTGGTGGGACTGCTTTATGCGTGGATGCGTAATGTGCGTATGCGTGAGGCGGTGATTGGAAGACCGGGAAGGAAGGAATTCTGGAAAAAGCAGCTTTTGATGCCGCATATTCTGCTGGCTGCGGTTATGATTGGGATGTTCCGGTTTACGAATTACTGGGATTTTCTGATTTATTTTGTTGTGACCGGCGGAGTGATTTTGTTTGCCAATGTTGTTCAGTTTGAAGGGAAAGTGAAGCGGATACTGGCGGTGACTGCGGCGCAGGCGGTGGAGATCGTGATCATTTTTTATGTGGTTTCGCTGCCGTTTACTCTCCAGTTTGACAGTATGTTTAAGGGAGTGGGAATTGCGCAGTATCATTCGATGATTCATCAGTTGTCGATTTTGTGGGGACTTCCGGTGGTTTTGACGGTGATGCTGATTGGATGTATTGTCTGGGAAAAGGTGAAGGTCCGTGGCGGTCAGAAGATGAGTCTGTATCGGCTGATGAAGGCGGTTTCGGTGCCGGATCTTTTTGTGGTTGTTATGGGGCTTTGTGCAATCGGGCTGATCGCGATTCCGGAGTTTGTTTATGTAAGAGATATCTATGAGAATGGCCATGCCAGGGCGAATACGATGTTTAAGCTGACTTATCAGGCGTATATGTTGTTCGGGATGACTATGGGTTATGGGATTTTCCGGATGATTGTTACTGCGCGTGAGAAGGTGTTTAAGGTTGTGTCGGTGATTGGTCTGGTGTTGCTGTGCTGGACGTTTGGATATCTTGGGATTAGTGTGCATTCGTGGTTTGGGGATGTGTGGAAAGTCTCTGATTATAAAGGACTGAATGCGACTTCTTTTCTGGAGAATGATTTTGCGGAGGATGTTGGCGGTATTCAGTGGCTGAAGGAGAATGTGAAGGGCTCGCCGGTTGTGCTGGAAGCGAATGGGGACAGTTATACCGGGTATGAGCGTGTTTCAGCTATGACGGGACTGCCGACTCTGCTGGATGGTATGTTCATGAGTGGCTCTGGAGAGATGATACAGCGGATCTGAATCAGAAGAGGGCGGATGTTGAGAGTATTTATACTTCTTCGGATGTGGAGTATGTGAAGGAGCTGGTGGAGAAGTATGGGGTTTCTTATATTTTTGTTGGTTCGAAAGAGCGGGAAAAGTATGGGGAGCGATTAAATGAGGAGACTTTGAATTCGATTGGGACGGTGGTGTTCCGGGATGAGAGGTCGGAGACTTATATTTTGGAGGTTTCGGAGTAGCTTCGGGAATTTTGGAAGTTGACAGGGAGCCTGGATTTAGGAAAATAAAAACAATAAAAATGATAAAAGCGGCAATCGTGCGAAAAGAGCATGATTGCCGTTTTTGAGGTCCAGGAAGGGGAGGCTTATCGAAGGGTGACGCCCGGAAAAATAGTTCCTTTTGTGTGCGGTTTCGGGGCCTAAGATATTCTAAGCCACCAGAAATCTGCTAAAACCATGAGAAAACAGAGCCAAACTCGCCTTCGGCTCAGACAGTGTCTCTGTTTTCTCATAACGCAGATTTCTGCTGACTAAGAATATCTAAGACCCCTGCAAATGCACACAAAAGGAACTATTTTTCCGGGCTGATATTGGAAGAAGAGAAGTAGTGTACACATGGATAATAATTATTGGAAATAATTATAAAACTTATTAATTTTTAGTTTTATTTTGGGCTTTTACTGTGCTTTTTCTATAATGTTATGTTATCATAAAAGAGTCTTATAAAATGCTTTATGGGGCTATTTTATGATTAAGGAGGATGAAAAAGCAATGAGAAAGGAAGCTTCTGACAGAAAGGGGAAAAAACGCGTATGAAAAGGATCATAAAGAATATTTTATTATTTGCTACAATAATTACCAGCGTATTTGTTGCTTGTACAGCAGTTCAGGCAGAGAATAAGTATCAGGATGGGGATTATACCTATACTGTTGAGTTTGGAAAAGCTACATTGGTAAAATATACGGGAAACAGTTTGGATATTATTGTTCCGTCAGTACTTGGTGGAAAGCCATTAGTAGAAATAGAGAATGGAGCTTTTTATAACAATAACTATATTAATTCAGTTGTTTTGCCTGATACGGTAAAAAAAATGGGGCAGGGTGTTTTTAAAGGCTGCGAGAATTTGCAAAATGTGCATTTCCCAACAGATATTACGTCTATATCTGAGGAAATGTTTGCTGGATGCAGCAGTTTAAAAGAATTTACTTTTTCTAGAAAAATAAAAGGAATAGGACAGGGAGCGTTTCAGGGGTGTTCAAGTCTGAAGAATATAATTTGTCCAAGTGTCAATTCATTAGGATTTAGATGCTTTGCAAATTGTACTTCGTTGAAATCTGTTATTTTTAAAAAGGGAATTGTAGAAAGCTCCGGTGGAACTTTTTCAAAATGTGTAAATTTAGAAACGGTAGTATTTCCGCAGGGAACGAAAGTAATAGCTTTTGCAACATTTGAAGATTGCAAATCCTTGAAACATATTACACTTCCCAAAAGTATTACTCGTATTGATTTTATAGCGTTTATTGGTTCTGGTATTGTTGACATTGAAATACCAGATTCCGTTGAACAATGTGGAGAGCGTATTTTTGAAGACTGTACTAATCTTCAAAAGGTTAAATGGTTTGCCTCCAATCTTCCGCATTGCACATTTGAAAGATGTACTTCATTAAAAAGTGTAGTTTTAGGTGAAAAATTGTCAAAAATATCATATTTAGTTTTTGAAGGTACAACCCAATTGGAAACATTGCGCATTCCTTCTTATACTATAGTCGATAACGAGGCCTTTTCTGGAGCAGAAGCCCTTCATACTATTTATGGAGTCAAAGGCAGTAATGCAGAAACAGTAGCAAAAGCGGTTGGGCTTAATTTTGTTCCGGTTAAGGACATTTCTGTAAAATTAAATAAGACGAAACTCATGCTGTATACAATGAAGGGAAAAAACACAGCCACTTTAAAAGCTGTAGTTAGCGGTAGCACATCTACCCCGACCTGGACCAGTTCGGATATCGGTGTTGTTCAGGTCAATACAAGTGGGAAGATTGTTGCGAAGAAGTCTGGTACAGCTTATGTGACAGTCACGCTTGGAAATAAAAGTGCATCTTGTAAGGTTACGGTTAAAAAGCCGGCTTTAACAGTGAAGAAAAAAACAGTTGCTCTGAAAAAAGGTCAGAGTTATACGATTTCTTATTCAGCAGTTCCGGCAGGAAAAGCTGTATTTAAGAGTTCTGATGCGAAATGCGTTACAGTAAATGCGAATGGGAAAATAGTTGCCAAACGCAAAGGTACAGCTATTATTTCAGTAAGTTGTAATAATATTATACAGAAAATAAAGATAACCGTACAATAACGGACAGAAAGAAAAGTATGGGACTTGCCTGAGGGTTTTGTAAAAGCTGAATAAATGATAGAGACAAAAGCAGAAAAATCGTGTACAATAGCAATTGTGGAATCATAAAAAATAAAGCAACAAACGAAAGAAATTAAAGAAACGAAAAGAAAGCAGGAATAAAATGAAAGCAGAAGTTGTATCCATGACAGCGGACAACCTTAATATGGAAGCAATCCGTCGTGGTGGAGAGATACTGAAACAGGGTGGTTTGGTTGCGTTTCCTACGGAGACAGTTTATGGTCTTGGGGGAGATGCGTTGAATCCGCAGGCATCTATGAAGATTTATGCTGCAAAGGGCAGACCGTCAGATAATCCTCTGATCGTGCATATTGCAGAGTTTGACAAGCTGGCTCCAATTGTAGCAGAGGTTCCGGAGAAGGCTAAGATTCTGGCTGAGAAATACTGGCCGGGTCCGCTGACTATGATCCTTCCGAAATCTGATCTGGTGCCGAAGGAAACTACGGGAGGTCTGGACAGTGTGGCTGTTCGTTTCCCGAGTGATAAAATTGCGCAGGAGCTTATTAAAGCTGCCGGTGGTTATGTGGCTGCACCGAGTGCAAATACTTCCGGAAGACCGAGCCCGACTACCGCACAGCATGTAGAGGAGGATCTTGGAGAAGCGATTGAGATGATCATTGACGGAGGCCAGGTGGGGATTGGTCTGGAGTCTACGATTGTTGATTTTACAGAGGATGTTCCGGTGGTTCTGCGTCCGGGTTATATTTCGCTGGAAATGCTGCAGGATACTTTGGGAGATGTAAGAATGGACAAGGGGCTGATCGCAGCGGACAGCAAGGTTCGCCCGAAAGCACCTGGCATGAAATATCGTCATTACGCACCGAAGGCGGATCTGGCTATTGTGGAAGGTTCAGAGGAAGCTGTGGTTGCTAAGATTAATCAGCTTGCAGCAGAGGCGAAGGCGCGTGGTGAGCAGGTTGGTATTATTGCTACGGATGAGACGAAGGACAGGTATCCGGAGGGTCTGGTAGTAAGTATCGGAAGCAGAAAAGAAGAAGAGAGTATTGCGCATCATCTGTATGAAGTGTTAAGGGATTTTGACCAGAGCGCGGTTAAATCTATTTACTCAGAGGCATTTTATACACCAAGGATGGGACAGGCAATCATGAATCGTCTGCTGAAAGCAGCAGGACATAAGATTATTCAGGCAGAAGAATAATAAATTTTAAATTTCAGGAGGAAAAGGAAATGATAGCTTTAGGGTGCGATCATGGCGGATATGAGTTAAAGCTGGAGATTAAAAAATATCTGGATGAGAAGGGAATCGAATATAAGGATTATGGCTGTGACAGTCTGGAATCCGTAGATTATCCGGTATATGCCAAAAAGGTTGCTCATGCGATCGTTGATGGAGAATGTGAGAAGGGAATCCTGATCTGTGGAACAGGTATCGGAATTTCCATCACAGCAAATAAGATTAAAGGAATCAGAGCTGCGCTTTGCACAGACTGCTTCAGTGCAGAGGCAACCAGACTTCACAATGATGCGAATGTTCTGGCACTTGGGGGAAGAGTGGTAGGACCTGGACTGGCTGTGAAGATTGTAGATACATTCTTAAATACACCGTTCTCCAATGATGAGAGACACATCAGAAGAATCAATCAGATGGAGACAGAATAAGAGAGAAATAAAAAATTATAAGAAGTAAGAAATAAAGAATAAAAGGATAAAGGATGGCCAGGGGCTGGGATGTTGAGTGGGGAGATGCCCCGATTCTTCGGTACAGTCGCTGGCTGTCTTTGACAGTAGGAGGTTATGCATGATGGATAAAAATTGTAAGCGTACGGATTATTTGTCCTGGGATGAATATTTTATGGGGATTGCCATGATGTCAGGAATGCGTTCCAAGGATCCGAACTCTCAGGTGGGAGCCTGTATTGTAAGTAAGGATAATAAGATTTTGTCTGTGGGTTATAATGGTTTTCCGACCGGATGCTCCGATGATGAGTTTCCGTGGGCGAGAGAGGGAGACAGCCTGCATACGAAGTATTTTTATGTGACACACAGTGAATTAAATGCGATTCTGAATTACAGAGGGGGAAGTCTGGAGGGTGCGAAGCTGTATGTTTCTCTTTTTCCATGTAATGAGTGTGCCAAGGCAATTATTCAGGCTGGAATTAAGACGATTGTGTATGACTGTGACAAGTATGCAGATACTCCGGCAGTGATCGCGTCGAAGAGAATGCTGGATGCAGCGGGAGTACGCTATTATAAATATAGCAGGACTGGAAGAAATATTCATATTGAGGTGTAGAGCACGGAATATTTCCGTAATTTTGACTCTTGACACACCCTGACATTTCGCATAAAATAAAACCAAATGCGAAATATTTACGGCGATGAAGAGAATAGTACATAAGGAGCAATCCCAGAGAGGAATCCCGTGTGGTGGAAGGATTCTGTGCGTGAGTTATGGAACCGGCCTCGGAGCCCCGTACAATTGAAGTACGGCGTTTTTCCTGCGTTATCGGAAAAAGAGCGAGCAGTGTGCAGGCATTTGGGCACAGTGCTAATTAGGGTGGTACCGCCGAAGCCTTTCGGTCCCTTGTGAGGGATGCTGGGCTTCTTTTTTTCGTCTTTGTATGGCACTGGTGTGATACAGAAGAAAATAAGAAAAATAAGAAGAAAATGCATTCCGCCGCGACTATATCCTGAGTAAAAGAGAACAGAAAGCTGAAAGTTTTTCTATAAAAACCGGCAGTTTTTTTGTTTCAGTCAGGATCAACACAATCACATAAAAAGGAGAAAAATCATGGCAAACAACAAGAAACTGGTAGAAGCCATCACATCTATGGAAGACGATTTCGCCCAGTGGTATACCGACGTTGTAAAGAAAGCTGAACTTTGCGGATATACCAGTGTAAAAGGCTGCATGGCGATCAAACCTGCAGGATATGCAATCTGGGAGAACATCCAGCATGAACTGGACAGAAGATTTAAAGAAACAGGCGTACAGAATGTATATATGCCGATCTTTATCCCGGAATCTCTTCTTCAGAAAGAGAAAGATCATGTAGAAGGATTTGCACCTGAGGTTGCATGGGTAACTCATGGTGGTCTGGATCCGCTTCAGGAGCGTCTGTGCGTACGTCCGACTTCTGAGACATTATTCTGCGATTTCTATGCAAAAGAAATCCATTCTCACAGAGACCTGCCGAAAGTATACAATCAGTGGTGTTCTGTAGTTCGCTGGGAAAAGACAACACGTCCGTTCCTTCGTTCCCGTGAGTTCTTATGGCAGGAAGGCCATACTGCTCATGCTACAGCAGAGGAAGCAGAAGAGCGTACCATTCAGATGCTGAACCTGTATGCAGACTTCTGTGAAGAAGTACTTGCAATCCCGGTTATCAAGGGACAGAAGACAGATAAAGAGAAATTCTCCGGTGCAGAAGCTACTTATACGATTGAGTCTCTGATGCATGACGGTAAAGCTCTTCAGTCCGGTACCAGCCATAACTTTGGTGACGGATTTGCGAGAGCATTCGGCATCCAGTATACAGATAAAGAAAATAAACTTCAGTATGTACATCAGACTTCCTGGGGAATGACTACACGTATGATCGGTGCCATCATCATGGTACACGGTGATAACAGTGGTCTGGTTCTGCCTCCGAGAATTGCTCCGACACAGGCTGTTATCATTCCGATTCAGCAGAGAAAAGAAGGCGTTCTGGAGAAAGCAGATGAGATGTTTGCAGCATTAAAAGCAGCAGGAATCCGTGTAAAAGTAGACGACACAGACAAGAGCCCGGGATTCAAATTCGCAGAGCAGGAAATGCGTGGTATTCCGATCCGTATCGAGTGTGGCCCGAAGGATATCGAGCAGGGTCAGGCTGTGATCTGCCGTCGTGATACAAGAGAGAAATATACTGTTAAATTTGAAGAACTGGCTGAGAAGGCACAGGAAATCTTGGATACCATTCAGAAGGATATGCTGGAACGTGCCCGTGCTCACAGAGATACACATACTTATGTTGCGACCAACTATGAAGAATTTAAGGATACGATCAACAATAAACCTGGCTTTGTAAAAGCTATGTGGTGTGGTGACCGTGCATGTGAAGACAAGATCAAAGAGGATGTTCAGGCTACATCCAGATGTATGCCGTTTGAGCAGGAACACTTAAGTGATGTCTGCGTATGCTGTGGAAAACCGGCCAAGAAGATGGTTTACTGGGGCAGAGCATATTAAAACTGCGGAGCAGTTATTTGGTGTAGAGCCACGTAGCGAAGCGGATGCTTTTATCCGCTTGACTCAGTGAAGAAATAGAGAAAACCGGCAGCAGAGCGATACCTGTATGCCGGTTTTCGGGGTTGATAATAATGAAACAGATAAGGATGGTCATATGATTCTGGAAATACCAAAAAACGCGGAAATAGTTTTGCACACGCTGGAGAATGCGGGATATGAGGCTTATGTGGTAGGCGGCTGTGTCAGGGATTCGATTCTCGGGAGGAAGCCGGATGACTGGGATATCACAACCTCTGCGAAACCGGAGCAGGTGAAAGCCCTGTTTCACAGAACGGTAGATACGGGGCTGCAGCATGGAACTGTGACCGTTCTTATGGAAAAAGAAGGTTATGAGATTACGACTTACCGTGTGGACGGGGAGTATGAGGATGGCAGACATCCAAAAGAAGTGACCTTTACGGCCAGTCTGGAAGAGGATCTGAAGCGGCGTGATTTTACGATCAATGCCATGGCGTATAATCCGTCGAGAGGTCTGGTGGATCTTTTTGGAGGTCTGGAAGATATCCAGGGAAAAATCATCCGCTGTGTGGGTGATCCGCTGGAGCGTTTTACAGAGGATGCCCTGCGCATTATGCGTGCAGTCCGTTTCAGTGCACAGCTTGGATTTACCATAGAAGATGAGACTCGTAAGGCACTGGGCGTTCTGGCACCGAATCTGAAGCATGTCAGTGCAGAACGTATTCAGGTGGAGCTTGTGAAACTTCTGGTGTCTCCACATCCGGATTATCTTCGGGTGGCTTATGAGGCAGGAATCACCGCAGAGTTTCTGCCGGAGTTTGATGCCTGCATGGAGACTCCGCAGAATACGCCTCATCATTGCTATACAGTCGGAGAGCATATCCTGCACAGCCTTGACTATGTACGCGCAGACAGAGTTCTTCGTATTACGATGCTGCTTCATGACATCGGGAAACCGGTGGTTCGAAAGACGGATGAGAACGGCAGGGATCATTTCAAGACGCATGGAGATGCCGGTGAAAAGATGGCAGGACAGATTCTGCGCAGGTTGAAATTTGATAATGATACGATCCGCAGGGTGACAAGGCTGGTAAAATGGCATGACGACAGACCGGAGGGCAGTATGCGGTCCGTGCGCCGTGCAGTCAACCGGATCGGTGAGGATCTTTTCCCGTATTATCTGGAAGTGCAGGAGGCAGATATGCTGGCACAGAGTGCGTACAGAAGGGAAGAGAAGCAGGAACGCCTGAACCGTGTGAAAGCGTCTTATGAGAAGATTCTGGAGGAACAGCAGTGTGTTTCGTTAAAGACACTGGCAGTCACAGGAAAGGATCTGATCGAGGCAGGATACAGACCGGGGCGTGAGATCGGTGAGACACTGAACCGTCTGCTGGAAGCCGTCCTGGAAGATCCGGAGAAAAATAAGAAAGAGATTCTTCTTACTATGATCTGAATGGATTTTTTCCGTCGAGATATGTGGGGAAAAGACAGAAATAAAACAACACAGAATCCGGGGGTATATCCCCTGGATTTTTTTCATATGTATAGAAAGTACAAAAATAAGAGGGGGATATGTCATTGTATGATTACGGACTTGGCACGTTGTCTCAGTATGACCTGACAGCAGACCGTTCTGCAAGGACAAGGGGGGCTTTACTTTGCTATACATCCCGGGGACTCCTGATCCTGAGGGAGTTTCATGGTTCGGAAAAGAAGCTGAAAAAGCAGCAGGAACTGTTGCTTCATCTTCAGGAAAACGGGATCAGCACAGACTGTTTTCTGGAAAATACGGAAGGGAGCCTGATCAGCCGGGATAAGGATGAACTGTCCTTTACACTTCAGCACTGGTATGAGGGGCGGGAGTGTGATACGAAATCCAGAGAAGATATTCTGAGAAGTGTTCGGACACTGGCAAGATTACATATTTTTATGAAAATGGAGCCGATGGAGGAATACAGAGAAAAGTCTCTGAAAGACGAATATGTCCGGCATAATCAGGAGCTGCGCAAAATCCGGAAATTTATCCGCAGAAAGGGTGCTTCCTGTGTGTTTGAGAAAGATTTTCTGGGGAGTGTGGAGTGGTTTCTGGAGCGGGCACAGCTTGCAGTTACACTTCTGGATGAGACAGAGTATGAAACGCTTCGGGAGAAGTCCTGGCAGGAGGGATGTGTCTGTCACGGGGAATATAATCAGCACAATGTACTGATGCTGAAGGGGGAGAAAGAGAAAACGGCAGTGACCAATTTCGGGCACTGGAGCTTTGACATCCAGATGGCAGATCTTTACCGTTTTATGAGAAAGATTCTGGAAAAATATAACTGGAACCTGGAGCTGGGACAGGAAATGCTTCTGGAATATCATAAGATCCGCCCGATTTCCTTTATGGAGTGGCAGAACCTCAGGGTGCGTTTTACCTATCCGGAGAAATACTGGAAACTGGCAAATTATTACTATTCTCATAAGAAGGTGTGGATTTCTGAGAAAAATGTGGAAAAGCTTGCAAACCTGATCAGACAGAAGGAAGCATGGCGGAATTTCGGCCAGAATTGTTTCAGAAAATACAGCTTTTCAGATTCCATTATGCAGTAATTTTCTCCTGATGATATGAGCAGCAGTACGCAAAATAAGCTGCAGTCTTTTGCCGGTTACCGGGGACGGAAAAATGTATTACTGAGGACGGAATGAATCATAACTTTTGCTGCGAACGTATGAGCGCAAACTGCAACAAAAACCTTGACAATAAGGGCAAAAAGGTATATATATAGAGGATAGAGCTCTGTCGCTTTTGGCAGATGCCACCAAACAAGAAAGAGATCATTAGAGGAGGAAACACCATGAATAAAACAGAATTAGTAGCAGCTATGGCGAAAGAGACAAACTTATCCAAGAAGGACGTAGAAGATGTTCTGAAATCTTTCGTTGATGTCGTTTCTAAAGAACTGAAAAATGGCGGAAAAATTCAGTTAGTTGGTTTCGGTACTTTCGAAGTAAGTGAAAGAGCTGCTAGAGAGGGAAGAAATCCTCAGACTGGTGAAACAATGAAAATTGAAGCTTCTAAAGCACCTAAGTTCAAAGCAGGAAAAGCTTTAAAAGATATGGTTAACGGTAAATAATTGAGTGACGATAACCAAGGGGGAACGGAAGTTCCCCCTTTTTGTATATGGTGCAGAGGAAATATGCTGGTCGCTGTCTGCAAAACGTTATCCTGAAAAGCACTCTGGAATAAATACGACAAAGTTCCGGGTATATATTGCCCCTGTTATCAGAAACTGTAAATTTATAATATTATTGGAGAATAAGAGAATATGCGATTAGACAAATATCTGAAGGTATCCCGACTGATCAAACGCCGTACCGTGGCAAATGAGGCATGTGACGCAGGACGTGTTCTGGTAAATGACAAACCTGCCAAGGCTTCTGTTCAGGTCAAGGCAGGAGATACCATTGAAATCCAGTTCGGAAGTAAGAACGTGAAAGTTGAAGTTCTGGATGTAAAAGAAACGGTAAAGAAAGAAGACGTAGAAAGCATGTATAAGTACCTGTAATATTTTCCGTCTATTTTTTACTGGTATCACATAAACTACTGATAAGTGATATGTCAGAAGGTCAGTGGTGACCGGGAGGGCGGGTTTGGAGGAAAAGAGAACACTTTCCGCTCACAGCCTGACGTTAAATAACCGTCAGGGCGGCAGAATTACCGGAGTCAGGGATGTAAATTCTTTTGACGAAAAAGAAATCCTGCTCTTTACAGACGCAGGGAAACTTGTAATAAAGGGAGAACAGCTTCACGTAAAACAGCTCAATCTGGAAAAGGGAGAAGTAGACCTGGAAGGAAGGGTAGACAGTCTTACTTATCTGTCAAAGAACACAGATAAAAAAGAGGAATCGCTTCTGAAAAGGATGTTCAGGTAATAAGGGATGAATAAAGTATGAGTACATTTATCCATCATGAACTGCTTCTTTTTATCCGGACTGTGGCTGTGGGGGCGGTTCTCCTTTTGTGTTATGATCTTTTACGGGCACTGCGGGATGTTTTTGCACATTCCAGGAAAATAACGGAGGCGGAGGACCTGATTTACTGGCTGTGCTGTACGGTTTTTGTATTTACGGAGATTTACAGGACAAATGATGGGATTCTGCGTTTTTTTATGATCCTCGGAATTTTGCTTGGAGCGTGGATCTGCCATGTGACGATCAGTACATTTTTTGTAAAATGCTGTACCAGGATCATGGAAATTCCTGTTATTGTGCTTAAATTTTTGATAAAATGGTTGCTATTTCCGGTCAGAAGATGTAAACTTTTCGTGTGTAAATATGTAAAAAAGGAAAGGCTGGCAAATTGGGGAATTCTAAGAAAAAAAAGAAGAAAAAAATAGGTTACAATTCTCTTGGAATGCTTGCGATTGCGCTGGTTGTTTTAGTCCTTCTGGGAGGACTTATGCTAAAAAGTAATGACCTGCAGGAACGACTCACAGTATACGATGCTAAGGCAGCCACTCTTGAGCAGCAGATAGAAGACGAGAAAGATCGTACAGAAGAAATTGACAAATTAAAAAGATATATGGAGACAGATGAATATACGGAGGAAGTTGCCAGAGAGAAACTGGGACTTGTGAAGGATAATGAGACTGTCTTTAAGAAAGAACAATAAAAATCCCTCTGGTTTTGTCGAAAACTTTTGGGATTTCTTCGTCTGTGTTTGACAGATATTTCAGCACCTCTTTTTTATAATAATTTTCTGACAGAGAATTCATAATGATTTTGACTGTTGGGCGTCACATCTGGAACGTTGAAATTTCAGTAATTCAGTAATCCTGGAATTTCAGTAACGTTGAATGAGGGGAATTTTATGAAAAAGGGGAGGGAAAAATATGCAGGAATGGATGATTGCCATGCTCGTGATCAGCGTTTTGCTGGTGATACGGGACATGGCAAAAACTATTTTGGCAGGAAATATGCCGGATATGCAGGAAATTTTACCATTGTATGAGAGCCATCCCCAGAAAGAGAAGGTGGAGCGCTATGCGGCATCTTTTCAGAAACTGGCGGATACATTTTACGGGATGCCATACCGGAAGGAATATTTAAGTGACGGGCAGATTGAGAGGCTGATCCGGGATACCAATGAGAAAGTGTGCAGCAGGTGTTATCAGCGGGAAATCTGCTGGGGAGAGCATGCACAGGCACTGAGCAAAGGGGTGGAGCTGATAGTCCGTTCCCTGGAATGTGGGGATGAGGAAAATCTCCGCCATCTGAGAAATGACTGGATGAGTGTCTGCGGGCGTTCGGTGCAGTACTATGAAGCTGTCTTTGAGAATTTTCAGAAGGAGAAGCAGAACCTGATCTGGGACAACCGCATGATCGAGAACCGGCTGGCAGTGGCACAGCAGCTGACTGAGATTTCCCGGATCATGGAAAATGTGGCGAGTGACCTGTATGATATAGAAAAAGGAACGCCGCAGTTTGAGGAAGAACTGCGAAAGGCTCTGCGCAAACGTCATGTTCTTTTGCAGCAGGTCTGGGTGATGGACAAGGCAAAAGGGCGCAGGCAGGTGTTTCTGACCATGCGGGCGAGAAGCGGGCAGTGTATTTCGATGATGGAGATTTCGCAGCTTCTGTCAGAAATCTGTGAGAGTCCGATGGCTCCGGTGAGTGGAAGCAGATGTATTGTGAACGGAGAATATCATACGGTACATTTTATTGAGGATGTCAGTTATCAGGTTCTTTACGGTGTGGCGAGACTGACCAGAGAACAGGAGAAGGTTTCCGGGGATAATTATGTGTGCAGGCAGGAGGACGGCGGCAGATTTGTCATGTGCCTTTCTGATGGAATGGGCTCCGGGATGGAGGCATGCCGGGAGAGTGAGACTGTGGTGGAACTTCTGGAACAGTTTCTGGAATCCGGTTTTTCTCAGGAGACAGCGGCAAAAATGGTTAATTCTGCACTGGTGCTCAAAGGAGAAGAAGGGATGTTTTCTACAGTGGATATGTGCGCGGTAGATTTGTATACCGGAATCTGCAATTTCCTGAAGGCTGGTGCGGCATCGACATTTATTAAACGGGATCACTGGGTAGAATCGATCACATCTGAGAGTCTGGCAGCAGGGCTGGTACAGCAGATTGATTTTGAAACTGCCAGCAGGAAACTTTACCATGGAGATTATCTGATCATGATGACAGACGGTGTACTGGATGCCCTGCCGCCCGAGAAAGAAGAGGAAACCATGAAAGAGATCATCATGGATGTGCACGAAGATTCCCCGAAGGATTTCGGACGCGGGATTCTGGAACGGGTGCTTGGGTACAGTGATTATCATGCGAGAGATGATATGACCGTGCTGGTTGCCGGGGTATGGAAAAAATAGAATGACAGTAACGATTCAGCAGCCTGCTGGCTGTGAAGGGGCTGAACAGTTACGAATAACAGCAGATAATAAAGGGTAAGAGGAAGAAACGGAAAAGATGGAAAAAGAAGTTCTGGCTTATATAAGGCAAAACAAGATGATAGAAAAGGGAGATACTGTCCTGGCAGGGGTATCCGGGGGAAGCGATTCCATGGCGATGCTTCGGATTCTGAAGAAGCTTCAGCAGGAACTTGGGATCACTCTGAGAGTCGTCCATGTACATCATGGAATCCGTGGAGAGGAAGCAGACAGGGACAGTACCTTTGTGGAAAAGATATGCAGGGAATGGGAAATTCCATGTACGGTATATTATTATGATGTGCCGGGACTGAGCCGGGAGTGGAAACTGGGCGAGGAGGAAACCGGAAGGCTGGTGAGGAAAGAAGCCTTTCAGAAAGAAATTGCACAGATGCAAAACGCGTCTGTAAAGATAGCTCTGGCGCATAATCAGGAGGATCTGGCGGAGACCATGCTTCACAATCTCTGTCGTGGAACCGGGCTGCGGGGGCTTTGTACGATGCGCTCTGTTGCCGGGGAGATCATCCGGCCGATCCTGTGCCTGAGCAGGGAAAAGATTGCAGAGTATCTGGCAGAAAATGAAATCCGGCATATTCAGGACAGCACCAATCTGTCTGATGAATATACCAGAAACCGTATCCGCCATCACATCCTGCCAGCACTGGAGCAGGAGGTAAATAAAAAGGCAGCAGAACATATGGCAGAAACAGCAGAACGGATTTTTCAGGCAGAGGAATATCTGACACAGCAGAGCGCAGCGATCCTGCCCGTTTTTCAGACGGAAGAGGGCTACTGTTTTACTGATCAATTCTTTGAACAGCCGAAGATCATCCAGACATATGCCTTGCAGCAGGCAATGGAGCGGCTGGCAGGCAGACGCAAGGACCTGACAGCCGTCCATTATGAAAAAGTTCTGAAACTTTATGAAATGCAGACTGGCAGAAGAATCAGCCTTCCGTATCAGATGGAAGCCAGAAGAACTTACGATGGAGTAGTACTGAAAAATAAAACAGAAGTAGTTGTGGCAGGAGAAGAATGGGAACTTTTAATCCCCGGCACAGTCACCTGCCCTCTGGGGGAATTTTCAGCGGAAATATTTTCCTATGAAGGCCAGAAAATTGAAGAAAAAAAGTATACCAAATGGCTGGATTATGATAGAATAGAGAAGAATCCGTGTATCCGGACCAGAAAGACAGGGGATTATCTTGTGATCAACGCACAGGGGAACACAAAGAAACTGAACCGCTGTATGATCGATGAGAAGATTCCGGCAGAAAAGAGAGATACTGTTCCGCTGGTCACATGCGGAGAGGAGATTCTCTGGATGGTGGGAGGCAGGATGAATGAGAGGTATAAAATTAACCCCCAAACCAGGAAGGTGTTAGTATTAAATTACCAAGGAGGATATAAAAATGAGTGAGAAAATTAAAGTTTTACTCAGCGAAGAGGAAGTAGATTCCCGCATTAAGCAGATCGCAGAGAAAGTCAGCAAGGACTATGCAGGCAAAGAAATCCATTTAATCTGTGTATTAAAGGGCGGCGTGTTCTTTACATGTGAACTTGCCAAAAGAATCACAGTGCCGGTTTCTCTTGACTTTATGTCCGTATCCAGCTATGGCGACGATACCAAGTCCAGCGGTGTTGTAAAGATCGTCAAAGACCTTGACCAGCCACTGGAAGGCAAGGATGTTCTGATCGTGGAGGATATCATTGACTCCGGAAGAACATTAAGCTATCTGATCGAGATCCTGAAAAAGAGAAATCCGAACAGCATTCGTCTGTGTACTTTACTGGACAAACCGGAACGCAGAGTCAAAGATGTAAAAGTAGACTACTGCTGCTTCAACATCCCGGATGAATTTGTTGTAGGATATGGTCTGGATTATGCGCAGAAATACAGGAATCTTCCATTTATCGGAGTTGTGGAACTGGGGGAAGACTGAAAGGAGATTTAAGTAAGTGAAAAAGCAGCCAAGCAGAATTGGTCTGTATCTGGTGCTGGTCGTTGCGCTGGTAGCCGGTTATTTTTATCTGAATAACCAGGTGGTTTCCCAGAGCAGTTATACGCAGAAGCAGTTAGAACAGGCTCTTGAAGACAACAAGGTGGTGGATGCGACTATTCAGCAGAACAGAGAAGTTCCTACAGGAGCTGTCATTGTGGACACCACAGATGACGGACAGCGTAAGGTTTATGTGACAGACGTTAATCAGGCAATCGAACTGCTGAATAAGTATGAGATTGATGTTACAACACAGAATGTGCCGGCAGATAATGTCGTTCTGACAACTCTGCTTCCTGTTCTGCTGACCGGTGCACTTGTGATCTTTCTGATCATGATGATGAACCGCCAGATGTCAGCAGGCGGCGGTGGAAATGCCAAAATGATGAATTTCGGCAAGAGCCGTGCGAGAATGTCCTCTCCGGATGATAAGAAAGTGACATTTGACAATGTAGCCGGACTTCAGGAGGAGAAAGAAGATCTGGTCGAAGTCGTAGACTTCCTGAAATCTCCTCAGAAATATACAAAAGTAGGTGCCAGAATCCCGAAAGGTGTGCTGCTTGTAGGCCCTCCTGGAACCGGTAAGACCCTTCTTGCCAAAGCAGTGGCAGGAGAAGCAGGCGTTCCGTTCTTCTCCATTTCCGGTTCTGACTTCGTGGAAATGTTTGTCGGTGTCGGTGCTTCCCGTGTGCGTGACCTTTTTGAGGAAGGCAAACGCCATGCACCGTGTATCATCTTTATCGATGAGATCGATGCAGTTGCCAGACAGCGTGGTACCGGTATGGGCGGCGGCCACGATGAGAGAGAGCAGACCCTTAACCAGCTCCTTGTGGAGATGGATGGTTTCGGTGTCAATGAGGGAATCATCGTGATGGCAGCGACCAACCGTGTAGATATCCTTGACCCGGCGATCCTGCGTCCGGGACGTTTTGACCGTAAGGTTGCAGTGGGACGTCCGGATGTGAAGGGCAGGGAGGAAATTCTCCGCGTCCATGCCAAGGACAAACCTCTTGGTGAGGATGTAGACCTGGCTCAGATCGCCAGAACAACCGCAGGATTTACAGGTGCGGACCTTGAGAACCTTCTGAATGAAGCTGCCATCGAAGCAGCCAGACAGAGCAGAGGATTTATCCTTCAGTCTGATATCAAAGGTGCTTTTATCAAAGTGGGCATCGGTGCTGAGAAAAAGAGCAAGGTGATTTCTGAGAAAGAGAAGAAGATCACTGCCTACCATGAATCCGGTCATGCGATCCTGTTCCATGTACTTCCGGATATGGACCCGGTTTATACGATCTCGATCATCCCGACAGGAATGGGGGCTGCCGGTTATACCATGCCGCTTCCGGACAATGATGAGATGTTTAACACCAGAGGAAAGATGCTTCAGGACATCATGACTCTGTTAGGCGGACGTATCGCAGAGGAGATCATCTTCGGAGATATTACCACAGGTGCATCCAATGATATCAAACGTGCCACAGCGACAGCCAGAAGTATGGTAATGAAATATGGTATGTCCGATAAGCTCGGACTGATCTGCTATGGGGATGATGACGATGAAGTATTTATCGGCAGAGATCTGGCTCATACCAGAAGTTACAGCGAGGATGTAGCCAAGGCGATCGACGAGGAAATTCACCGCATTATCAGTGAATGCCATGAGCAGGCGAAGGCGATTATTCTGGAGCATGAGGACGTTCTGCATAGCTGTGCAAAACTTCTTCTTGAGAAGGAAAAGGTGCACAGAGACGAGTTTGAAGCACTTTTTACAACAGAAAATCCGAAAACAGAAAACAGCGATATATAATATAACCAAAAAAGTGTGCCCAATTTTGTGAAGTTTGTGCACACTTTTCTCTTGCCCCATGCTATTATATAAACCGTAAAAACCCCCCAATACATTATATAGTTTTTGCTACACCCCATAAGAAGAAATACCTTCTCCAAAAGAGACAGCCTATCCCGCTGTCTCTTTTACTTTATAAAAATAAATCAGGAATCGTGCCTGCAGAAGGCTTTATTGGATACCTTGTGCAGAATCACTGAAATGAAAAAAATTTTGCAACATTCAGATGGTTGTCAGACGGTTCCTTTTAAGATAAAATAGAAGAGATTAATAAAGAAGCTGCCTGCATTCAGAAAAGTGAGGACTGCCAGAAATACATGAACAGGAAACCTGCCAGAAAGAAACACAAAACACATGGAAGGAAAATGAGAAAGAAGTGACGGATTGGAATTTCAGAGAGGCTGAGTGTGGACAGAGATGACAGAGAGGATCAGACGGAAATGGAACATGAAAGAATAGATATCAAGAAAAAAATGCAGTATATCTTAAACATGCGTCCCGTATTTAACAAAGAGGCGCTTTTCAGTGACGGAACAGAATATTACAGAAGCCCGGCAGAACCACAGGCCGGTGACACAGTGATGATCAAGTTCCGTACACAGAGAAACAATGTGGATTCTGTATATCTTGTGAGCGGAGAACAGCGCATTCAGATGCAGCGCTGTGAGACAGAGAATGGATTTGATTATTATTCTGCACAGGTGACTGTAGGAGAGGACATCTTCCGTTATTATTTTGAGATCCAGTATGGATGGGTGACCTGCTATTATAATAATCTGGGAGTCTGTATGAAGCATGAAGGCAGAATGGATTTCGAAATCTATCCTGGCTTTGATACCCCGAAGTGGGCGAAGGGTGCGGTCATGTATCAGATTTACGTAGACCGTTTCCTGAACGGTGATCCGACCAACGATGTTGTGACCGGAGAATATTTTTACATTGGAGATACCAGTGTACAGGTAGAAGAGTGGAATAAGATACCGGCAGTTATGGGTGTCCGTGAATTTTATGGCGGTGACCTTCAGGGAATTATGAATAAACTGGATTACCTGCAGGATCTGGGAGTTGAGGTTATTTATCTGAACCCGATCTTTGTGTCTCCGAGTAACCATAAATATGACTGTCAGGATTATGACTATGTAGATCCACATTATGGGAGAATCGTTGAGGACTGTCATGACGGTGTTCTTCTCAACGGTGACAGGGACAATTCCCATGCATGGAAATATATCAAACGAGTGACAGACAAGAAGAATCTGGAAGCCAGCAATGAACTGTTTGCCAGACTGACCGCAGAAATCCACAGAAGAGGCATGAAGATCATTCTGGACGGTGTATTTAACCATTGCGGTTCTTTCAACAAGTGGATGGACAGAGAGCGTATCTACGAGCATCAGGAGGGATATCCGAAGGGTGCCTATATTTCAGCGGACAGTCCGTACCGTAATTTCTTTTCCTTCAATGACCCGAACAGATGGCCGTATAACCCGACTTATGACGGATGGTGGACGCATGATACCCTGCCGAAACTGAATTATGAAGGTTCCAGAGAACTTTATGATTATATTCTGCGTATTGGCCAGAAATGGGTGTCTGCACCGTACAACGTAGATGGATGGAGACTGGACGTAGCGGCTGACTTAGGCCATAGCAATGAGTTTAACCATAAGTTCTGGAAAGATTTCCGTAAGGCAGTCAAGACAGCCAACCCGAATGCGATCATTCTGGCAGAGCATTACGGTAATCCGGAAGGCTGGCTGATGGGTGACGAATGGGATACTGTCATGAACTATGATGCATTCATGGAACCACTGACCTGGTTCCTGACCGGTATGGAGAAACACAGTGATGAGTACAGAGAGGATCTGTTTGGAAACAGTGATGCCTTTATCGGAGCTATGAAGAACCATATGCGTGCTCTTCATATGTCCGCCTTGCATACAGCTATGAACGAACTTTCCAACCACGACCATTCCCGTTTCCTGACAAGAACCAACCACAGAGTCGGACGAATTTCCTATGCAGGTGCGGAAGCTGCATCAGAAGGAATCAATCCGGCAGTAATGCGTGAGGCGGTTGCCATCCAGATGACGTGGCCGGGTGCACCGACCGTATATTATGGAGACGAAGCAGGACTCTGCGGCTTCACAGACCCGGATAACAGACGTACTTATCCATGGGGAAGAGAAGACTACCAGATGATCGATTTCCACAGATCGATGATTCGCATTCATAAACAGTATGAGGTTCTGAAAACAGGTTCCCTGGGATTCCTCTGGAATGATTATCAGGGACTCTGCTATGCGAGATTCTCACGTAAAGATCAGATGATCGTGATCATAAACAACAGACAGGAAGACCGTGAAGTAGAGATCAATCTGTGGCAGGCAGGCATCAGCCGTCTGGCAGATACGAAACTGGAAAGAATCATGCTCTCCTACAGAGACGGATTCACAGAAGAACCCGCAGAATACACAGCCAAAGCCGGAATCCTCCGCGTTCCAATGCCGGGATTTGGAGCGATGGTACTGTATCATAAAAACTGAAAACGGATAAGAAAAGCTGAACAGTCAATCGGATATTCGCAATCTGGTTTGCTGTCTGCTTGATTGGCTTAAATGACAGAAACAGGTAATCGCAGTGTTTTTTGGAAATGCTGTGGTTATCTGTTTTTGTTTTGGTGGAAAAAGATTGAAAAAATTTTTTAAGTACCCTATAATAAAAACCAAATAGTTATTCTGACGAAAAAATAGTTTTTGAAATGTGTTTTATAGTACATATTTTCAGAAACTATTTTTCAGATATCTGTTGGGGAGGCAACCGGAGCGTTTGGAAATCTTGCAGAAAGTATATTTTAACCAAATCAAGTAAGTCCCCTGCTTCAATTGCGAAAAGCAATAAGCAGTGGGTGGGGACTTGCTTGTATCAGGAGGCGTGTAAGCGCCTTCTGATAAACTGCGGAGCAGTTATTTGGTTATGAGCAAGTAGCGAAGCGGATTGCGAATATCCGCTTGACAGTATGCTTTGAAGAGACTGTAGCAAGCCAGATAGATGGTAATCTGGCAAACAGGCAGTAGTTTATACTGTCATAAAACAATTGGGGGACATAAAAATGTTAAATATTGCTGTCTGCGATGACGAGGAAATGGTTCTGCCATATCTCTGTGAACAGATTTCCTCTGCATTTGAACGGGTTCATATGGAGGTTAGGATTGATTCGTATTCTTCCTCCATAAAACTGAGAAAAACTATAGAAAACAGGATCAGTTATGATGTATTTTTTCTTGACATTGACATGGAGGAACTGGATGGATTCAGGCTGGCTTCTTTTATTGAGAACAAACTGGAAGAAGCAGTTCTGATTTTTGTATCTTCAAAAGAAGAGTATGTTTTTTCCAGTTTCCGGCATCATCCGTTCTCTTTTATACGAAAAGAAAAACTGAGACAGGATCTGGAAATTACTGTGACTGATCTGCAAAAGAAACTGAAGTGTGAAAACGGGAATGACAGGATCATTCTGACAGATGAGCAGCAGAACAGCTATGAATTTCCGGTACAGGATGTGCTGTATATAGAGGCACAGGACAAATATATCTGCATCCATACAACCAATGGAAATCAGGTGATTAGAAGTTCTCTTTCCGCAGCGGAGAAAACTCTGAAGGATACCTGTTTTATGAGAATCCATAAATCATACATGATCAATCTGCATATGATATACGCAATCTTTTATGACAAAGTGGTGATGGATGACAAGACGGAACTGCCGGTTGGACGTGGAAAGGTACAGATGCTCAGACAGCGGTTCTGCGAAGAGACTTAAGAAGGATGGTGGGATATGATTAGTTTGTTAGATGTTCATTATCTGTATGCAGAACCGGGAATCAGGGAAATCCACCTGATCGGACAGTTTCTGGATGCCTTTTTATATGTATACCTGATTGGGAATTTTTTTGAAGCCAGAAAAAGTATTTATAAAACCCGGAACTGGAAAACGGGTCTGGTCATAGTCTTTACTGCAATTCTGGCCCTGACAGATAAATTCTTCAGCAATAATTTTTATACCTATTGTATTGCCATGGTGCTGATCCCTATTATCTATGTATCTTTGTTTTACAGAGGGGAACAGAGTATAAAAATTTTAGTGTGCATCATTTTTTTTGCACTGATGAATATGCTGGATGCGGTTGCAATTTCGCTTATGGATTGTATGGCGAATGAAGCTTATATGGTAACAGAAACCACATGGAATATGATATTTTTTACCAGGCGTATTTTATTTAAAGGAATCCTTTATTTACTGCTTCGTGTACTGATGCTTGATATCATGCAAAAATGCACACATATCAGAAAAATTTACTGGTATTATCTGGGATTTGTGAGTGTTTTTGCTTACGTTCTGGGAATTGTATGGGACAATATTCAGCGAAATATTCCCAAATATGGATATGTAAAACTGCTCAGTTCCGGAAGCTGTCTGTTTATGATCGTCAGCAGTTGCTGGATGGCGGGAAATATTATGAAACTGGATGAACTTCAGAAACAGGAACTTGTAAGAAAAATGACCGGAAAAGCGAAAGTGCAGGATCTGGAAGAGATTGAAAAGGTACAGGAGGAATTTCATAAATTCCGTCATGATTATAAAGCGCATCTGTTTGCAATTGATATGATGGTGGAAGAAAAGGAATATGAGAAACTTCATCAGTATCTGAGCTGTATGCACGAAAATCTTGATTCACTTGACGGCACTGTGATGTACACAGATTCAAATGTTATCAATATCCTTATGGAACAGAAGAAACAAAAAGCGAAAAGTAAATGTGTGGATTTATTTGTTTCCAGTAATGTAAAACTGGAAGAAATTCTGGATGTCAGAATTAAACTGTATGATTTTGTTTCGCTGATTTCCAATCTCTGTGATAATGCAATTGATGCTGCTGCAAAAGTGGAAAATGGTTTTGTGCGGCTGAATTTTTCGCAGAAAAAATCTTATCTTCAGATTGAGTCCCTCAACTCCACATATGAAAATGTGCTGGTGGAGAATCCCGCCTTTGAAACAGATAAAAGTGAAAAACGTCTGCATGGGTATGGGACAAAAATTATATGGAAAATTGTAGAGAAATACGATGGAATACATAATGAAAGTGGAGATGAAAACTCTCTGAAAATGCAGATCCTGCTGAATATAAATGCAGATATATCTGAAAATCCGGTCAGTTAAAATTTTCAGATACTTCTGTCGTGAAGTGCATATAAAAAATAATACAGAGAATATTACGCACTTCACGACAATATACTGCAGTTACCGACACTGAGATTGAAATTGTGCAAGTTGCTGCTATATAATGCAATCAGTCAGTAAGAATTAAAAAATATTACTGAAAGAGAAGGGGTAATACAAAAACTATATTGTGCATTATGTAAAAGGAGGTTCACAGTATGAACAGAAACAGAGCACTTGTAAAGGCAGGCGCAGCAGTGATGACAGCAACGATGCTGGTTTCCTCATTTGCTCCGGCAGTATCCGCAGCAGAAGATGGAGCAAAATACACTGTTACAGAAACAGCGTATGGATTTAACAAGGTAGAGCAGACAGACGGCAAGACCTTAACTTATTCTCCGGATTCAGGAGTAACTCTTCTGGAAGATGACGGATATGCGTTTAAGGATTTAAACCAGAATGGCAAGCTTGATACCTATGAGGACTGGAGACTTTCCACAGAAGAAAGAGCAAAAGCATTAGCAGAAATGATGGCAGCGGATGGACGTGATGGAATCGAGAGTATTGCAGGTCTGATGCTGTACAGTGCGCATACCGCAGTTTCTTCTGAGACAGTATCCGGTACAGAACTCGACAGCAGATCCGGTACGCAGGATGGAACAACAACAATGGAAGCCATCACAGACAATAAACTGCGTCATGTACTGGTTACTTCTATTGCATCACCAGAAATCGGAGCGAAATGGAGCAACAATTTACAGGCAATCGTAGAGGGAATGGAATACGGTATTCCGTGTAATAACAGTTCTGACCCTCGTCATGAGGCAAGTGCAGATGCTTCTGTTCAGTATGTGGCAGGAGAGTCCGGAACTATTTCCCAGTGGCCTGGAAGCCTTGGTCTGGCAGCAACTTATGATCCGGAAGTTGTAAAAGATTTTGGTAATACAGTTGCAAAAGAGTATCGTGCATTGGGAATCGGAACTGCATTATCACCGCAGATTGACCTTGCTTCCGAACCAAGATGGAGTCGTGTAAACGGAACATACGGTGAAAACACAGAACTGACGATTGACCTTTCCAGAGCAGTTGTAGATGGTTATCAGTCCACCTGCGATGCAGATGGAAATGATGAAGGATGGGGAGATGAATCCATCGTTGCCATGATTAAACACTGGCCAAGCGGCGGCCCTGAAGAAGGTGGACGTGATGCACACTTTGGCTATGGTAAATATGCAGTATATCCGGGAAACGATTTCTCAGAGCAGATCAGAAACTTTACAGAAGGTGCGCTGAATCTGGAGGGTGCAACAGAAATGGCGGCAGCAGTTATGCCATATTACACCATCAGCTACGATCAGGACCCGACAGGCGACAATGTTGGTAATGGTTTCAGCAATTATATGATTAACGAATTACTCCGTGGAGAGTATAATTTTGATGGTGTTGCCTGCACAGACTGGATGATCACAGCAGATACAGATAATGATTATATCTTCCAGGGCAAATGCTGGGGCGTAGAGGATGTTACAGTTGCAGAACGTATCTATAAATGCCTGATGGCCGGTATGGACCAGTTCGGTGGAAACAACACAATTGCTCCTGTAATGGAAGCATATGACATGATGGTAGAAGAGCAGGGACAGGAATTTGCAGATTCCAGATTTGAAGAATCCGCAACCAGACTCCTCACCAATATCTTCAACCTTGGATTATTTGAAGATCCATATCTCGATGTAGATGAAACAGTTGCAACCGTTGGTTCTTCTGATCTTATGGAAAAAGGCTATGATGCACAGCTTAAATCTGTAGTTATGCTGAAAAATGAAAACAACATCATTTCCGCATACGATGAATCAGCAGAAAAGAAAACTGTTTATGTACCGAGCTACACAGAAACCACAACAGATGACACAACAAAAGTTGTTACAACTACAGAAACTCCAAGTGTAGGTGTACAGTTCCTGTCTCAGTATTTCAACGTAACAGATAATCCGGAAGAAGCTGACTTTGCCATCGTTGGCATGAGCAGCCCGAACAGCGGAAGCGGATACAGCGAAGAAGATCTGGAAGCAGGCGGAAACGGCTATGTTCCGATTTCCTTACAGTATCGTGAGTACACCGCTGACACAGCAAGAGAAACTGCTATTGCAAATGACCCTGGAAAACAGTTTATTGACAGTGAAACAGGCGAAATGGTTTATACAGACGAAGTAGAAAATCGTTCTTACAAAGGAAAATCTGTGACAACTACAAATGAATACATGCTGGATACCTTAGAAGCAACAAAAGAAGCGATGGGCGACAAACCGGTTATCGTTTACATGAGAGAAAGCAAACCTATGGTATGGTCTGAAGTAGAACCTCTTGCAGACGCTATCATCGTTGGATACAGCATTTCTGACCAGGCAGCGGTAGATATTATCGCCGGTGTTGCAGAACCGTCCGGACTTCTTCCAATGCAGCAGCCTGCAAACATGGAAACAGTAGAAGCTCAGAACGAAGACACACCAATGGATATGGAATGCTATGTAGACGCAGCCGGAAACAGCTATGATGTAGCATTTGGTATGAACTGGAGTGGTGTGATCAGCGACGAACGTGCAGAAAAATACGCTCCGAAAGCAGCAGAAAGCTCTGATGCAGAAGAAACTACAGACGCAGAAGAAGACACAACAGAAGAAGCAGCAGAAGAGACTGCAGAAGAAACAACAGAGGAAAGTGCGGAATAATCTTCTTTCATGAAAAACAAGACATCCTGTTCTGATCTTTGACTGAATCGGGAAAGAAAAAGAACTATCGCGGAAATTCCGTAAGCGTGCCGAAAAATGCATCGGGAATTTTCCGCGATATTCTGTTATATAGGAGAAGACAAAATGATCAATAAAAAACACATAACACTTTTTACACTTTGCGCATTTACTGTGGCTTCCCTGTTTACCAATGTACAGGCAGCAGAAAAAACAGAACTTTCAGAAGGAATGTACAACTGGTTCCTGGTTCAGGCATATAATTCTGCCTGCAGTCTTAACGGAGGCAAAGAAGGACTCTGGGATAATGAAATAGAAGGAAAAGCAGCCGAAGAATGGATCGAAGATACGGCAATCCTGTATGGAAAAGAATATCTGGCATCTGAACTGAAATTCGACGAAGAAGAACTTACCATAGAAGACAGCTCTCTGGAAACAATGGAATCTACAAAGGAAAGATACTGGAATGAACTGGGATATGAAGATACTATGAAAACTATGGTGTGACAGAAGATGAATTCAACAGTGTATTACTGCATGAATTAAAAACAGACCTTCTGTACAAACAGGATGAAAGTGAACTTCTGGCGGCAGTGACAGAGGAACAGACGGAAAGCTATGTGAAAGAACACGGAGCATTATTTGAGTTCGTGGCAGTTCCATATGAAGAAAAAGAGGCATACGAGGACTATCAGAAACGCCTGGAAGACGGAGAAACACTGGAAGACATTGCAAAAGAAATCTATAAGGACTCTGACCTGCAAAATCAGGGATTTGGTTCCTCTTATACATCTTATTCAGAATCTGCTCTGTATTTTGACACAGACACAAGCCTGACCACTGCATTCTGGGATGCAGTGACAGAGGCAGAATATAATGAGAATGTTTCTTTCTATGACGAAGCAAGCCAGTTCTACATACTGTTCAAAAAAGTAGAATTCTCCATGGACTGGCCGGGAATCGACCTCTACGAAAGCAAAATCAACAGCTACATTGCCTCAGAAACATTCACACAGATCATGAATGAATGGGCAGCAGACATAGAACTGTCCAATGAAGATACTTTCCGCGAAAGCGTAAATATTAAAGAAAGATTTGCATGAGAGAATATTTATAAAAAAGAAAAGACTAACCGAAAAAAGCAGTTACTCGTTTATCGAGGGGACTGCTTTTTTCGGTTTCGGCTGTAATGGTTTTGCTTAATTTTAATAAAGCTTATAAAAAATTTACAAAAGGTTCTTATGCTGATTTTATTTGCACCAGATATCGAGGGTTTTTAATAATTTTTCTTTTGCGTCAGTATCTAATTTTATAATGCTCTGATGTAAAAAGTATTGCGATGCAGTTGCAGTTAGCTGGTATGGCAGTGATTACACGGTTAATGCGATTGATTTGCTTATAAGTGCAGGAGTAAAGACAAATATTCATTATGTATTACATAACGAATCTATAAAAGAAGCACTGCACAGAATGAAAAGCCGGACATTTCCTAAAGGAATTTTTATAGTGTTTTTACAATAGTGTTTTTACATAAAGAAAGCTCAGAGTTACTGTTCACTCCGTTCTCAGTAACTTAGCCAAAATTCATTCCAGATTGCCTGCGGCAATGGAATTTTGGCTTGTATGTCTCGGGATTTTGGCATATTCATGCCAAAACACTTCGCGGGATAGTGGTGTGTGAACAGTAAAAGCTCAGACACTGTCTGAGCTTTTAATAAGAGTGGATGGAGAAGGATTCGAACCTTCGAAAGCGTTGCTAACAGATTTACAGTCTGCCCCCTTTGGCCACTCGGGAATCCATCCTTGAACCGAAATTCATTATATATGAAATGAATGAATAATGCAAGAACTTTTTGAAAAAATAATAGAGATTTTTTGCAGATCATGGTTTTTCCGATAGTTTTATTATTTTGTTTGTCATTTTTTTGGCAAAATAGTAGACGAAAATGCAGAAATCTGGTAAGATAACCATGTCTGGATATAGATGTAATTCCATATCAAAGATTGATTAGCGTAGCTGGTGAGAGAACGCAGCAGTTACGACAGATTAGGAGGAATTTATCATGTTAGTAAGCGCAACAGAAATGCTGAAAAAAGCAAAAGCTGGCCATTATGCAGTTGGACAGTTCAACATCAACAACCTTGAGTGGACAAAGGCTATCCTTTTAACAGCTCAGGAACTGAACTCTCCTGTAATCCTTGGTGTATCCGAAGGTGCTGGTAAATACATGACCGGTTATAAAACAGTTGTTGGTATGGTTAACGGTATGATGGAAGAACTGAACATCACAGTTCCGGTAGCTCTTCACCTTGACCACGGCAGCTATGAAGGATGCTTAAAATGCGTAGAAGCAGGATTCTCATCCATCATGTTCGACGGATCTCATTATCCGATCGAAGAGAACGTTGCAAAAACTAAAGAACTGGTTAAAATTGTTGCTGAACACGGAATGTCTCTGGAAGCAGAAGTTGGTTCCATCGGCGGTGAAGAAGACGGTGTTGTAGGAATGGGCGAATGCGCAGATCCTCAGGAATGCAAGATGATCGCAGACCTTGGCATTGACTTCCTTGCAGCAGGTATCGGTAACATCCACGGAAAATATCCGGCAAACTGGAAAGGTTTAAGCTTCGAAACTCTTGACGCTATCCAGCAGTTAACAGGTGATATGCCACTCGTTCTTCACGGCGGCACAGGTATCCCGGCTGATATGATCAAGAAAGCAATCGACCTTGGTGTATCCAAGATCAACGTAAATACAGAGTGCCAGCTTTCCTTCGCAGCAGCTACACGTAAATACATCGAAGAAGGCAAAGACCAGCAGGGTAAAGGATACGATCCTCGTAAACTTCTTGCTCCTGGATTCGAAGCAATCAAAGCTACTGTTAAAGAAAAAATGGAATTATTCGGATCAGTTAACAAAGCTTGATGATAATGATCTCATAACGAAAAAAATCTCACATCCCTGTGGTGTGAGATTTTTTTTCTGCCCTCTTTCAGTTTGGCAATCGTGCGGTTGATCGTCTTGACTGTCATTCCCAGCTCTTCTTTGATTCCCTCGCGGGTTTTGCGCAGGGTGATGCTTCCGGCTTTTTCGATACGGTTGAGTGAAGCATATTTTAACAGGTAGTCAAGAAACAGAAAAGTCGGCGGGTAGAACAGTTTGGCTGCGGTGGGGGCTTTTTTGATTGTATTATTTTAGAAATTGCCATAGGGGGCTGGAAATTGGAACAAGGAATATGAACAGAGACAAGAAAATGGGGAAAAGTAGAGAAAGAAAGTACGGTTTACAGGATATATGTTTGATTGTGTATAATTTTAACATCGTTACTGAGTCTGGAAGGAACAGTATTGTTATTTGCAATTTGGCAGACGAGTATAAAAAGAGGGTTGTATTTTTGGGAATTTATTATAAAATTTATTTGTATTGAGACAGATAAAGGAATAAAAAAGAAGTAATCAACAAAGAAACAAAGAAACAAAGAAACAGAGGAACAAAGAGATGAAGAAAAAACAGACGATCAGCAGAAAAACACAGAAGATTATTCTTGGAATATGTATTGTAGCAGTGCTGATTCTTGGAATTGGACTGTTTGCGTATATACATATGGTGGACAGTACGACTCTTGGGCGTAAAATATCCATCTATGGTCTGGATGTTTCGAAGATGACTGTAGAGGAAGCGCAACAGAAGATTGCAGACACATTTCAGAGTAAGGCTGTTGTATTTGAAGAAGATGGAGGAGAAGTTTACAGAACCAGTCTGAAAGATCTGGGGTATGCGCTGGATGAGGAGAATCTGAAGAGTGCGCTGGATGCTTTGCAGCAGGAGAGAAGTCAGGAGACAGAGATTCTGGCATCTCAGGAGGATTATCAGATTGAGTATCAGGTTGTGAAGGATGAGGCTCAGGAACAGGCGGCACTGACAGAAGAGCATTTTGGTGAGAAAGAGAGAACTGCCTCTTCGGATGCAGAGATACGTTACAGCAAGAAGAAAAAGAAGTTTGTGCTGGTGAAGCAGGTGCAGGGAAATCAGATTGATGATGAAAAGCTGCTCAGTTATGTGGATGGGAGTCTGGAGAGTGAGTTTCAGTCGGATCTGCTTGGAGATGAGGTTAAGCTTGTAGTTGATACAGAGGTGTATCAGCAGCCGGAAGTGAAGGCTACGAAGGAAATGAAGGAGCAGGTGGAAAGCCTGAACAGTCAGCTTGACAAATATCGAAGCACGACGGTTACTTATCTGTTTGGGTCTGAGACTCAGGTGCTGGATTCGGATACGATTTTTTCCTGGGTGAAGATTGATGGTACAGATATGAGTATTGATCAGGATGCGGCGGCTGCATATGTTTCAGATATGGCAAATAAGTATAATACGATTTATATTCCACGTACGTTCCACACTTCTTCCGGCGAGGATATCACGGTGCAGGATAATGAGTATGGCTACAGGATTGATCAGGATGCAGAGCTGGCACAGCTTCTGGCGGACCTGAAGAGTGGTGAGGCGGTTTCAAGAGAGCCGGTTTACAGCAGCAGTGCGATGATGAGAAATGGAACGGATGATCTGGTAGGCAGTTATATTGAAGTAAGTCTGGATGCGCAGCATCTGTGGCTTTATAAGGATGGGGCACTGGTGACGGAGACGGATATTGTCAGTGGAGCACCTACGGCGGAGCGCGAGACTTACAGGGGTGCGTGGCCGATTGCTTATAAGGCAAGTCCATTTACGCTGAGCAGTGAGGAGTATGGATATAATACGACTGTGAAGTACTGGATGCCGTTTGTGTATGGTCAGGGTCTTCATGATGCGTCCTGGCAGTCTGCGTTTGGCGGTGACAGGTATAAGACGGGGCATGGAAGCCACGGCTGTATTAATCTGCCGGAGGATCAGGCTGCGTTGATTTATAATACGATTGATGGTGGGTATCCGATTATTATTTACTGATCATTGGTTGACGATTAATATTTTGGAATGTGAAAATGTGATTCAGATTCAATAAGTTGGTTTTTCAGACTTTCTAAAATACTGACTGTGAATTAAAATGTGAATTAAAATAATAAGGAGGTTTTTCACATGGAATTTCAGAATCTTATTGAAAAGAGAAGAACGGTTCGTAAGTATGCGGCAGGGAATGCTGTGAGCAAAGAGGATGTTCTGGCTATGGTAAAGGCTGCTCAGGAGGCTCCATCATGGAAAAATTCTCAGACGGGACGTTATTACTGCATTATGAATGAGAAGGATGTGGCACGTTTCAGAGAGAAGTGTCTGCCGGAGATGAATGCAGGGAAATGCGAGAATGCGGTGCTGATCGTCAGTACTTTTGTGCATAACAGAGCTGGATTTCAGAGGGATGGAAGTGCGGACAATGAGCTTGGAAATGGCTGGGGATGTTATGATCTTGGACTGCAGAATGAGAATCTTGTGCTGAAGGCTACGGAGCTTGGATATGGAACTTTGATCATGGGGATCCGTGATGCGGATGAGATCAGGGAGTTTTGTGATGTTCCGGAAAGTGAGACTGTGGTTGCAGTGATCGCAGTAGGGGTTCCTGGGGAAGAGCCTGGGCGGCCTAAGCGGAAAGAGACTGGGGATATTGTGAAGTTTCTGTAACGCAGGAGAGGCGTAAGCTTCTGTAACAGAGGAGGGACGCAAGCTCCAGCCATTCTCTTCGGCTCCGGTTTCGGGCCTTAAGAAAAGCTAAGCTCGGAAAATCAGCTAAAACCATTCGCAAATAACTCAAACTCGCTGCGCTCAGACAGTGAGTGATTTGCGAATAACGCTGATTTCCCGAGGCTAAGTTTTTCTAAAGACCCTGCAAATGTCGCCGAAGAGAATGGCTGGAGCTTGCTGATATTTGGCTGAGACTGATAAAAGATCTGACAAAAAGAGAAATTTTGAAAAATAATGAAATTAACTGTTGACAATGGGATAACTCCGGTGGTATATTAGATGAGCTGTCGGGAATAATTGTTTCTGATAAAGATACAATTCGATATGATTTCTGAAAAGGAAAAAATAAATTAAAAAAGTGCTTGACAACTTATGAATGGTATGATAAAGTAATCAAGTCGCTTGAACAGAGCCGACAATCACAGATCAGGACGGTATTTCGGAAAACCGAAAGAGTTCGAAAAACTTTGAAAAAAACTTGAAAAAAGTTCTTGACAAAGAAAAAGAGATGTGATAAAGTAAACAAGCTGTCGCAAGACAGACAACCTTGATAACTAAACAGTGAAACACATACGATTCTCGAAAATTCTTTACATTTTTAAGAACGGTTGAA
>NZ_QUDO01000023.1 GCF_003477525.1 Ruminococcus sp. AF41-9
TGCAGGTCTAAAAACGCAGGCGTAGCGGGCTACGCTGAGGCTTTTAGACCTGTGCAATCGGATTCGCAGACAAGTGAGTGGTATAGTTATTTCGAAAACGATGTACTAGGAACTCTAAGGCTCTGAAAATCCGCTAAAACCATAAAAAATCCGCCCAAACTCGCCGCTATGCGGCTCAGACAGTGGGCGGATTTTTTATAACGCGGCTTTCCAGAACCTAAGAGTTACTACGATCCCTGCAAATGCATATCAACAGAACAATATTTCGGAGCTGTTTTATCCAAATGAATAAAGTAAATAAAGGCATGATTCTACCCGCTTATGGGAACGAGTTATAAATTTCCCTGACTCAAACGGCTGTTATGGTATTTACCGGAGTTTGTAACATCTTCTCCGAACCATGCAGGTGGATTATAACTGAGAGCCTGCTCTTCAGAAGAAAATTCTACTTCTGCAAGATAAAGTCCTTCATATGGTGCATCAAATACATCCAGTTCAATAGTAAGCCCATCCTTTTCCGGAATAAGATAGCGTGTTTTGGAAATAAGGATTCCATCAGCTTTTGGACGCATATGTTCATAAGATTCTTTCGTAAGTGGAAGATTATATTCTTCACGGGTCATCAGCCCTTTGGATTTATAAGTGAGATAGTAGTTATCATCTTCTTTGCGGATACGGACTACCGGTGCGGTGGATAAATAACCCTGTTCCAGCTTGTGGTGTGGATAAGAGTCAAGATTTGCCGGCAGGTTTTCTTTAGATATTAAAAATTTACGTTCGATTTCCATTTCAATTTCCTCCGTTGAGTTAAATGAGTTAAAATACGTCAATCGTTTACTTTGTGATATAATGATAATAGCATAGATAAAAAGATAATAAAACATAAAAACTTTGTGGATAAAGAAAGCAGGAAACAGAATGGGACAGAAAGACAATCATATAGATAAGCACATGGATGAATACATAAAAGAAATATCAGAAAAAATTGATGGCAAAAGAAAATATTATGCCGAAATCAGTAATAAAATCTGGGAATATGCCGAACCAAGATTTCAGGAATATAAATCCTCTGAATTACTCCGGCAGTCATTAAAGGAAGAGGGCTTTTCCGTCAGATCAAATCTGGCAGGAGAGGAAACTGCATTTATTGCAGAATATGGCTCCGGAAAACCAGTCATAGGATTCCTTGGAGAGTTCGATGCATTGCCGGGACTTTCGCAGAAGGCAGATGCGACAGAGAGAATCCCGGAAGCTGATCATGCTAATGGCTGCGGTCATGGATGTGGTCATCAGCTTATCGGGACAGGCACCCTTGCTTCTGTCATAGCGTTAAAAGACTTTATGAAAGAACACAACCTGAAAGGCACAATCCGCTATTACGGCTGTCCTGCCGAAGAGAATGCAGGTGGCAAAGCATTTCTCGTACGTGATGGCTATTTCAACGATTGTGACCTTGCCCTTTGCTGGCACCCGGAACAGGGACGACGCGCATGCTACGGAAGCACAAAGGCAAATTTCAGAGTATTCTTTACATTCCATGGGACCCCGGCCCACGCATCCATGTGCCCGGAACTTGGCCGCTCCGCACTGGATGCAGTAGAATTAATGGACGTAGGTGTAAACTACATGCGCGAACACATGATAGACGAAGCCAGAATCCACTATGCCATCACCGACACAGGCGGAGATGCCCCAAACGTAGTCCAGTCCAGAGCTCAGGTTCTCTATGCTATCCGCGCTCCAAAGATCACTCAGGTAAAAGAACTCTACAACCGCGTCTGCAACATCGCCAAAGGTGCCGCCCTCATGACCGAAACCACCGTAGAAATCCGTCAGGTAGCTGCCTATTCCAACCTGATCTCCAGCAAAATTCTCGCAGATCACATGAACGCATATCTGGAAAAACTTGGTCCGATTCCGTATACAGAGCAGGAATACGCTTACGCTCAGAAATTCCAGCAGGCACTTTCAGATCAGGACAAAAAACAGCTTCCGACAATAGCCAGAGACTATTTTGGCTCAAAAGCAGCGGAAGCGATGAAGCCCCCAATATTTGAACCAATCGCCTATCAAAATCTGTACAGCGACCTCAAATATTCCACCGACGTAGGCGATGTAAGCTGGATTGTTCCAACTGTCCACCTTAACATCCCCACATTTGCAGCAGGAACCGCCCTTCACTCCTGGCAGGCAGTAGCTCAGGGAAGATCAACTATCGCACACAAAGGGATGCTCTATGCTGCCAAAATCATGGCTCTCACTGCAATAGACTTTCTGCAAAACCCAGAACTGGCAGATGAAGCCAGAAAAGAACTGACAGAAACCCTAAACGGTGAAACATATCCCAATCCATTACCAGGCGATTTAAAACCAGAGATATGGTAAAAACTTTCCCGCCTAAACAGACATTGTAACTCCAAACAAAAAATGCTATAATCCATTTCAGAAAACCAGATAAATTTTTACAAAATAAAAAACAAAATTAAAAATAAAACAAAAAACCAGGAGGTACAAAAAAAATGAGCAAAACAGCATACATCTTCCTCGCTGACGGCTTCGAAGACATCGAAGGCTTAACCGTAGTAGACCTTCTCCGCCGCGCCGGAATCGACATTAAAACCGTATCCATCAAAGAAACCACTCAGATCCGGACATCCCACGGCATCACCATGCTCACAGACACAACATTCGCAGAAACCGACTTCACCGATGCCGACATCCTCGTCCTCCCGGGTGGAATGCCAGGAACCAGATACCTTGCAGCTTACAAACCACTCACCGACCTCCTGACAGACTTCAACAACAAAGGCAAAAAAATCGCCGCCATCTGCGCTGCCCCAAGCGTATTCTCAGGACTCGGCTTTCTCAAAGACAAAAAAGCCACATCCTACCCATCCTTCATGGAAGTCATCGCCAAAGACGGTGCCCAGACCAGCGAAGACAGCGTAGTAGTTGACGGAAACATCACGACCAGCCGCGGCCTCGGAACTGCCATAGACTTCGCCCTCTCCATCATCGAACAGCTTGAAGGAAAAGAAAAAGCAGACGAAGTAGCAGACTCAGTCGTATACAAACGCTGACATCTGCCACAAAATCCCATAAAACATCATAAAACGCCCCGGAACCCTTCTGTTTTAGCAAGGTTTCCGCGAATATTATGCTAATTTTCTGCGAAAAACTACTAGCACTTTTCAGTTTTTTGTGCTATACTGCTACAATGACTGTAAATATATAATTAAGTATAAGAGGTCTCCCGCTTCTGCTGGAGTTTCCGGAAAATGCCAAAAGCCCTTTTCCGCCAACTCTGATGGTGGGAGCGGAACTTGACTTGAGTCTATATATGGAAATATCGTCAAAAATGAAAAACAACACAGCAAAAAGAAAAAAGCTGTGAGATAACCTGAAAATAAGGAGGAACATGTAACAATGAGTTTACAGGTGGAAAAAATGGAAAAAAACATGGCTAAACTTACTATTGAAGTTGCCGCTGAAGATTTAGAGAAAGCAATGCAGAACGCATACCAGAAAGCAAAAGGAAGAATTTCCATTCCTGGATTCCGTAAAGGAAAAGCTCCAAGAAAAATGATCGAGCAGATGTACGGAAAAGGAATCTTCCTTGAAGATGCAGTAAACGCTCTGATCCCGGAACACTATAGCAAAGCATTAGCAGAATGTGACCTTGAGATCGTTTCCCAGCCAACAATCGACATCACACAGGCTGAGCCAGGAAAAGCACTTATCTTTACAGCAGAAGTAGCTACAAAACCAGAAGTTACATTAGGCGATTACAAAGGTGTAGAAGTACCGAAAACTGAAATCAACGTAACAGACGAAGATGTAGATGCAGAAATCAAGAAAGAGCAGGAGAAAAACTCCAGAACAATCAACGTAGAAGACCGTGGAGCACAGTTACAGGATGTTGTAACAATTGACTTCGAAGGTTCCGTAGACGGAGTACCTTTCGATGGCGGACAGGCTACAGAGTATCCTCTGACACTTGGTTCCAACACATTCATCCCAGGATTTGAAGATCAGCTTGTTGGCGCTAAAGTTGGCGATGACGTAGATGTTAAAGTAACATTCCCTGAAGAATATCAGGCAAAAGAACTTGCTGGCAAAGAAGCAGTATTCAAATGCGCAGTTAAGAAGATCGAAGCAAAAGAACTTCCGGAGCTGGATGACGATTTTGCAAAAGACGTTTCTGAGTTCGATACACTTGCAGAGTACAAAGAACACGTGAAAACAAACCTCGTAGAGAGAAAAGAAAACGAAGCAAAACGTGCAAAAGAAGATGCAGCAGTAGACAAAGCAATCGAAAATGCACAGATGGATATTCCGGAAGCTATGCTTAAAACACAGTGCCGTCAGATGCTGGATGACTTCAGCAGAAGAATGCAGTCCCAGGGATTATCCATGGAACAGTACTTCCAGTTCACAGGCATGACAGCCGACAAGATGATGGAAGACATGAAACCACAGGCATTAAAGAGAATTCAGACAAGACTGGTTCTTGAGAAAGTAGCAGAAGTTGAGAACATTCAGCCAACAGAGGAAGAAGTAAACGAAGAGATCGCTAAGATGGCTGAAGCATACAAAATGGAAGCTGACAAGTTAAAAGAATTACTTGGCGAGCGTGAACTTGAGCAGATGAAGAAAGACATGGCTGTACAGAAAGCTGTTACAGTTATCGCTGACGCTGCAAAAGAAGTTTAATCAAATCAAGTAAGTCCCCTGCTTCAATTGCGAAAAGCAATAAGCAGTGGGTGGGGACTTGCTTGTATCAGGAGGCGTGCAAGCGCCTTCTGATAAACTGCGGAGCAGTTATTTGGTTATGAGCAAGTAGCGAAGCGGATTGCGAATATCCGCTTTAATATATCCCAAAAGTCAGCCGCGAAAATGGAGGCGTTTATATGAGTTTAGTACCTTATGTCATTGAACAGACAAGCAGGGGAGAGAGAAGCTACGACATCTATTCAAGGCTTCTGAAAGACAGAATTATTTTTCTGGGCGAAGAAGTAAATGATGTGAGTGCAGGACTGATCGTATCACAGCTTCTTTTCCTGGAAGCAGAAGATCCTGGTAAAGATATTCAGCTTTATATCAACAGTCCGGGCGGTTCCGTAACAGCCGGCATGGCGATTTACGATACCATGCAGTATATTAAATGCGATGTTTCCACCATTTGTCTTGGAATGGCTGCCAGCATGGGTGCCTTTCTTCTGGCAGGCGGTGCAAAGGGTAAGAGATTTGCTCTTCCACATTCCACTATCATGATCCATCAGCCATCCGGCGGTGCGCAGGGTCAGGCAACAGAGATTCAGATCGTGGCGGATCATATCGCACAGACAAAGAGAACTTTAAATGAATTATTGGCTGCAAATACCGGTCAGCCGATAGAAGTTGTTGAGCGTGATACAGACCGGGACAACTATATGACTGCTGAAGAAGCAAAGGCATATGGACTGATTGACGGTGTAGTCATGCATAAATAATGCGAAAGATAAGACTCCTGTGAATCATCACAGGAGTTTTACTATTTTATAGAAAGTTATTTTAGAAAGGACAGACACGATCCATGGCAGAAAAGATAAGAGAAGGAAAAGTCAGATGTTCCTTTTGCCAGAAGACAGAAGATCAGGTAAGAAAACTGATTGCAGGTCCGGATGGTAAGACATTTATTTGTGACGAGTGTATTGGAATCTGCTCAGAAATTATGGAGGAAGAATTAAATCCTTATGATGACGAGGAAATACTCGGCACAGACATTAACCTGCTGAAACCGGAAGAGATCCACAAAGTTCTGGACGACTATGTAATCGGACAGGATGCAGCAAAGAAAGCTCTCTCCGTTGCAGTTTATAATCATTATAAGAGAATCCTTGCATCCAGAACCTCTGATGTAGAACTTCAGAAGAGCAACATTCTGATGCTTGGACCGACTGGTTCCGGTAAAACTCTGCTGGCACAGACACTTGCCAGACTGCTGAATGTGCCGTTTGCCATTGCAGATGCCACTACACTGACAGAAGCCGGTTATGTAGGTGAGGATGTTGAGAATATCCTTCTGAAGATCATTCAGGCGGCAGATTATGACATTGAACGTGCACAGTACGGTATTATTTATATCGACGAGATTGATAAGATCACCAGAAAATCCGAGAATGCATCCATCACCCGTGATGTATCCGGAGAAGGTGTACAGCAGGCATTACTGAAGATTCTGGAAGGAACTGTTGCGAGTGTACCGCCGCAGGGTGGACGTAAACATCCGCATCAGGAATTTATCCAGATCGATACAACCAACATTCTGTTTATCTGCGGTGGTGCTTTCGATGGTATCGAGAAGATCATTGAATCCAGACAGGATACCAAATCCATCGGATTCGGCGCAGATGTTTCTGTAAAAGAAGAAAGAAATGTTGGAGAAGTTCTGAAAGATGTTATGCCGGAAGACTTTATTAAATTCGGTCTGATCCCTGAGTTTATCGGTCGTGTGCCGGTAGTGGTAACTCTGGATGCGCTGGATGAGAATGCGCTGATCAGTATTCTGAAAGAGCCGAAGAACTCACTCACCAAACAGTATCATAAATTATTTGAACTGGATGGTGTGGAACTTGATTTCAACGATGATGCACTGGAACTGGTTGCAAAGAAATCTCTGGAGCGTAAAACAGGTGCCAGAGGACTTCGTGCGATCATGGAAGGTTCTCTGATGGATCTGATGTACAAGATTCCGTCAGACGAGACAATCCGCAAGTGCGTGATCACCAAAGATGTAGTAGAAGGCACCGGTGAGCCGGAAATCGTCCGCGGAGAAGCTCCTGCACAGGCGAAGACAGCCGGAAGCAGAAGAACGTCCCGGAAACACACAAAAGACAAACCGGAAACAGCCTGATGAAAGGGACTGAGTAATACATGACAAATCAAAATATGGTGCTGCCGTCAATCGCCCTTCGGGGAACTACCATTCTTCCGGGAATGATCGTTCATTTTGACGTGAGCAGAGAACGTTCTGTAAAAGCAATCGAAGCAGCCATGCTCCATGACCAGAAGATTTTTCTGGTGACACAGATCGACTCGGAAGTAGAGACTCCGGACCTGGTAGGAGTATATCAGGTGGGAACGATCGCCTATATCAAACAGGTGGTAAAACTTCCGCAGAACCTTCTCCGCGTACTGGTAGAAGGAACCGGACGTGCGACTCTGGTTAAATTTGAACAGGAATTTCCATATCTGAAAAGCGAGATCACTCCGGTAGATGATGAAGAAATCCAGATGCCGGAATCTGTGATGGAAGCCATGCACAGAAGCCTGAAGGAATTATTCCACAGATACTGCATGGAGAATGGAAAAGTCAGCAAAGAGCTGGTAGCACAGATTTTAAACATTGATGAGATAGAGGAGCTGGTGGAGCAGATTGCTGTCAACCTTCCACTGTCTTATCAGAATAAACAGAAGATTCTGGAAGCACTGACACTGGAGGAACGCTATGAAGTTCTGGGTGCGATCTTAAGCAATGAGATCGAGATCATGCAGATCGGAAGAGACCTTCAGAAGAAAGTGAAAGCCAGAGTAGACAAGAATCAGAGAGAATATATCCTGCGTGAACAACTGAAACTGATCCGTGAGGAACTGGGAGAAGACAATACTGCGGACGATGCAGAGGAGTTCAAAAAGAAGCTTCAGGAGCTTCAGGCCAGTGGCGAAGTAAAAGAAAAGATCAGCAAAGAGATTGAACGCTTTAAGAATACAAACAGCAATGTCTCTGAAAATGCGGTACTCCGCGGTTACATTGAGACAATGCTTGCCCTTCCGTGGGACAAAAAGTCTGTGGATTCCGATGATCTGAAAGAAGCATGGAAAGTTCTTCAGGAAGGTCATTATGGACTGAAAGATGTCAAAGAGCGTGTCATGGAATTTCTTTCCGTGCGCAAACTGACACACAAGGGAAAAAGCCCGATCCTCTGTCTGGTGGGCCCTCCGGGAACCGGTAAAACTTCTATTGCCCGTTCTATCGCAGAAGCCATGCACAAAAAATATGTGCGCATCTGTCTGGGCGGTGTGAGAGATGAAGCAGAGATCCGTGGTCACAGAAAAACTTATGTAGGAGCAATGCCAGGAAGGATCACAGCAGCTTTACAGCAGGCCGGTGTGAGCAATCCGCTGATGCTTCTGGACGAGATCGACAAGACCAGCAGTGATTATAAGGGAGATACCTCCGCTGCACTTCTGGAAGTACTTGACCCGGAACAGAACAGCAGATTTCTGGATCATTATATCGAAGTTCCGCAGGATCTTTCAGAGGTTCTGTTTATTGCCACTGCAAACGATGTACAGGGCATTCCGCGACCGCTTCTTGACCGTATGGAACTGATCGAGATCGCAGGCTATACAGAGAACGAGAAGGAACACATTGCGAAAGAGCATCTGATTCCAAAGCAGATGGAAGAAAACGGAATTGAAAAAGGCAGACTGACGATTCAGACAACTGCCCTCAGAAAGATCATCAACAACTATACAAAAGAAGCAGGTGTCCGTAACCTGGAACGAACCATCGGACAGATCTGCCGCAAAACCGCCCGTCTGATTATGGAAGAGAATAAGAAGAAAGTAACAGTTACCACGAAGAATCTTTCTGATTTTCTGGGAAAAGAACATTTCAATTATCTTATGGCAAATAAGAAAGATGAGATTGGCATTTCCAGAGGTCTTGCATGGACACAGGTGGGCGGCGATACCCTTCAGATAGAGGTTAATATCATGCCTGGTAAGGGTGAACTGATGCTGACCGGACAACTCGGGGATGTCATGAAAGAATCCGCACAGGCGGGAATCACCTATATCCGTTCCATTGCAGCGGACTATAAAGTGAAACCGGAATTTTTCCAGGAAAATGATATCCATGTGCACATTCCGGAAGGGGCAGTGCCGAAAGACGGACCATCCGCAGGTATTACCATGGCAACAGCGATCCTTTCTGCAATCATTAAAAAACCGGTAAGAGCAGACCTTGCAATGACCGGTGAGATCACCCTGAGAGGAAGAGTCCTTCCAATCGGTGGTCTGAAAGAGAAGCTTCTTGCAGCTAAATATGCGAAGATCAAAGAAGTACTGGTACCGGCAGAAAACAAACCGGATATCCAGGAATTAGATAAAGAGATTACAGACGGACTTACCATTACATTTGTAAGTTCCATGAAAGAAGTACTGAATAAAGCACTTGTAGCCTGATATCAGGTCAGGGGCAAAATACTTTTTGATCCTGACAGCATAACATATAAAAATAATAAAGAGTCAGTCTGACCGGATTGACTCTTTGTTGTGAAAAAAGGGCTGCCGGGTACGAAGTGAACAGTAGTAAAAAGAGTGAGGAAATCAATGGTTATTAAGAATGTATCATTAGATATCGTATGCGGTATCACCAGCAAACTCCCGGATACCAACAGACCGGAAGTTGCATTTGCAGGAAAATCAAATGTAGGAAAATCATCTCTGATCAACGGGCTGATGAACCGGAAATCTCTTGCCAGAACAAGTGCACAGCCGGGTAAAACGCAGACCATTAACTTTTACAATATCAATGAAGCCATGTATCTGGTAGACCTCCCGGGCTACGGATACGCAAAGGTTTCACAGTCAGAGAAGGAAAAATGGGGCAAGATGATTGAAAGATATCTTCATACATCCAAAGACCTGAAAGCGGTTTTCCTTCTTATCGATATCCGTCATGATCCGTCTGCAAATGACAAGATGATGTATGACTGGATCTTAAACAATGGCTATGAACCAATCATCATTGCTACCAAACTGGACAAGCTGAAGCGAAGCCAGGTTCAGAAGAATATCAAAGCGATCAAAGAAGGGCTGAAGCTGAGCAAAAACGGAATCATCATTCCTTTCTCCGCAGAGACGAAACAGGGAAGAGATGAAATCTGGGCTCTGATCGACGAGTTGACCGGACTGGCAGAGGAGAAATCTGACGCGGCAGCTACGGAAAAAGCCTGAATAAACGAAGTAGTTACTGCCTGCGATGGGACTTTTCCCGTGGAGTGAGCAGTAGAGATACAAAATACGAGGAAAAAAATATTATGGGAATTATCAAGGCGTTCAAGCTGGGATTTGACTATCTCAAGTATGATGAAGACGGCAACGTGCAGGATACGCAGCGGGCTGTCAATGATGTAAACCTGGACATTGAAGCCGGACAATTCGTGGCTGTTCTGGGACATAATGGTTCCGGAAAATCTACTCTTGCGAAGCATTTAAATGCACTGCTGCTCCCGACAGAGGGGACATTATGGGTAGATGGGATTGACACGTCTAAAGAGCCGGAATTATGGAAAGTCCGCCAGAAAGCGGGCATGGTTTTTCAGAATCCTGACAATCAGATCATAGGAACTGTAGTAGAAGAGGACGTGGGTTTCGGACCGGAAAATATGGGAGTACCCACAGAGAAAATCTGGGAGCGTGTGGATGAGAGCCTGAAAAAAACAGGCATGACTTCCTATCGTTATCATTCTCCGAATAAACTTTCCGGAGGCAGAAGCAGCGAGTTGCCATTGCCGGTGTCATGGCGATGCGCCCGAAATGCATTATTCTGGATGAGCCGACCGCAATGCTTGACCCGAATGGACGAAAGGAAGTTCTGGAAGCAGTCAGTGACCTTAACAGACAGGAAGGAGTCACAGTCATTCTGATCACACACTACATGGAAGAAGTTGTCCGTGCAGACAAGGTTTATGTCATGGACAGCGGAGAAGTGGTGATGCAGGGAACACCGAAGGAAATTTTTTCCCAGGTGGAGAAACTGAAAGAGTACAGACTGGATGTGCCGCAGGTAACACTTCTGGCGCACGAACTTCATAAAGCCGGAGTGGACATTCCGGAAGGAATACTGACTACAGAGGAGCTGGTGAATGCCTTATGTCTATAGAATTAAAGAACGTAACTTATACCTACAGTCCAGGAACTGCCTATGAGATTCATGCGTTAAAAGATGTAAATCTCACCATTCCGGACGGACAGTTTATCGGAATCATCGGACATACAGGAAGCGGGAAATCTACGCTGATCCAGCATTTTAACGCCCTGATCCGTCCGACTTCCGGTACGATCACATATAACGGAGAGGATATCTGGGGAGAAAAATATGACCGCCGCGCACTGAGAAGTGAGGTTGGCCTGGTGTTCCAGTATCCGGAACATCAGCTTTTCGAGAATGATGTGCTCTCTGATGTCTGCTTCGGGCCAATGAACCAGGGATTATCCAGGGAAGAGGCAGAAGTGGAAGCAAAGAAAGCCCTGCAGCATGTAGGGTTCAAAGAGAAAAATTACAGCAAATCTCCGTTTGAACTTTCCGGAGGTCAGAAGAAACGAGTTGCCATTGCCGGAGTTCTGGCAATGAACCCGAAGATCCTGATCCTGGATGAGCCGACCGCAGGTCTGGATCCGAAAGGACGAGACGATATTCTGGACCAGATCGCAGAACTTCATAAAGTGAGAGGAATCACGATCATTCTGGTTTCCCACAGTATGGAGGATATTGCGAAATATGCAGAGAGACTGATCGTGGTGAACGATGGAGAGATCGCCTTTGACGATGCTCCGAAGGCTGTATTTGCCCATTACAGAGAGCTGGAAGCCATGGGACTTGCCGCACCGCAGATCACCTATATCATGCATGCGCTGAAGGAAAAAGGACTGGATGTGGATGTGACCGCTACTACGGTGGAGGAAGCGAAAGAGAATATTCTGGCGGTATTGAAGAAAACAGCTCCCGGGAAACTGAAACATTCAGGACAGTATTCGAATACAGAAGAACGAACAGCAGAGAATGAAGGAGGACAGGAAGTATGATCCGTGACATTACATTAGGACAGTATTATCCTGCCGACTCCGTTCTTCACAGGATGGACCCGAGAGCAAAACTGGTAGGTACCATGGTATTTATTATCTCCGTATTTGTATTTCATACATTTCCGGGATATGCAGTAGCGACACTGTTTCTGGCAGGCATGATCATCATTTCCAAAGTTCCGCCGAAATTTATGTTCAAGGGACTCAAAGCAATCGTCATGCTGCTGCTGATCACAGTCGTATTCAATATTCTTCTGACGCCTGGAAAAGTCCTCTGGCAGTGGGGAATCCTTCATGTAACAGAGGAAGGTCTGAAGCTGGCAGGAAGAATGGCAATCCGCCTGACTTATCTGGTCATCGGTTCTTCGATCATGACCCTGACAACCACGCCAAACCAGCTTACAGACGGTCTGGAACGCCTTCTCAGACCACTGAATAAGCTCCATGTACCGATTCATGAGATTGCATGATGATGTCCATCGCATTAAGATTCATCCCGATCCTGCTGGAAGAAACCGACAAGATCATGAAAGCACAAATCGCCCGCGGTGCAGACTTCGAAAACGGAAATCTGATCCAGAAAGCCAAAAATATGATCCCGCTTCTGGTTCCGTTGTTTATCTCCGCATTCCGCAGAGCCAACGATCTGGCAATGGCAATGGAAGCAAGATGCTACCACGGCGGAGATAACAGAACTCAGATGAAACCACTGCATTATGAAGCAAGAGATCACATTGCGTATGTGGTCATGTTTGCTTATCTGGCAATCGCGATTATTTTCAGGATTGTGGGAATTTGACGGAGAAATAAGATTTTTAATAATGATTTTTTTATGATGATACTTTATATGCTGTGATCCGAAGTTATGGGTTGCAGCATATTGTTTATTTTATAAGATTGTCTGACTGATATATGAAAGGAGTTATTTATGAAAAGAATTGGCCTTGTAGTTGCCTATGACGGAACAAATTACTGCGGCTGGCAGACACAGCCAAACGGAATTACCGTACAGGGGGTATTAAATGATACTCTGTCGGAACTTCTGGGAGAAAAGATTGAAACCATCGGTGCGAGCCGCACAGACGCAGGTGTCCATGCCATGGGAAACGTGGCAGTTTTTGACACCAACACACGCATTCCGGGAGAGAAAATTTCCTATGCACTGAACCAGAGACTTCCGGAAGATATCCGTATTCAGCTCTCTGAAGAGGTAGAGCCGGACTTTCACCCTCGCTACTGTGACAGCGAGAAAACATACGAATACCGCATTCTGAACCGTAAATTCCCGGTTCCGACAGAGCGTTTATACACCTATTTTTATCACTACAAACTGGATGTAGATAAGATGAAAGCAGCAACTTCATACCTGATCGGACAGCATGATTTTGCCTCTTTCTGTGGTGCAAAAGCACAGGTAAAAACCACAATCCGTACAGTGACAGGGATTGATGTATGGCGTGACGGAGACATCGTAACCATTCGTGTAACAGGAACCGGATTCCTCTACAACATGGTCCGCATCATTTCCGGAACTCTGATCGAAGTAGGAAACGGCCAGTATCCGCCGGAAAGAGTAAAAACAATCCTGGAAGCCTGCAACCGCGAAATGGCAGGCCCGACAGCTCCGGCACAGGGACTCACCCTGATGGGGATTGATTTTTTTGATTAAGAAAATAAAAAATGGGGGAGTAACGAAAAAAGTTGAAAAAACGACACGAAACCTATTGACAGAAAGAAGACCTTATAATATAATAACCCAATGTGACGTAGTGCGAAATGCTTTTCAGCCAATAGCCCAGGCGAAAGTATTTATCAGCGGTTTCGGACATTTCCGCGGTTTTAGCACCGGCGTTTCCATTTAACTTATTTCGCGGGAAATTCCGCGGTTCATTAAACTATCGTTGATAAATAACAGGAGGTAAAACCATGCAGACTTATATGGCTAATCCAGATAAAATCGAAAGAAAATGGTATGTAGTTGACGCTGATGGATGTACTCTTGGCCGTCTGGCTTCCGGAGTAGCAAGCGTTTTAAGAGGAAAGAACAAACCACAGTTTACACCACATGTAGACACAGGTGATTATGTAATTATCGTAAACGCTGACAAGATCAAAGTTACAGGTAAGAAATTAAACCAGAAAATCTACTACAATCACTCCGATTATGTAGGTGGAATGAGAGAAACCACATTAAAAGAAATGTTAGCAAAGAAACCAGAAAGAGTTATCGAGCTCGCAGTTAAAGGTATGCTTCCAAAAGGACCTTTAGGAAGAAGCATGTACTCCAAACTTTTCGTATATGCAGGACCGGAACACAAACATGCAGCTCAGAAACCGGAAGTTTTAACATTTTAATTAGGAGGTAGAAAACATTGGCTAGCGCAAAATTCTACGGAACAGGAAGAAGAAAAAAATCAATCGCAAGAGTTTATCTTGTACCTGGAACCGGTAAGATCACAATCAATAAAAGAGATATCGATGAATATTTTGGATTAGATACACTGAAAGTTATCGTTCGTCAGCCTTTAGCTGCTACAGAAACAGAAGGCAAATTCGACGTATTAGTTAACGTTCATGGTGGCGGATACACAGGACAGGCTGGTGCTATCAGACATGGTGTTGCAAGAGCCCTTCTTCAGGCAGACAACGACTACAGACCAGTTCTGAAAGCTGCTGGATTCTTAACTCGTGACCCACGTATGAAAGAACGTAAGAAATACGGTCTCAAAGCTGCTCGTAGAGCACCACAGTTCTCCAAACGATAATCAGACGTTTCGGGCGAGACAATTTCAACGAATATATCAAACCCTGGAAATATTATATTTCCGGGGTTTTTCTTTCTATTAGTCTTTGACATTCCATCATCTTTTTGATACTATAGTATCAGAAAAATTTTGCAGACCTCCCATGGGAGAAATCCTATGGGAGGTTTTTGCAGTGAAGTGAGGTGTATAATGAAAAAAGAAAACAATTCTACACATAACCATCACAGGGGAAGCTTTTCGGGCAGGATTGGTTATGTGCTGGCAGTTGCGGGATCGGCAGTAGGACTGGGAAATATCTGGAGATTTCCGTATCTTGCAGCGAAGTATGGCGGGGGTATTTTCCTGCTGATCTACATTCTTCTGACAGCATCATTCGGTTATGTACTGATCATGTCAGAAACTGCCCTTGGACGAATGACCAGAAAGAGTCCGGTAGGTGCATTCGCACATTTTGGAAAAACAAAGCCGTTTAAAGTCGGCGGCTGGCTGAATGCAGTCATTCCAATGCTGATCGTTCCTTATTACAGTACGATTGGCGGTTGGGTAATTAAGTACCTGGTGGAATATTTCAAAGGAAATGTTCAGGCAGTAGCGGAAGATGGATATTTTGGAAGCTTTATCGCAGATTCCTGGCAGGTAGAGCTCTGGTTTCTGGTATTTGCGGCACTTGTCTTCATTATCATTCTTGGTGGTGTGCAGAATGGTGTAGAGCGAATGTCAAAGATCATGATGCCGGTTCTGGTAGTTCTGGCAATCGTGGTTACAATCTATTCTGTCACACGTCCGGGCGCTGTTGAAGGTGTGAAATATTTCCTGATCCCGAATGTGAAAAATTTCTCCTGGATGACTGTAGTAGCAGCGATGGGACAGATGTTTTATTCTTTGTCTATTGCAATGGGAATCCTGTATACATACGGTTCCTATGTCCGTAAAGATATGGATATTGAGAGATCTACCACACAGGTTGAGATTTTCGATACAGGTATCGCAATCCTTGCAGGACTGATGATCATTCCGGCGGTATTCGCATTCTCCGGTGGAAATCCTGAAACACTTCAGGCAGGACCATCTCTGATGTTTATCACATTGCCAAAAGTATTTGCAAGTATGGGATTTGGTACAGCAACAGGAATCGTATTCTTCATACTTGTATTACTTGCAGCCCTGACAAGTGCAGTTTCCCTGATGGAAACCAGTGTTTCCACATTCATGGACGAACTTCACTGGAGCCGTAAGAAATGCTGCGGTCTGATGGTTGTGATCATGATTGTACTTGGAACCGCATCTTCCATGGGATATGGACTTCTGGATTTCATTCGTATCTTTGGAATGAACTTCCTTGATTTCTTCGATTTTATGACAAACTCAGTAATGATGCCACTGGCAGCACTTGCAACCTGTATTTTGATTCTTCGTGTTGTTGGTATTGACAGAATGGAAAAAGAAATTGAACAGTCTTCTCCATTCCGCAGAAAGAAACTGTACAGAGTATTTATTAAATACTTTGCATCGGTTTGTCTGATCATTATTCTGCTGAGTTCTATTGCGAATGTGTTGGGAATTATCAGTATGTAAAGAAAATATTTTAACCGAATGAAGCAACTTCTCAGCTTCAATTGTGAAAAGCAATAAGCAAGTAGCGAAGCGGATGGCGAATATCCGTTTGACAGATAAAAAAACCTCCTGTGGGACTGGAAAGTCCTGTCGGAGTTTCCGGTTCTTTTACAGCAATGAATTATCTGACTTTATATGGAAGCAAAGACCAGGCACTTCATCAGGAAGGATGGCTGGTAGGCGGTCATGGCAGAAAATCTGCGACTGAGTGTGTGAAATGCGGTAAGTGCGAAGAAGTATGTCCACAGCATATCAAGATCAGAGATGAGCTGGAGAAAGTTGCCACGGAACTTCTTGGAAAATAACATATACTTGTGTGTTGTAAGGAGCCTCTTGGATGAATTTCCAGGGGGCTTTTAAAGATTGTAGGTTTGACATTTTTCGCTAAGGTGTTAAAATATTTCTAAATAATTTGGCTTTCAAATGAAATCAATGAGAAATGTAATTGACTGCCAGAAAAGTAATTTCATAGAAACTGATTAAGACATTAAGAAAAGACGAAAGTGAGAAAAGCTATGGAAGATAACAAAAAGAAAGGCTTCGGCATGGTTCTCGAGGGTGGCGGCATGCGCGGCCTGTACACAGCCGGAGTTCTGGATGAGCTGATGGAGCAGGGGATTTATGCAGATTCTACAGTTGGCGTTTCCGCCGGTGCAATTTTTGGATGTAATTATAAGTCCCGCCAGATTGGACGAACCCTTCGTTATAATACCAGATTCTGCAAGGATAAACGATATATGGGACTGAAAAGCTGGATCACTACCGGCGATCTTTACAGCAAAGATTTTGCATATGGGGAGGTGCCCTGGAAGCTGGATGTTTTTGACACAGAGACATTTGCCAGATCACCCATGAAGTTTACGGTTGTATGTACAGATATTGAAACAGGAAAACCCTGCTATCAGGAATGCAAAATGGGAGACAGGCTGGATGTGGAATGGATGCGCGCATCAGCTTCCCTGCCACTGGCCGCCAGACCGGTAAAGTTGAATGGAAGAATGTATCTGGACGGAGGCATCTCAGATCCGATACCTGTAAACTGGATGCTTTCACAGGGGTATGAGAAAAATGTGGTAGTCTGTACCCGTCATCCGGGATACAGAAAAGAACATAATAAGCTGATGCCACTGCTCAGACTGAAGTTCAGGGAGTATCCAGAGCTTGTAAAGCTTCTGGATGAACGTCATATTCAGTATAACCGTATGCTGGATAAAATCGCATATCTGGAAAAAGAGGGCAGGATCCATGTTATCCGCCCGGACAGAGACATCAGTGCCAAACCGGTTGAGCGTGATCCGGCCCATTTAAAGGAGATTTATGAGGTGGGACGGAGAGTGATGAAAGCGGATATGGAGAAACTGAAGGCATATTTGGCAGAATAATATAAAAGGGATATTTTCAGAAACGTTATGTGACTGAAGATATCCTTTTTTCTTTAAACAGATGAAATATAACAGTATAAAACAGTTGACAACAGTTATATACTGTTATATACTGTTTGTAGATGGAGGAGACACATATGCATATTATAATCAATAATTCATCCATGGTACCTATTTATGAACAGATCATAGACCAGATTAAGACTGCGATTATCAGAGGAGAGTTACAGCCGGACACTGTATTACCTTCAGTACGCAGTCTGTCAAAGGAGCTGAAGATCAGTGCCCTGACTGTGAAGAAAGCCTACGACAATCTGGAAGAAGAGGGATTTACCGTCACTGTTCATGGAAAAGGAACCTACGTTGCAGCCACAAATAAAAATCTGATGAGGGAAGAACAGCTCAAAGAAGTAGAACATGATCTGGAGCAGGCAATCATGAAGGGCAGAAGATGTGGACTGAACGATGAGGAAATCAGAAATCTTTTTGAAATGATCATGGAGGACTAAGATATGTTGAAAATCAGTCATTTGCAGAAAAATTACAGAGGTTTTTCGCTGGACTGTTCTATGGAAGTACAGCCTGGGATGATTACAGGACTTATTGGAAGAAATGGTTCCGGGAAATCCACCACATTTAAAGCTTTGCTCGGCTTGATTCATCCGGATGGCGGAGAGATAGAGGTCTTTGGGAAAAAGGCAGAAGAGCTTAAGCCGGAGGATAAGCAGAAACTGGGAGTTGTTTTTGCAGATTCAGGCTTCAGTATGTATCTGACAGCAGCGGGCGTGGCAAATATCATGAAAAGCATATATCCAGATTTTGACAGAGAGAAATTCCTGCAGCAGTGCAGAAGATTCAATCTGCCCACAGACAAGAAAATCAAAGAATTTTCCACTGGTATGAAAGCAAAGTTTAAAGTACTGGCAGCATTAAGCCATAAGGCAGAACTGCTGATTCTGGATGAGCCCACAGTTGGTCTGGATGTGATCGCCAGGGATGAGGTGCTGAACATGCTGAGAGAATATATGGAAGAAAATGAAAGCAGTTCTATTCTGATCAGTTCGCATATTTCATCAGATCTGGAGAGTCTTTGTGACGATTTTTATATGATCCATGCCGGAAAAATTATCCTTCATGAGGATACAGATGTACTGCTGTCAGATTATGCAGTTCTTAAAGTTTCAGAAGAAGAGTATGAAAAACTGGATCAGCAATACCTTATTAAGATCCGGAAAGAGGCTTATGGATACAGGTGTCTGACAAACCAGAAACAATTTTATATGGAAAATTATCCGGATGTTGTAATTGAGAATGGAAAGATTGATGATCTGGTAGTGATGATGGAGGAACAGGTATGAAGGGATTATTTGTAAAGGATATAGAACTGATGAAACAGCAGAAACAGTTTTTTATCCTGGTTGTTGTAATGGAAGTCATCCTGAATCTGGCAGGAAGCGGGAGTGTCAGTTTTGCTACAGGATATTTTACGATTGTCACAGCAATTTTTGCCATTACGACTATAAGTTATGATGAGTTTGATAATGGTCTTGCGTTTCTTATGACCTTGCCGGTTACCAGAAAACAGTATGTGGCGGAAAAATATCTGCTGGGAGCAGGGCTTACGGCTGCAGCGTGGGGAATTGCAACGATAACGGGAGTGATCTGTAAAGGTGTGGCAGAGCTTCAGGGGTGTCTGAGTGAGACTATCATTGGCAGCTTGATAGACATTCCACTGGCGCTTCTTATGCTGGCGGTATCGCTCCCGCTTGTAATACATTTTGGAACGGAAAAAGGACGTTATATTGCAATGGTCATGTGGGCTATTATAATTGCCGTAGTATATGCTCTGATAAAAACAATGGGACTTTCAGCAGACGCAGTCGGTGCATGGCTGAATGGACTTAACCGGGGAATGGTATTGGCTGGAGTTGTATTGTTTACAGTAATTGTATATATGGGGTCTTTTGGGATTGGTGTCCGCCTTATGGAGAAGAAAGAATTCTGATGTGTATCGAATATGGTTGTAATTATAAAAGCAGTGTGCTAAAATTGTATCAGCGTAATTGAATAAGCTGTTAAGTGAACACTATCATATGCAGATTTTGTGTATGGTAATGTGAGAGGGAATCAGGTGAAATGCCTGAACGGTTGCGGCCACTGTATACAGAAAAAAAGCGGGATTGTAATATGTCATTGCATAAATATGTGAGAAGGCGGAATCCGGCTGTCAGAGAGTATCTGGAAATATTTCTGATACAACATTCATGAACTGCTGAAGCATGGATGTTGTATCAGTTTTTATTTTGTGGAAACTTTCTGTGAACTGTGAGTCAGGAAACCTGCCTGACAGCGTAAAGAAGGAGCTTCCGTAAAAAGTATCCGTTATTCTTATCACTTCTATTTTACTTTTTCGGAAGTCCCATCTTTTCGGTTACACGAACAGGTAAATAACATATACGAAAAGAGAGGAAGTCAAATGAAAAACAGGTATTTATCTACAAGAATTATGGCAATTATGATGGCAGCAGCTATGGCAGTTTCCGCAGCTCCGGCAGCTTTTGCAGCAGAGAGAGCAGACTCTGAGACAATCAAAGAGGACAATCAGCCGGCAGCAGATGCAGACTCTGATACACAGGAAGATGCAGACGCACAGGATTCAGCAGATGCAGATAAGACAGCAGACGCAGAAGGTACAAAGACAGAATATCCTCTGACCATCACAACCTATGATTATGATGGAAATGAAATCGAAACAACCTATGAAAAGGCACCGGAGAAAGTTCTTGCTGTATATCAGGGAAGCATTGAAACCATGCTTGCACTTGGCCTGGAAGACCGTCTGGTAGCTACTGCAGGTCTTGACAATGAAGTTCCGGATGAACTTAAAGATGCATTTTCAAAAACAAATTATCTTGATGAATTTACCCCATCCCTTGAGACTGTAACGATGTTGGAGCCAGACATGATCTTATCCTGGAGTTCCCTGTTTTCTGATAAAAATCTCGGAAATGTAACAGACTGGATCGACAAAGGCTGCAACACTTATTACAACACAAACACACGCCCTGACGGAGACAGAACTCTGGAAAATGAATTTACAGACATCTTAAATCTTGGAAAGATTTTTGATGTACAGGACAAAGCACAGGCAATCGTAGATGATGCAAAGGCAGTGATCGATAAAACTCTTACAGCAACAGCAGATGTAGAAGAGAAACCAAGCGTAATGGTTCTGGAACCTCTTGGAGAAGATATCACAAACTATGGTGCAAAGAGCCTTGGTGGAGATATGGTAACACAACTGGGTGCGACTCTGGCAAACCCGGATGCTTCTACAGCAGGAAAAGAAGATATCATTGCAGCAAACCCTGATGTGATTTTTGTTGTATACATGCCATATGCAGGTGATGATCCGGAAACTGTAAAAGAAAGCCAGCTTGCCGTTATCAAGGATGACGAAGCACTTCAGAGCCTTGACGCTGTAAAGAACGGTCGTGTTTATCCGATCATGCTCAGTGAAATGTACGCAAGTGCAACACGTACACAGGATGGAATCGAAACATTTGCAAAAGGATTATATCCAGACGTTAATCTTGACTGATTGAGGAAAATACAGTGAAAAAACAGGTTTCACAGACAAAAAAAGGCAATGTGTTTAGAGCATCCATGTATGTGGCAGTCCTCATCGGGCTTGCCGGATTTCTTATTTTTTCCATACTTGCGGCGATTACTTTTGGTAATGCTGATCTGTCGCTGAAGGATGTGTACAGTGTCATTGTTTATAAATTATTTCATATAAAAAGTCTGTCTGCCTATGCAGAAGGTGCAATTCACGATGTTGTATGGCTGATCCGACTGCCCAGAGTCCTGCTGGCTCTGGCAGTTGGAATGGCTCTTTCTGTATGCGGCGTAGTAATGCAGGCGATCGTGCAGAACCCGCTGGCAGATCCTTATGTACTGGGTATTTCATCCGGTGCATCTCTTGGCGCAACGCTGGCAATCATGCTTGGAATTGGAAGCTTTCTTGGCGGAAATTCTGTCGGAGTTACTGCTTTTATTGGCGCAATGATTACCTCCTTTGCAGTTATTGCTATTGCAAATATGGGAGGAAAGGCAACATCAGCTAAGCTGATCCTTGCCGGAATGGCGGTCAGTGCGGTGTGCTCTGCTTTTTCAAATTTTGTTATTTACATTACGAATGACAAAAATGCAGCTACGGAAGTTATGAAATGGAGCATGGGAAGTCTTGCAGGGGCAAGCTGGGCCAGAGTAGGTGTGATGCTTCCGGTTACTCTGATATGTGTGGTCATCTTCTGGACGCAGTATCGAAACCTGAATCTGATGCTTTTGGGAGATGAAGTTTCTATCACACTTGGAACAGATTTACACAGATTGAGAACATTTTACCTGATCGTTGCTTCTGTAATGATTGGATTTGCAGTATATTGTGCTGGCGTGATTGGATTTGTAGGACTTGTGATTCCTCATGTAGTCAGGATTCTGTTTGGAACTGACCACAGAAGATTACTTCCACTGAGCGCACTTCTTGGCGCGTCTTTTCTGATCTGGTGTGATGTGGCATGTCGTGTGATCCTGAAGAATTCTGAGATGCCGATTGGTGTGCTGGTATCCATTATCGGTGCTCCATGCTTTATTTATCTGCTTGTGCGGAAATCCTATGGATTTGGAGGTAGCAAGTAATGAAGATTACTACAAAAGATATTCAGGTTGGATTTCACGCCAGACAGATACTGAAGGGAATTTCCATAGAGTCAAAGGATAAGGAACTGGTAGGAATCATCGGACCAAACGGAAGCGGAAAATCTACATTATTAAAATGCATCTACCGTATCCTGAAGCCAGATGCAGGTGCCGTTTATCTGGACGGCGAAGAACTTCATTCCATGAGCGTAAAAAGCTCCGCCAGAAAAATGGCAGTTGTGGCACAGCACAATTACTACAACTTTGATTTTACCGTACGGGAAGTCGTGTTGATGGGACGTGCACCTCATAAGAAAGCATTGGAACGGGATAATGCAAAAGATTACCGGATTGTTGAAGAAGCACTGAAAACGGTACAGATGGATGCATTTGCGGATCGCACATTTTCTACGCTGTCAGGTGGAGAGCAGCAGAGGGTTATTCTGGCAAGAGCACTTGCACAGCAGACACCTGCACTGATCCTTGATGAGCCGACTAACCATCTGGATATCACACATCAGATCATGCTGATGGAACTGGTAAAGAAACTTAACGTAACTGTAATATCAGCTATCCATGACCTGAATATTGCGGCGGCATATTGCGATAAGATTTATGTATTGAAAGATGGTGTGCTGGAGGGGTATGGAACTCCACAGGAAGTACTCACTCCGGAGCTGATCAAAAGGATTTACCAGGTAGATTCGGAAGTGGTAAATGACAGCCGCGGGAAGATGCATATTTTATTTTTATAATATGATATCAGGGTCAAAAGATCAGAAAGTCGTTCGTGCTTGCACGATAAGACTTTGGAGCTTGGGACTCGTCAAACATGAGAAAGTAGCAATTTACGTAGTAAATCAGAGGATTTCGAATGTTTGAGTATTGACAGGCCAGAGTCAGGAAAATTTTTGACTCTGGCCTGCTATATATGGAGGAAAAAGATGAATAAAATAGGAATTTTGACGTGTATTCATTCTAATAATGTATGCGCCAGAGTCGGATGCCTGGCAGCATTTCAGAACAAAACCGATTTCTTTCAGGATTATCCGGAAGATACCTGTCTGGCAGCAATGATGACTTGTAACGGATGCAAAGGCGCCAATCCGATAGAACCCATAGAAGACAAAGGAATCCTGGAAAAGATAGACAGACTGGTCAGTGAAAAAATCAGTACCATCCACGTTGGTGTCTGTCGTCTCCCGGATGGAAAGCATGAATGTCCAAGGATGACACAGATCTGCAATATGATAGAAGAACGTGGAATCAAAGTAATCAGAGGAACACATAAAGAATAAAAAAGTTTCTATACAATTTATAAAATAAAAAAATATAAAATGCCTTGAATATGGAGCTTAAAATTAATTGTGATATGAAATAAATGAACGTATAATAGCAGAACTCTATTGGATTTCTCTATATCAGTATGTTAAAATAATTAACTGATAAAGCTGACAGATAGAACGTTAAAAAATATATACTGATTATTCATAAGAAAAAAGGAGTTCTAAATATACTATGGAGAAACTTGTTGTAGGTATCCTTGCCCACGTAGATGCTGGTAAGACTACGTTGTCGGAGGGGATCTTATATTTGACTGGAAAGATTCGTAAGCTGGGGCGGGTGGATCATAAGGATGCTTATCTGGACACCTATAATCTGGAGAGGGAGCGCGGGATTACGATTTTTTCCAAGCAGGCGGAGTTTGAACTGGGGAACAGGGGGATAACTCTTCTGGATACGCCGGGACATGTGGATTTCTCGGCAGAGATGGAGAGGACACTGCAGGTTCTGGATTATGCCATTCTTGTGATCAATGGTGCAGATGGTGTGCAGGGGCATACAATGACCTTATGGAGACTTCTGGCGAGATATCAGATCCCGACGTTCCTGTTTATCAATAAAATGGATCAGGACGGAACTGATAAAGAGAAACTTTTGGCAGAATTAAAGAAGCGATTAAGTGATAATTGCGTTGATTTCACCTGGGAAAACACAAGTGGAATGGAAAATAGTATTGACGAAACAGCGGAGAAAGCAGAAGATGAAATATCAGCTCTGCATTCTCAGTTTCTGGAAGATGTTTCTGTCTGCGATGAGGAACTGCTTGAAAAATACCTGGAAACAGAGAAAATATCAACATCAGATATCCAAAAAGTAATCAAAGAGCGAAAACTTTTCCCATGTTTCTTTGGCTCTGCGCTGAAAATGACAGGTGTAGAAGAATTCCTCCATGGTTTGGAAAAATACTGCGAGACACCGACATATCCGTCTGAGTTCGGGGCAAAAGTATTCAAGATTGCCAGAGACGATCAGGGCAATCGTTTAAGCTATATGAAAATCACCGGAGGAACATTGAAGGTAAAGGAACTTCTAACAGATACAGAGAAAGCGGATCAGATCCGTATCTATTCCGGTGCGAAATTTGAACTTGTAAAGGAGGCACCAGCAGGAACCATTTGTGCAGTGACTGGTCTTTCTCAGACACATCCGGGACAGGGATTTGGGATTGAACGGGAATCGGAGATGCCGGTTCTGGAACCTGTATTAAATTACAGAATTCTGCTTCCTGAGGACTGTGATGTTCACCAGATGCTTAAGAAACTTAAAGAGCTGGAAGAGGAGGAACCGGAACTTCACATTGTATGGAACGAACAGCTTGGAGAAATCCATGCCATGCTGATGGGTGAGGTTCAGATTGAGATATTAAAGCATCTGATCTGGGAGCGTTTCCACGTAGCAGTAGAGTTTGGCACAGGAAATATCGTATATAAAGAAACAATCGCAGAGCCGGTAGAAGGTGTAGGCCATTTTGAACCGCTGCGTCATTATGCAGAAGTACATCTGCTTCTGGAACCGGGAGAGCCGGGGAGCGGTCTGCAGTTTTTTACTGCATGCAGTGAGGACGTGCTGGATCGTAACTGGCAGCGACTGATCCTGACTCATCTGGAAGAACGGGAGCATCCGGGAGTACTGACCGGTTCTCCCATCACAGATATGCAGATCACACTGATCACAGGACGCGCCCATCTGAAACACACAGAGGGCGGCGATTTCCGGCAGGCGACGTACAGGGCTGTGCGGCAGGGATTAAAGAAAGCAAAGAGTGTCCTGCTTGAGCCATATTATGAGTTCAGACTTGAGATTCCGGGAGATATGATAGGGCGTGCCATGACTGACATTCAGAAAATGAATGGAACCTTCCAGCAGCCGGAAGCAGATGAGGATGATATGATGGTTTTGAAAGGCAGTGCGCCTGTATCAATGATGCGAGATTATCAAACCCAGATAACTTCCTATACAAAGGGACGTGGCAGATTATTCTGTTCGTTGAAAGGCTATGCCCCATGTCAGAATCAGGATGAGATTGTAGAGGAGATAGGATATGATTCTGAACGTGACCTGGACAATCCCACAGGTTCTGTATTCTGTGCTCATGGAGCAGGATTTGTGGTGCCATGGTATGAAGTAGAGGATTATATGCACTTAGAGGGTGTCGACGAGTCTGAGCTGGGTGGTACCATACCGAAGGGTGAAGAAAGTATAGCAGGAAACAGGAATGGAAGGAATCAGGGAGATTCAGTTTATTGCCCGCCAAAGAATGCCGGCGTAGGAAGCTATGAGGATGAAGAAGAACTGAAAGCAATTTTTGAGCGCACATTCGGACCGGTCAAGCGTTACAAAGAACCACAGTTTAAGAGAACATTTTCTTCAAAATCTGACAGCAGCAGCTATTATCGCAACAGCTCTTCTGCTAAGAAGAAAGAAAAAGAATATCTCCTTGTAGATGGCTATAACATCATCTATGCCTGGGAAGATTTAAAAGAGCTGGCAGATGCAAACCTCCATGCAGCTCAGACAAAACTGATGGATATTCTGAGCAACTATCAGGGCTTTAAGAAATGTACGTTAATTCTTGTATTTGATGCTTACAAGATAGAGGGCCATGCAGAGGAAGTGATCACCTATCATAACATTCATGTAGTTTACACCAAAGAAGCTGAGACAGCGGATCAGTACATTGAGAAAACGGTCCATAAGATTGGCCGGGAAAATCAGGTAACGGTAGCAACATCCGATGGACTGGAGCAGATCATCATCATGGGACAGGGTGCCCACCGTATGTCTGCCAGAGGTCTTCGGGATGAAATAAAAGCTACAGAAAATCAGATCCGCCAGCAATGGCATGAGAAACGTCAGAGCAGTAAAAATTATCTGATCGACAATATTTCTGATGAAATGGCACAATATATGAAAGAGAAACGACTTGGAAAACAGTAAAAGGGAGATGCAGTCATGAAAGAAAAGCTTACACAGAAGGATGTTGAGAAAATCCAGCAGGAGATTGACCACCGCAAGCTGGTTGTACGAAAAGAGGCAATCGAAGCTGTAAAAGAAGCAAGAGCCCAGGGGGATCTGAGTGAGAACTTTGAGTATTATGCGGCAAAGAAGCACAAAAATCAGAATGAAAGCCGCATCCGCTACCTTGAGAATATGCTGAAAACAGCAACCATTGTTTCTGATGATTCCAAAGACGATGAAGTTGGAATGGATGATATTGTAGAGGTATATTTCGAGGAAGACGATGAGATTGAGAAATACAAACTGGTTACTTCCATAAGAGGAAACTCCATGGAAAACCGCATCAGCATTGAATCTCCCATTGGTATGGCTCTGAAAGGTCACAAGGTTGGAGACAGAGTGGAAGTAAAGGTAAATGATAACTACAGTTATTTCCTGGAAATCCGTTCTATTGATAAGACTGGTTCCGAGGATGAAGAAATCCGCGGATTCTGATAATAATACTGTCGAAATACAGGATCCGGATTGATAAAAGAACTATTGTAAGAGATGAACACCGGTTAGTGTCATATCTCCTGCAATGGTTCTTTTTATTTTTATATCAAAAATACGGATGGATTTATGGGAACCTTACACAGAATGAATATGATGACTGGAAATTTTACATGGATTTAACATTCTCATGGGGATGATTTTACAAAGCATGGTTATGATGGGAAACAAGTTAAATAACCATATACTTATGAAAAGGGAAAAGGAGAATAATCATGGATTTATTCAGTATATTAACATTAATCGGAGGCCTTGCATTATTTTTGTATGGTATGAATGCAATGGGAGATGGCCTTGCGAAGGTTTCCGGCGGAAAGCTAGAGAAGATTCTTGAAAATCTTACTTCAAATCCGATAAAAGCAGTGCTTTTGGGAGCAGGAGTAACAGCAGTGATCCAGTCATCTTCAGCTACGACTGTTATGGTAGTAGGTTTTGTAAATTCAGGGATCATGAAATTATCACAGGCCGTAGGAGTGATCATGGGTGCCAATATCGGTACTACGATCACTTCCTGGATCTTAAGTCTTACAGGAATCCAGAGTGACAACTTTATCATTCAGATGTTTAAACCAACATCATTTTCCCCTGTACTTGCAATCGTTGGTGTGATTTTTATTTTGTTTATCAATGATTCAAAGAAGAAAGATATCGGAAGTATTTTTATTGGTTTTGCAATCCTGATGTACGGTATGGATATGATGAGTTCTGCTGTAAAACCCCTTGCAGAAGTGCCGGAATTTACAAACCTGTTACTTAAATTCTCAAATCCATTGTTAGGTGTTATAGCAGGTGCCCTTCTTACTGCAGTGATCCAGTCATCTTCTGCATCCGTAGGTATTCTGCAGGCCCTGTGTCTTACAGGTGCAGTACCGTTCAGTGCAGCAATCCCGATCATTATGGGACAGAACATCGGAACCTGTATTACTGCAATCCTTTCTGCAATCGGAGCCAAGAAGAATGCAAAACGTGCAGCAGCAGTACATCTGTATTTCAACCTGATCGGTACGGTTATCTTTATGACTGTATTCTATCTTATAAATGCAGTTGTTGGATTTTCTTTCTTTCATCAGGCAGCAACACCGGCAGGAATTGCTGTTATCCACAGTGTATTTAATGTTACTGCAACGATCATTCTCCTTCCTTTTGCAAAGGGACTGGAGAAACTTGCCTGTCTTACAATCCGGGACAAAAAAGAGGACGTTGTTGTTTCAGCAGAGGACAGAGAGTTTATGATCCTGGAGCCTCGTTTCCTGGAGAAACCGGCATTTGCAGTAGAGCAGAGCCGCAATGCAGCAAGAAAAATGGCAGAAGAATCCCACAATGCACTGTTTACAGCACTGAGTCTGGTGGATAAATACAGTGAAGAAGGCGTAGAACGTGTGGAAAACATGGAATCCAAGGTTGACCGCTATGAAGATGAACTGGGAACTTATCTGGTGAAGCTGAGCCACAAAGATATCTCAGAAGCAGACAGTCACAGCCTTTCCATTATGCTTCACTGTATCGGGGATTTTGAACGTATTTCCGACCATGCTGTAAATATTATGGAATCAGCACAGGAGCTTTATGAAAAAGGTCTGAAGTTTTCAGAAAATGCAAAGAAAGATCTGGAAGTGCTGGGACAGGCAGTAGAAGATATCGTAAATACGGCATATGAAGTTTTTGACAAACAGGATATGAAGCTTGCGGAGAAAATTGAACCACTGGAAGAAGTGATTGATGAACTTTCCAAAGAAGTAAAACGTCGTCATGTACAGAGACTGAGAAACGGTGAATGTACAATAGAGATGGGATTTATCCTTTCGGATATTACAACCTGTCTGGAACGTGTGGCAGACCATTGTTCCAATATTGGAGTCTGTGTGACGCAGGTGAATGAAGATTTGTATGATACTCACAGTCATCTGAATATCGTCAAGAGCCATCCGGACGAAACATTTTATCATGAACTGGAAGACGCACGAATCAAATATCAGCTTTCATAAAAATAAACAGGTGGATGATGGTTATCCGCATGATCAGGAAATCCGGGCACTCTGAAGTATCTGAGAGAGATATTTCAGAGAAAATGGCCGGATTTTTGCTTTAAAGAAATAAAGCAGATGCCGGATATCTACTTGTACAGGGATAAAAAAATAAGTATACTGAAAAAAGAAATACACTTGTGACGACAAAGCAGGTGATAAATAAAGGGGAGGCAAAGCAGAATGATCTATTGTGTAGAAGATGAGCGGAATATCAGGGAGCTTCTTATTTATACACTGGAAACAACAGGATTTAAAGCCAGGGGGTTTGGAAATGGCAATGAACTGATGAAAGCGCTGAAGGAAGAGATACCGGAGCTGATCCTGCTGGATATCATGCTTCCGGGGGATGATGGCTATACCATTCTGGAACAGCTGAAAAGTATGCCATCTGTAAAGGATGTGCCGGTAATTATGGTTACTGCAAAAGAAGCGGAATTTGACAAAGTAAAAGGTCTGGAAGGCGGAGCGGATGATTACATTACCAAGCCTTTCGGTATGATGGAATTTGTTGCCAGAGTAAAAGCAGTTCTCAGACGAAGTGCCCGTCAGAATGAAGACAAGGAACTGCATTACGACGAGCTTTATCTGAATGTAGGACGTCATGAGGTGCATTACCGGGAAGAGAAGGTCGATCTTACCCGAAAAGAATTTGAACTTCTTCAGTATCTGCTGGAGAATAAAGGACTTGTTATGACAAGAAATCAGATTCTCTGCCATGTATGGGGATATGACTTTGACGGTGAAACCAGAACTGTGGATGTCCATGTGAGAACCCTGCGCCAGAAACTTGGCGAGGCAGGAAATCTGATCGAAACGATTCGGGGGGTGGGATACAGAATCGGTGCATAACAGATAAAACAGACGAAAAACAGGAGTGGAAAAATGAAGCATAAAATATTCAGTCACACCAGTTTACTTATTATTTTATCCGTAATACTTACATTCCTGGCAGCAGGAACTGTCATGTATAACAGATATGATATTTATATGAAACAGGGTGTCAGAGATGAAGCCGCATATATTAAAACAGGTCTGGAAGAAGACGGAGACGTTTTTCTTTCAGACAGGATCGGAGATGTCACCAGCAGCAGGATCACTCTTCTGGGAAAAGATGGTCAGGTGTTGTTTGACAGTATTGAGAATCCGGAAGAAATGGAAAATCACAGTAACAGACCGGAATTTATTGAAGCTGAGAAGCAGGGATCCGGTGAGATGGTACGCTATTCAGACACCTTATCAAAACAGACGTTTTACTATGCTGTAAAATTAAAGGATGATCAGGTTCTGCGAGTAGCCAGGACTACAGATAGTCTTCTGGTAACAATGTTAACCAGCTTTCTTCTGCTTGGCGGACTGGTATGCGTGATCCTTGTAATTGAACTTTTTCTTGTGCAGAAGCAGACCAGAAAACTGATAGAGCCTATCAACCGGATTGATCTGGAACATCCTCTGGAGCATGTATGCTACGAAGAATTAAGGCCATTGCTTTTTCGTCTGGATCAGCAGAACAGACAGATTCAGAAACAGCTGGAAGATCTTAAGAATGCAGAGAGTGCAAGAAAAGAGTTTACGGCAAATGTTTCCCATGAATTGAAAACTCCTCTTATGTCAATCTCCGGATATGCGGAGCTTATGATGAATGGAATGGTACCGCCGGACAAGATGCAGGATTTTTCCGGCAGGATTTTTCATGAGTCCGAGCGTTTATCAAATCTGGTTGCAGATATCATTCAGCTTTCCAGACTGGATGAGAAGAACGGAGAAACTATGTTTGAACAGGTTGACATCGGAGAGCTTGGGGAAGATGTGATCAACAATCTGCAGAACAGGGCAGCAAAGAAAAAGATTAATCTGGAATATACAGGCGGACCTGCACAGATGCAGGGAGTACGCCATGTATTATATGAAATGTTCTACAATATTACAGATAATGCTATCCGCTATACCCCGGATGGTGGAGATGTAAAGGTTTTTGTGGGAAAACTCAATGGGAAACCGTACTTTCGTGTGGAAGATAACGGAATAGGAATTCCGGAGAGCGAACAGCAGAGAATCTTCGAGCGTTTTTACAGAGTGGACAAGAGCCATTCTCGTGAAACCGGAGGTACAGGCCTGGGGCTTTCTATTGTAAAACATGGCGCAGTTTTGCATCATGCAAAGATTCTTCTGGACAGTGAGCCGGGTAAGGGAACGAAGATGGAAATCCTGTTTGATCAAACTATAGCAATTCCATAAAATAATGCAATCAAGACAGTTCAGCAGAATGCGAAGGACAAGGAAGATATCTGCAGGCGTGCTGACGCACGGCAAAGATATCTGACGCAGGACTTCACGCTATGATGGACTGTATTGTTTGCGGTAATTTATGGAATTGCTATAAGTAAAGCTCTTGTTTCCATTGCTTTCAGGTGAATTTTGGGGATTGACAGACAAGTGATTATTAGAGAAAATAAAGTCAGACAGTTCCTCTGTAGAAGCAGGTACAAAAATAAATTCATGTGGACAAGTCTGAGAGACAATGGAGGGTATTTTCAGTATGGAAAAATGGAGAAGCATTGCAGCGGGTATGAGCTGTTTGTCAATGTTGTTTGCAACAGGAGCGGTTACTGTATCAGCATCAGATGAAATCACAGAAATTCCGGAACAGAGTATTGTATACTGGTCCATGTGGGAAGAAGATGAACCACAGGCAGATGTGATCAGAGAAGCAGCAGAAGCTTATGAAGAAGCAACAGGTATTTCTGTAGAGATTCAGTGGAAGGGTAGAGGAATCCGGTCTCTGATAGAACCTGCCCTGGATGCCGGAGAACAGATTGACCTTTTTGATGATGATTATCAGAGGATGGCTCAGGAACACAGGGATTATCTGGCAGAATTAAAAGGAATGGCAGATACTGTGGATTATGAGAAGCATATTATGCCGATACTGTTGGAACAGGTGAAGAACTGGGGAAATGGAGAACTGCTTGCAATGCCATATCAGCCTTATATCACAGGCGTCTGGTATAATAAGGATTTATGGGAAGAAGCCGGACTTACAGAACAGGATATCCCGGATACCTGGAAGAAACTGATCAGAGTATGCCGTAAGATTAAAAACAGTGACAGTGGTCTTAGTGCCATGACCTGCGATGAAGAGTATGTGAATCTTCTGTATGGATATCAGCTTGCCAGATATCTTGGACAGGAGAAAGTGCAGCAGCTGATCCGTAACTGTACCTGGTCACAGATTCCACAGGCAAAAGAGGCGGCAGATGATATCAGAATTTTGTTTTTTGCGGGATATATGAGTCAGAGTGCACCGGCACAGCATCCGGAAGGTCAGAATGAAGTGGGAGATGGCGAGGCAGTCATGGTGCTACAGGGCTCCTGGGTTCCGAATGAAGTGACAGAAGTTACAGGATCTGATGATTCCTGGGGATTTTTTCCATGGCCTGCAGTAAAGGCCGGAACAGACGGCACAGAAGGTGTTATGGTGGGAGCACAGGGATTTGGAGTCACTAAGGATTCGCAGATGAAACAGGAAGCTTTTGATTTTGCATATTCCATCTGTACCGGGGAAACAGATATGAAAATGACAGATGCGGTTAATTCCATCCCGGCAGATACGGACAATACACAATGGCCGGAAGTGCTGGCAGATGCAGTACCGTATATGGAAGAGATGTCAAAGCCGTACATGTGGGCAGCAGGTCTGGAGGCAGATCTGGATTATAAAGAACAGATACAAAGCGAACTTCTGAAGCTACAAGATTAGAAGAAACATCGGATGAATTTATAGAGAATCTCAGCAGTATGAAATAAGAAAAAGGCTGCTCGACATTATGAAAATATTGGTCCGATATTACTGGCGCTCTCGTTCTGAGAGCGCCTTTATTGATGTAATATATTCTGTGGGTGTCATTCCGGAAATCTTTTTAAACTGTCTGGAGAAGTAATGGATGGAAGAGTATCCCAGAAATTCCGAAATCTGTGTGAAGTTCATCTGGTTCTCGCGGATCAGCTGTCTGGCATAGGCAATCTTTAACCGGGAAAAGAAATCCATGGCGCCACACTGATGCTGTTCCTGAAATATTTTCTGAAGCTGGGAGCGTCCGATCATATTGTCATGACACAGATCGCAGAGTGTAATATTTTCCCGGATATGGTCCTCCATATAAGCAATGACACGTTTATAGACAGCGGAATTATTTTTCAGATTTACAAATTGGCTGACTGGTACAGTCATAGGAGGAGAAGAATTTCTCCGAATCATGTAGATCAGCATCTGCTCAAGGTAAATGCGGATAAGCTGCTGAGAACCAAACAAAAAATCTTCTTTCTTTTCCATCTTTTCTGTATAAGGATCATCCAGAGGGGTTTTGATACAGCGGCGTGCCTCGGCAATTAGCATTCCCATGAGATTTCTCTCAGAATCAGAAAGTTTCAGTAATTTTTTCTCAAAGAATTTCATACATGGAGAATCGCATTCAAAAGAAACTACCACAATATTAGGTGCGGTATTTCCTATGGCAATAAGGTTATGAAATTCATTTGGTCTGTGAAAGATGAGCTGTCCGCTTGTCAGATGGTAGATACCGTTATCTGTCTCTATTTCTGCCTTTCCCTTATCTACACATTGAAATTCCCAGAAATTATGGCGTTCTCCTGCAAAGTGAAAATCACTTTTGTATTCAAAATAGTGGATTGTATAAATTTGGTCAATATGAATATCTTCTTCCAGATACATACTCTCAAAAGCCATTACTGCCACCTCCCTCTTGCTGTCAGAAATCTGCAATATGGTTGTTGTGTACAAGTATACAACAAAAACAGATGAAAAACCAGTTAAAAATGAATTTTTGTACAAAAGAAATGGACGTTTGTGCAAATACTATTTGTGCAAAAATGATAAAATAAGAACTACCAAAAGAAATAATTGTTAAAATTCAACAAAAGAGCGAAAAGAGAGAAAAAAGAAGACAAAATGTCAAAACCGACAAAGGAGGAAAAAAGGTTATGGGAATGAAGAAAAAGATGCTTAGTGCAACATTATGTGCGGTTATGGTTGGTTCACTTGCAGTACCGGCTTTCACTGTTCAGGCAGCAGATGACACATTGGTTTACTGGTCAATGTGGGAAGCTACAGAGCCACAGGGACAGGTGATTCAGGAAGCAGTTGACGCTTATACAGAACAGACAGGAGTTAAGGTAGACCTTCAGTTTAAGGGACGTACCGGAAACCGTGAAGCACTTCAGCCTGCACTGGACGGCGGCACACAGATTGATATTTTTGACGAAGATATCGACCGTGTAAACGGAATGTACGGTAAATATCTCTGGATCTGGAAGACCTTGCGAAAGAGAATGACTATGAAGCAACTGCAAATGCAGGTCTGATGGCAGCATGCCGTGATGCCGGCGGCGGTACATTAAAAACAATTCCATATCAGCCAAACGTATTTGCTTTCTTCTATAACAAAGATCTGTTTGAGCAGGCAGGAATCACAGAAGAACCGAAGACATGGGATGAATTCAAAGATGTATGCCAGAAATTAAAAGATGCAGGAATCACACCAATGACTATGGATGATGCCTATGCAACATGTGTGATCGGATATCATCTTGCAAGACTGGTTGGCGAAGATAAAGTAAAAGAGATCGTAACTGAAGGTGAATGGGATGATCCTGCAGTTCTTCAGATGGCACAGGATATCGAAGAACTTGCATCTAACGGATATTATTCAGAGATGGTTGGTTCCAACGTATGGCCTGCAGGTCAGAACACAGAGCTTGCACTTGGAACAGCTGCAATGTATCTGAATGGCTCCTGGTTACCAAACGAAGTAAAAGAGATGGCAGGTCCTGACTTCCACTGGGGATGCTTCGCATATCCGGCACTTACAGACGGAGCAAACGGAATCGAAACAAACAACTTCGGCGCACAGGTATTTGGTATTAACAAAGATACAAAACTTGCAAAAGAAGCATTTGATCTGATCACATTCCTTACAAAAGGTGAATACGACCAGAAACTTGCAGATGAAACTGTAGGTATCCCGGCTGATACAACAAACACAGAATGGCCGGCAATGGTTGAGTGTGCAAAACCTGTTATTGAGCAGAGCACAAACCGTTTCACATGGGCATGCGGTGTAGAATCTAACGTAGATATGACTCCGGTTATCAAAGAAAACTTTATCAAATTAATGGCAGGTTCCATTACAGCAGATGAATTTGTTTCCACTATGCAGGACGCAGCAAAATAAATAAACAAAGAATTTATAAAGATGGTGGCATCGTATCTACGCTGCCGCCATCTCTCTTTTTGAAACCGCCAGACATGAGAAAGTAGCGATTTACGAAGTAAATCAGCGGATTCTGAATGGATGGAGGATTGCGGGAGCGAAGCGTAGCAATCCGTAGATATGATATTACTTACAGAGGAGGTATTTATTTGAAGAAGAATAAAACGATGATTGTTGTATTTCTGACTCCGGCAGTTCTGCTGTTTCTGGGAATCTTTCTTTATCCGATTATCAGAACAGTAATCATGAGCTTTTTCAAGATTGACGGAGTTACAGATTCCATGGATTTATGGAAATTCGTAGGATTCGGCAACTACACAAAGCTGATGAGTACCAGCTTATTTAAGACTTCATTTTTTAACCTGTTTCGTATCTGGCTGATCGGCGGTCTGGTGGTAATGAGCCTGTCTCTTTTATTTGCAGTTATCCTTACCAGCGGAATCAGAGGAAAGAAATTTTTCCGCGCGATCATTTATATGCCAAATATCGTCAGTGCAGTAGCACTTGCAACTATGTGGCTGCAGTATGTATACAGTCCAAGATATGGTCTGCTGAAAGATCTTTTTACGGCATTACATCTGGACAATCTGGCGAAAATCCAGTTCCTGGATAATGATCACAAATTCTGGGCACTGTTGTTTGCATATTGTTTCGGAATGGTTGGATACCATATGCTGATCTGGCTCAGCGGTATTGAGCGTATCAGCCCCGAATATTATGAGGCAGCAACCATTGACGGAGCGACCAAACCGGCACAGTTCCGTTACATGACACTTCCATTGTTAAAGGGAGTATTTAAGACAAATATTACCATGTGGTCTGTAAGCAGTGTTGGCTTTTTTGTATGGTCACAGCTTTTCTCCACAGTAACTGCAGACACACAGACAATTACCCCTTATGTTTATATGTACATGCAGATTTTCGGCGGCGGTAATACAGTTACAGAACGAAATGCAGGTCTGGGAGCTGCCATCGGTGTACTGCTCAGCGTCTGCGTAGTCATTGTATTTACAATCTGTAACAAAGTGATCAAAGATGATGATCTGGAATTCTAAGGAGGGATGAGAAATGGCAAAAGAAAAAGAGGCACGCAGACCCTTTAATCTGAAAAAAGAAGTCAAACTCCTGCCGGGATACATCATCCTGCTGCTCTGGGTAATCTTTACCATTGCGCTTCTGGGATGGGTATTCGGGGCGAGTTTTTCCACAACAGCAGAAATCTTCCAGGGAAAAGCCCTGAAGTTTGAGTCCGGATTACATTTCGAAAACTATGCAAAAGCATGGAATGGTGCCGGAGTCGCAGGATTCTTCGGAAACTCTCTGATCTATTCCGTGATTTCCTGTACAATTCTGATTCTGGTGTGTGCACCTGCAGCTTATGTACTGTCCAGATTTGATTTTATTGCAAATAAATTTATCCAGACTAGCTTCGTATCTGCCATGGGTGTTCCGGCGATCATGGTTGTTCTGCCCCTTTTCAGTATTATTTCCGGTATGGGAATCCTGAATAATGTGGCAGCAGGAAGAACTGTACTGATCATATTGTATGTAGGAATTAATGTACCTTATACGACCATTTTCCTGCTTACATTCTTCAGCAATATTTCCAGAACCTATGAGGAAGCGGCAGCAATCGACGGATGCCCTCCCATGCGTACTTTCTGGAAAATCATGTTCCCTATGGCACAGTCAGGTATTGTAACAGTGACAATTTTTAACTTTATTAATATCTGGAATGAATATTTCCTGTCACTGATCTTCGCAAGCTCGGACAAGCTGAAACCTGTTGCACCCGGACTTTATGGAATGATCAACTCCATGAAATATACAGGTGACTGGGCCGGAATGTTCGCAGCGGTAATCATTGTATTCCTGCCGACATTTATTCTGTATATTTTCCTGTCAGAGAAGATCATCGGTGGTGTTACCGGTGGTATTAAGGGATGATAATAGAGGACAGCAGGGCAATAACAACTTTTGTGAGTGCGAAAGATATTATGTAACACGTTTTGACCTCGAAATCATAGTATGATAAGATGAATGTAAAAAGTTACCAGGCAATCTGAGAGTAACGAAAAACATTTAAAGAAAAGAGGAAAAAAATTATGAAGAAACCAGTATTAGTAGTTATGGCAGCAGGTATGGGAAGCCGTTATGGCGGTCTGAAACAGATCGATCCGGTGGACAAAGAGGGACACATCATCATGGATTTCTCTATTTATGATGCAGTACAGGCCGGATTCCGGAAAGTAGTATTTATTATCAAAAAAGAAAATGAAGCAGACTTCAGAAGTGCCATCGGTGATCGTCTCAGCAATCAGCTGGAAGTATCATATGTTTTCCAGGATCTTCACAATATTCCGGAAGGTTATGAAGTACCGGAAGGACGTGTGAAACCATGGGGAACCGGACATGCGGTATTAAGCTGCATCAATGAGATTGATGGGCCATTCGTTGTGATTAATGCAGATGACTATTATGGAAGCCATGCATTTAAGATGGCATATGATTTCCTGACAGAGAATGAAGATACCGCAGATACTTACAGATACATGATGGTCGGCTATAAACTGGAGAATACTCTGACAGAGAATGGCCATGTGGCAAGAGGTGTGTGCGTGACAGACGAAGAAGGACATCTTCTTAAGATCAACGAGCGTACCCATATCGAAAAGCATGACGGCGGCACCGCTTATACAGAAGACGATGGAAAAACATGGACCATGCTTCCGGAAGGCAGTACAGTATCCATGAATATGTGGGGATTTTCTGCAAGTATCCTGAAAGAGCTGAAAGACAGATTCCCTAAATTCCTGGATGAGAATCTGAAAGTAAACCCGCTGAAATGCGAATATTTCCTGCCATTTGTAGTAGATGAACTTCTCGGTGAGAAGAGAGCAACTGTAAAAGTTCTGAAATCTATGGATAAATGGTATGGCGTAACCTACAAAGAAGATAAACCTGTGGTAGTAGCTGCCATTCAGAATTTAAAAGATGGAGGGCTGTATCCACAGAAATTATGGGAGGAATAATTGAGTGGAAATTAACCGGGAGATAAAGAATATCACCAGTGCATTTGTTCTGGAAGATAATCTGACAGAATGTGTTCCTTATGGAAGCGGTCATATCAATGACACCTATCGCCTGACTTATGATACAGGCAAACATTATATTCTTCAGAAAATGAACAAGAGTATTTTTACCCAACCTGTGGAACTGATGGAGAATATCAGCGGTGTTACCGCCTGGCTGAAGAAAAAGATTCAGGAAAACGGTGGAGATGTGGAGAGAGAGACTCTGAATCTTGTGATGACAAAGGATGGACTTCCTTATTATGTAGATGAGGACGGGGAATACTGGAGAGTATATTTGTTCATTGAAGATGCCACATGCTATGACATGGTAAAAAATGAGGAAGATTTTTACCAGAGTGCAGTTGCTTTCGGACATTTCCAGAGGCTGCTTGCAGACTATCCGGCAGAAACTCTTCATGAGACCATCGTAAATTTTCATAATACGGTGGACAGACTGGATAAGTTTAAAACTGCTGTGGAAAAAGATATATGTCACAGAGCAGCAGATGTGGAAAAAGAGATTCAGTTTGTGCTGGACCGCACAGAACTGGCATATGTCCTGTGCGATATGCAGGATCAGGGAAAACTGCCGTTACGTGTTACACATAATGATACCAAGCTGAATAACATTATGATCGATAATGCAACGGGAAAAGCCATCTGTGTGATTGACCTTGATACTGTAATGCCGGGACTTTCCGTGAATGATTTCGGTGATTCTATCCGCTTTGGCGCAAGTACCGGAGCAGAGGATGAGAAAGACCTGACGAAAGTGTCCTGTGATCTTCATCTGTATGAAGTTTATGTCAAAGGTTTCATTGAAGGATGCGGCGGTGCGTTGACGGAGACAGAGCTGGATATGCTTCCGATGGGAGCGATCCTTATGACTTTTGAATGTGGAATGCGTTTCCTGACAGATTATCTGGAGGGAGATCATTATTTCAAGATTCACAGAGAGGGACATAATCTGGATCGCTGCAGAACACAGTTCAAACTGGTAAAAGATATGGAAGAGAAACTTCCCCGGATGAAAGAAATTGTAAATAAGTATAAATAGTTACTGGAAACGAACAGCAATTAAACAGTAAGTATAAATAACCGTACATGTGCATAGAGGCTTGCTTTTATGAGCTGATTCAGATAGAATTATCCTGCGGGGATATGAGAGAAATCATATTTTCGCAGGATTTTCTACAATACATGATATTTCATTATATCAGGCAATGGTATTTTACAGTTCTGGATATACGGTGCTGTAAAATACAGAGGTAAATTCTGCTGATATGAAACAGGATATCCGCAGAATTTTACAGATTACACTCAGAATTATCAAGGATATTTCTGATGCTGTGAACTAATATAGGTATTGTTGAAAGAGAAAAATAACAGAAATTGCAGAAAACAGGTATTGTAGCAGGATGACCGTGCAGAAATGATAAGAAAATTCGAAAGAATATACAGCGCGGAATTTTACCAAAATTTAACAATGTTATGGATGGACAGATGATTGATTTGTCTGATGGTAAGAAAAACCTTTGACTACAAGAACTATGAACAGCAGGCAGACAGGTTAGGAGGAATTATTATGGCAATTTTAGTTACAGGTGGAGCAGGCTATATTGGAAGCCATACAGTTGTAGAATTGCAGAACGCAGGATATGATGTTGTAGTTCTGGATAACTTAAGCAATGCAAGTGAGAAATCTCTGGACAGAGTTTCCAGGATCACAGGCAAACCAGTGAAATTCTACAAAGCAGACATCCTGGACCGTGATGCTTTAAATGAAATTTTTGATAAAGAAGAGATTGATTCCTGTATCCATTTCGCAGGTCTGAAAGCAGTAGGAGAATCTGTTGTAAAGCCTTGGGAATATTATGAGAACAATATTGCAGGAACTTTAACACTGGTAGATGTGATGAGAAAACATAATGTAAAGAACATTATCTTCTCCTCATCTGCAACCGTATACGGAGACCCGGCGATTATCCCGATCACAGAAGAGTGCCCGAAAGGACAGTGCACAAATCCATATGGATGGACCAAATCCATGCTGGAGCAGATCCTGACAGATATCCAGAAAGCAGATCCGGAATGGAACGTAGTTCTTCTTCGTTACTTCAACCCGATTGGTGCTCATAAGAGCGGAACCATCGGAGAAAATCCAAATGGAATCCCGAACAACCTGATGCCATACATCACACAGGTTGCAGTTGGAAAACTGAAAGAACTTGGCGTATTCGGAAACGATTACGATACTCCGGACGGAACAGGTGTAAGAGATTACATCCACGTAGTTGACCTTGCAAAAGGACATGTAAAAGCCCTCAAGAAAATCGAAGACAACTCCGGTTTAAGCATCTACAACCTTGGTACAGGAAAAGGCTACAGTGTTCTTGACATTGTAAAGAACTTCGAAGCAGCTACAGGCGTTAAGATTCCATACGTGATCAAACCGCGCCGTGCAGGTGACATCGCAACATGCTACTCCGACGCTTCCAAAGCAGAAAGAGAACTCGGATGGAAAGCAGAAAACGACATTAAGGAAATGTGCGCCGACTCCTGGAGATGGCAGTCTAATAACCCGAATGGTTATGAAGAATAATTAATATAGACTATAGACAGCTCTTATACATGGAAAAATTTCATGTATGGGAGCTGTTTTTTTGCGTGACAGTGTATTTAACCGAATCAGTTATTCGGTTATGAGCAAGTAGCGAAGAGGATTGCGAATATCCGCTTGGCTTTGTTATAATTATGATGTTAGGGTCAAAAGATATTTGCCCCTGATATCATAATTGTAATAGGGAGAAATATTATATTATTGGCAAAGAAAGGAGAGGATACACATGAAAGTAGCAGCAATTCAGATGCCTACAGTAAAAGATAAAATACAAAATATCCGCACTGCAGGCACTTATATAGAAAAAATAAAGGCGGAAAATCCGGACTTTGTAATCCTTCCGGAGATGTTCTGCTGTCCGTATCAAACTGAAAATTTCCCGATTTATGCAGAAAAAGAAGGTGGTCCATCCTGGCAGGCAATGTCTGATTATGCCAGAAAGTATCATATTTATCTGATTGCAGGTTCCATGCCGGAAGCAGATGATGTGGGAAATGTTTACAACACTTCTTATATTTTTGACAGAGATGGAAAACAGATTGGCAAGCACAGAAAAACTCATCTCTTTGATATCAATGTAAAAAATGGCCAGTACTTCAAAGAATCCGATACTCTGACTTCGGGAGATCATGCTACAGTATTTGCTACTGAATTTGGGAAAATGGGTGTCATGATCTGCTACGACATCCGTTTCCCGGAGTTTGCCCGCACAATGGTACTGGACGGTGCAAGGATGATCTTCGTCCCTGCAGCATTTAATATGACTACAGGCCCTGCACATTGGGAACTGACTTTCCGCGCAAGAGCTCTTGACAATCAGATTTATATGCTTGGATGTGCTCCTGCCAGAGATACACAGGCAGGATACATTTCCTGGGGACATTCTATTGTAACAGATCCATGGGGAAAGGTCATGAAACAGTTGGATGAGAAAGAGGGCATTTTAATACAAGAAATAGACTTGGACCGGGAAGACCAGATCAGAGAACAGCTTCCATTATTAAAACACCGTAAATGTGAAATGTATCATTTATAACGGGACACATTTTTTGCGCAAACTCACCATAAATCAAACACATTTATCCGATATAGTAATACCATCAACACAGGCATACTGGAATGCACAGACAGGATACTTCCCTGTAACAACAGCAGCACATGACGAGCAGGTATTCAAAGACAACATTGCAAAATATCCACAGTTCCAGACAGCCATTGACCAGCTTCATGATTCTGCACCGGAATATGTAGGTGCACTTCTCAGTGTATTCCCGGAAGCATGTGCGATTGTAGAAACAGAGATTGAGAATATGCTCAACGGAAAATAGTCCGCAGAAGATGCAGTCAGAAAAATGGCTTCTGATATGAACAAATCTATTGAAGATTATAACTTACTGAATGAATAAAAAATATTGATAACAGTATACCGAAAGGTGTTATAATCATTCATAGGAAAAATATTTATACTTAAATGATGACAGGGGACTGCGTATGCGGTTCCCTGTTTATGAAGATTTACAGTAATTTTCTCAATATTTATTATAGTTTTACCAGATCAGGGAACGAAGCGGATGATTTTATCCGTCTGACATCTTCTGTTATTTTGTAAAAGAAAACAGAGGTGTAACATGTGATATATTATTTTGGGAGCACTGTAAATGAATTTTATATAAGAGAGGCAGATAGAGAAATGGCAGAAACAGCAGAGAGAACAACAAAAGTATGGGCGCACAGAGGTGCCAGCGGATACAGACCGGAAAATACCATGGAGGCATTTGAACTTGCCATCAAACAGGGCGCAGACGGAATTGAACTGGATGTACACACATCCGCAGACGGTGAACTGATTGTTATGCACGACGAAACTGTAGACCGTGTCACAGACGGAACCGGACTGATCAAGGACATGACACTGGCACAGTTAAAAGAGTTAAAAGTCAGTACATCCGCAGAGCCAACCGGAATCTACCGTGTCCCGACTCTGGCAGAAGTACTCGACCTCATGCGCACCACAGACATGATGGTAAATATTGAATTAAAGAACAGCATCTGCTTCTATCCGGGAATGGAAGAAAAGATTCTGAAACTGGTAAAGGAGATGAAAATGGAAGAGCAGTTGATCTATTCTTCTTTTAATCACTACAGCCTGTTACAGTTAAAGCAGTTAGACAACCACGTACAGACAGGAATCCTTTTCAGTGACGGCTGGGTAAATCCTGCCATGTACGCCAAAAACCTCGGAATCAATGCCGTACATCCTGCTGTCTATCATCTGAAATACCCTCAGTTTATGGAAGAAGTCAAACGCGCCGGCCTGAAAATGCACGTATGGACTGCCAACAAACCAGAACACATCCAACTGGTAAAAGACGCAGGCGCAGAAGCCGTCATCACTAATTATCCGGACAGAGCGTTGGAGATTGTAAATATTAAATAAATATATTGACAGAGATTCCTGATGATGATAATTTAAAGATAAATAGAGGGTAAATCAAGTAATTTCTGATAAAACCTTAAACAGATGATATGTGTGATGTGTTCTATGTTTGAAGAAGAGGAGGAATGAGTATGCAGTGGAATACAAATGCATTTGTTGGTACAATACTTGTTGTTTCTTTAATTATTATCAGCATTATAAAACCGGGTGGTGCTATCGAAGAAAAAATTACTTCCAATGGAAAACTTGATGCAAGAAAAGTATACAATACCCTTGGAATCAGCATGACAATATGTCTTTTAAATGGCGGGTTGATCTTGTATGCCGGTGATCAGCGTCCGGTTTTATTGATTCTTGCAATTATTATTTTTGCTTTGGATATTTCTCTTACTATCAGATATGTAAACAGTGGAAAAATAGACAGAAAATAGCATAATAAAAATCTCCTCCTGTTCATATGAAATAATCATATGTTCAGAGAGGAGATTTTTTATGCTATTGTGAAATTATTTCTGCAGCTTCTTAGCATGCTCAGATTTCGGCTCGCAAGTAAGCTCTACGCCCAGCTTACGGAACTCCAGAATATCCACCTGAGACAGCAGCACAGAAGTATGAACCTGGCAGCCTTTTAAGTTCGGGATCTGCTGAAGGGCAAGCTTCGCATCTTCGTTGTCAGCGGCACTGATGGAAAGTGCGATCAGAGTCTCATCAGAATGCAGTCTCGGGTTCTTGCTTCCGAGATATTCGGTCTTGAGTGTCTGGATTGGTCTTAAAGCTTCCGGAGAAATAACATGTTTGCTGTGATCAATTCCGGCAAGTTCTTTCAGTGCATTCAGGATCAGGGCAGAGGATGCGCCAAGCAGGTCGGAAGTCTTTCCTGTGATAATGCGTCCGTCATTGAGTTCCATGGCGGCAGCAGGAGCACCGGTTTCTTCCTCACGCTGTAATGCGGCAGTAACAACCTTACGGTCTTCTTTGCTGACATGTGCCTGTTTCAGCAGAAGCTCAATCTTATAAACTTCTTCTTCACGGCCTGTTCCGCGAACCAGAGCTTCCATGCTCTTATAATATCTGCGGATGATCTCCTGACGTGCGGCTTCTTTGCAGGCTTCATCGTCAATGATGCAGTTGCCTGCCATGTTTACACCCATGTCTGTCGGAGATTTGTAAGGGCACTCGCCCATGATCTTCTCAAACATTGCCTGAAGAACCGGGAAAACTTCTACATCACGGTTGTAGTTAATTGTAGTTTCACCGTATGCTTCCAGATGGAACGGGTCGATCATGTTGACATCATTTAAGTCAGCAGTAGCAGCTTCATATGCCAGGTTTACCGGATGCTTCAGCGGGATGTTCCAGATCGGGAAAGTTTCGAATTTCGCATATCCGGCTTTGACACCACGTTTGTATTCATGATAAAGCTGGGAAAGGCAGGTAGCCATTTTTCCGCTTCCAGGTCCCGGAGCTGTGATGACAACCAGAGGTCTTGTAGTTTCGATATAATCATTTTTGCCGTAGCCTTCGTCACTTACGATCAGGGAAGTGTTGTTCGGATATCCCGGGATCAGATACAGTACATAAACTTTGATTCCAAGTTTCTCCAGACGTTTCTTGAATGCGTCTGCGCTTTCCTGTCCTGCATACTGAGTGATGCAGACACTTCCTACATAAAGACCACGCTCTGTAAATACTTCCATGAGACGGAGTACATCTTCATCATAAGTGATACCAAGGTCACCTCTGACTTTATTCTTGTCAATGTCAGCAGCGCTGATTACGATGACGATCTCTGCCTGATCAGAAAGCTGCATCAGCATGCGCAGTTTGCTGTCCGGCTCAAATCCCGGAAGAACTCTGGAAGCATGGTAGTCATCAAAAAGCTTGCCGCCAAATTCCAGATAAAGTTTGTTTCCAAACTTGCTGATACGTTCCCGAATATGTTCGGACTGCATTTTCAGATACTTGTCGTTGTCAAATCCTATCTTCATTTGTTCATTTCCTTTCCCATCACATGTTTGCATTTGCATCAATAAGTTGCAAAGTTATTATAAAATCACTTTGCCAACAGTATACTACAAAAAGAGCCGTTTGTAACAGGTAAATTTATAAAAATATAAATAAATTTTTTCAGAAAAGGAAAATCATTTCTTTGTAAAGCGCATTTATAACGCAAATTTCACAATATCCCGGTTGATTTATAGCGAAATTCTCTTTATAATAAGAACGATAACGTTTAGGAGGAACAAAATGGATAATAATATGGACAATAATCCGAATGGCAATCGTCCTGATCCGAATAAAGGTCCGGGCAAACAGGACCCGAATAAAAATCATCAGTCGATCCTTGCCTTTCTGGTATGCCTCCTGGTTACTCTGGTATGTTTCGCCATGTTTACCAATATGCTCAAGGATAACTCCAGTGAGATCACTTACGATAAATTCATTGAGATGGTAAATGATGGAGATGTGAAAGAAGTTTCACTTCAGTCCAATACACTGACGATCACACCGAAACATCAGTCATCAGGATTTTCAGAGGATGTTTACTATACCAATCAGATGGAGTCAGTGGATAAACTGACAGAAAGACTGGAAGGAACGGGAATTTCCTTCGAGTATAAGCAGCCGGATGCAGTGGGAGAGATCGTCTCCATGCTGGTCAGCGTGCTTCTGCCGACCATTGTACTGTTTGTGCTTCTGATGGTATTTATGCGCCGCATGAACAGGGGCGGCGGAATGATGGGTGTAGGCAAGAGCCGTGCGAAAGCTTATATTCAGAAAGACACAGGAATTACCTTTAAGGATGTGGCAGGACAGGATGAAGCGAAGGAATCCCTTCAGGAAGTCGTGGATTTCCTGCACAACCCTGGTAAATACACAACGATCGGAGCGAAGCTCCCGAAAGGTGCCCTGCTTGTAGGCCCTCCGGGAACCGGTAAAACGCTTCTTGCGAAAGCAGTGGCAGGAGAAGCGCATGTGCCGTTTTTCTCCCTGTCAGGTTCTGAGTTTGTGGAGATGTTTGTCGGCGTGGGTGCTTCCCGTGTCCGTGACCTGTTTGAAGAAGCGAAGAAGAACGCACCGTGTATCATCTTTATCGATGAGATCGATGCAATCGGTAAGAGCCGTGATTCTCATTATGGCGGTGGCAATGATGAGCGTGAGCAGACTCTGAATCAGCTTCTTGCCGAGATGGATGGTTTTGACACTTCCAAAGGACTTCTGATCCTGGCAGCGACCAACCGTCCGGAGGTTCTTGACCCGGCACTTCTGCGACCGGGACGTTTTGACAGACGAGTGATCGTTGACCGTCCGGATCTGAAAGGAAGAATCGAGATCCTGAAAGTACATGCCAGAAATGTACATCTGGATGAGACCGTAGATTTCGAGAACATCGCACTTGCAACTTCCGGAGCAGTAGGTTCCGATCTTGCAAATATGATCAATGAGGCTGCAATCCTTGCAGTTAAAAACGGGCGCAGCGCAGTATCCCAGAAGGATCTTCTGGAAGCTGTGGAAGTCGTTCTGGTAGGTAAGGAAAAGAAAGACAGAATCCTCAGCGTGCAGGAGCGCAGAATCGTATCCTATCACGAGGTTGGACATGCACTGGTAAGTGCATTGCAGAAAGATGCAGAGCCGGTACAGAAGATTACGATCGTACCAAGAACCATGGGTGCACTTGGATACGTCATGCAGGTACCGGAAGAAGAAAAATATCTCAACACCAAGAAAGAACTGGAAGCAATGCTGGTGGGATATCTTGGCGGACGTGCCGCAGAGGAGCTGGTGTTTGACACAGTGACTACAGGTGCAGCCAATGATATTGAACAGGCAACGAAAGTGGCAAGAGCCATGATCACACAGTATGGTATGTCTGAGAAATTTGGTCTGATGGGTCTGGCTACCCAGGAGAACCAGTATCTCAGCGGCAGAGCAGTATTAAACTGCGGTGATGATACTGCCACAGAGGTTGACCATGAGGTGATGGTACTTCTCCATAATTCGTACGAGGAAGCCAAGAGACTGATCGGAGGCCACAGGGAAGCGCTGGATAAGATCGCTGCTTACCTGATCCGCAGGGAAACCATTACAGGTAAGGAATTTATGAAGATTTTCCGTGCAGTAGAGCGCGGAATCGAGATTCCGGAAAACCTGGATGATCTGGTAATTCCGGAGAAAACAGAACAGAAACCGGAAATGGACAACCAGCCGGAAAATCAGACAAAAGAGCAGATGAAAGATCAGAAAGAAACATCTGATCCGGAGGCAAAACAGAATACAGTAACGCTGGATAAGCCAGAGATTCAGTGATACAATAGCAGAGTCGGGAATAATTTCCGGCTCTGTTTTCGCATCACGCGAAATTACGCCGTAATCGTAATATTTCTGAGCTGCGAAAAGCCTTCGGGGCAGGAGGCTTCAGAGCAGGATTTTTTGTATAGAGGAGATTTTATGTTTCAGATAGAAGAAGAACTGAAAAAACTTCCGGGAAAACCCGGTGTTTATATTATGCATGGAGAGAAAGACGAGATCATCTATGTAGGAAAAGCAATCAGTCTGAAAAACAGGGTACGTCAGTATTTCCAGAGCAGCAGAAATAAAGGTGCAAAGATTGAGCAGATGGTAACACATATCACCCGGTTTGAGTACATTATCACGGACTCTGAGCTGGAGGCTCTTGTGCTGGAGTGTAATCTGATCAAGGAACACCGGCCGAAGTATAATACCATGCTCAAGGATGACAAGAGCTATCCGTTTATCAAGGTAACCGTTAATGAAGAATATCCCAGAGTCCTTTTTGCCAGAAGGATGAAGAAGGACAAGGCAAAATACTTCGGCCCATATACCAGTGCGGGGGCAGTAAAAGACGTGATCGAGCTGGTGCGCAAACTGTATAAAGTGCGTTCCTGCAACCGTGTACTGCCAAGAGACTGCGGGAAAGACAGACCATGTCTGTATTATCACATGAAGCAGTGTACGGCACCCTGCCAGGGATATGTGACTCCGGAGGAATATAAGAAAAACATCACAGAACTGCTGAAATTTCTCAATGGAGATTTCCAGGACACCATTGATATGCTGACAGACAAGATGATGGCTGCATCCGAAGAAATGCGCTTTGAAGATGCTATGGAATACCGTGATCTGATCCGCAGTATCCAGAAGATTGGGGAGCGCCAGAAGATTACCAGTTACGGAGCAGAAGACAAGGATATCATTGCAGTGGCAATGGATGAGAGCCTGGATCTGCGGGAGCAGGATGCCGTTGTACAGGTATTTTTTGTCCGCGACGGCAAGCTGATCGGGCGGGAGCATTTCTACCTTCGTGTGGCAAGAGGAGATACCAAAGCGCAGGTTCTTTCCAGCTTTATGAAGCAGTTTTATGCGGGAACCCCGTTTATCCCGAAGGAAATCATGCTGCAGAAAGAAATCGAGGACGCAGACCTGATCGAGGAATGGCTCACTGCCAGAAGAAAACAGAGAGTTCATATCCGTGTGCCGAAAAAAGGAACCAAAGAGAAACTGGTGGAACTTGCGGAAGAAAACGCAAAGATGGTTCTGGACAAAGACAGGGAAAGGATCAAACGTGAAGAAGGAAGAACCATCGGAGCTGTTCATGAGGTGGAAGAATGGCTTGGACTGTCCGGAATCCGAAGAATGGAAGCATACGATATCTCAAACATCAGCGGCTTTGAATCCGTAGGTTCTATGGTAGTCTATGAAAAAGGTAAGCCAAAACGCAGTGATTACCGTAAATTTAAGATCAAATGGGTACAGGGACCGAACGATTATGCAAGTATGGAAGAGGTACTTACCAGACGTTTCACCCATGAAGGGAAAGATGAGTTTGACAGTTTTGCCATTCTGCCGGATCTGATCCTGATGGATGGTGGAAGGGGACAGGTGAATATCGCTCTGAAAGTGCTGGGAAATCTCGGAATCGACATTCCGGTCTGCGGTATGGTCAAAGATGATCACCACAGAACCAGAGGATTATACTACAATAACGTGGAAATCCCCATTGATACCAGCAGTGAAGGCTTTCGCCTGATCACCAGAATACAGGATGAGGCGCATCGTTTTGCCATAGAATTTCACCGTTCCCTGCGAAGCAAAGAGCAGGTACATTCCCTGTTAGATGACATTCCGGGAATCGGAGAAACCAGAAGAAAGGCACTGATGCGGAAGTTTAAGTCCATTGAAAATATCCGGGATGCTTCACTCGAAGAACTGACACAGACAGAAAGCATGAATGCCGGAAGTGCGCAGAAAGTCTATGAATTTTTTCACACACCGGAAGAAAACAGGCAGATGGATCAGAGGAAGAACGAAGCAGAAGAAACCTGAATTCAATCTTTGATTTACAATTGAAGTTCTACAGAATGATGTGCTATAATAAAAACAGCACAAAATTTTGAACTGAAAAGGAGAAAAACATGAAGGGTGTACAGTTGACAAAATTGGTTCAGGAACTGGGGCTTCACAACCTGACTCCTGAAATTGACCTGTCTGAGATCTGGATCAAGACCGCAGAAATCAACAGACCGGCACTGCAGCTGACCGGATATCTGGAACACTTTGCAAATGAACGTGTACAGATCATCGGATATGTAGAATATACTTACCTGATGCAGCTCAGTGACGAAGAACGGAAATTCAAATATGAGAGATTTATCTCCAGCAAGATCCCTTGTGTGATATTCAGCACCATGACAAGACCATCACAGGACATGATCGATCTGGCAGTCAAATATAATGTTCCTACCTTTGTGACAGAGAGAACCACTTCCAGCTTTATGGCTGAGATCATCCGCTGGCTGGGCGTACAGCTTGCTCCGTGTATTTCCATTCACGGTGTACTTGTGGATGTATACGGTGAAGGTGTTCTGATCACTGGTGAGAGTGGAATCGGTAAGAGTGAAGCAGCACTGGAACTGATCAAACGAGGCCATCGTCTGGTAAGTGACGACGTTGTAGAACTCCGTAAAGTCAGCGATGTAACCCTGGTAGGTTCTGCTCCGGATATCACACGACACTTTATTGAGCTGCGTGGTATCGGAATCATTGATGTCAAGACTCTGTTCGGTGTCGAGAGTGTTAAAGATACCCAGTCAGTAGACCTTGTCATCAAACTGGAGGAGTGGGACAGAGACAAAGAATATGACCGTCTGGGTCTGCATGAAGAGTATACAGAATACCTTGGAAACAAGATCGTATGCCATTCTCTGCCGATCCGTCCGGGACGTAACCTGGCGATCATTGTTGAATCCGCAGCTGTTAACCACAGACAGAAGAAGATGGGATACAATGCGGCTGAAGAACTGTATAAACGCGTTCAGGCAAATATTGCGAAGAAACGTGAAGATAAATAAATATAATTAAAAAAATTTGGAGGAAATCATGGGAAAGTATTGTTTTGGAATTGATGTTGGCGGTACATCTGTAAAATGTGGACTGTTTCAGACAGACGGAGTATTAGTGGAGAAATGGGAAATCCCTACACGCAGAGAGAACAACGGAGAAGCGATTATTCCGGATATTGCGAAGACAATTCTCGATAAGATCGCAGAGCGCAAAATGGACAAGGAAGATATCGATGGTGTTGGAATCGGTGTTCCGGGACCTGTAAATGAAAGAGGAGAAGTACCTTGTGCAGTAAACCTTTACTGGGGATTCAAAGAAGTTACCAAAGAACTGTCAGAACTGACAGGACTTGCTTCCAGGGCAGGAAACGATGCAAACGTAGCAGCACTTGGAGAAGCATGGAAAGGTGCGGCAGCAGGTTCTGGGAATGTAATCCTTGTAACACTGGGAACAGGAGTTGGCGGCGGAATCATCGTTGATGGTAAGATCGTTGGCGGTGCTCATGGTGCAGGCGGAGAAATCGGTCATGCAGCAGTAAATCATGAGGAAAAAGAAGCCTGCAACTGCGGTAACTGCGGATGCCTGGAGCAGTATGCTTCTGCAACAGGTATTGTACGTGTGGCACAGAGAACTCTGGCAGCTACAGAAGAAGAAACTGTTCTTCGTAAATTCCCGAAACTTTCTGCAAAGAATGTGCTGGATGCATTTAAAGATGGCGACAAAGTGGCATGTGATGTTATGGCTCAGGTAGGAGAGATGCTTGGCGGAACTCTGGCTATGTTTGCCTGCGTGACAGATCCGGAAGCAATCGTTATCGGCGGTGGTGTTTCCAAAGCCGGACAGCCACTGATCGACTGCATTCAGAAATACTATAAGAAATATGCATTCTCCGCATGCAAGGAAACACCGATTATTCTTGCAAGTCTTGGAAATGATGCAGGTATCTATGGTTCTGCACGTATGGTAATTAAAGAGGCGTAATCATGGTAGCGGATCAGGCTGGCTGCGAATGTGGCCTGAGGATATCCGATTGACAGAGAAACAGGAAAATCATACAAAATAAAATCGCAGAAAACAAAATAGAAAACAGAAATAAAAAAATCCCACAGCCCGGGAAACCGGAACTGTGGGATTTTTCTCTACTGTTATTAATCGTAATGTTAATAGTAATCAATCTGGTAGGCGTCTTCATCATCGTTATTATAATCACCGCCGCCATCGCCGTTGTCGCCGTTGTCACCGTTATCACCAGTGTTATCGCCGCCATCACCGCCGTCGCCGTTATCACCACCATTGTCGCCGGTGTTATCGCCGCCGTCGCCATTATCACCGCTGTCACCACTGTCACCACTGTTACTGCCGTCACCGTTATCACCAGTATTATCCGTGCCATCGCCGTTATTGCCGCCGGAGGTATTATCCGTGCTGTCAGGAGCAGTGGTAGGCTCTGCATCAGAAGTGTCGGAGCTGTCAGACGTATCATAACTGTAATCATAATCGTCTTCATCATAGCTGTAATCATAGAAGTGCTGGTCACAGTATTCTGTTGGCATGGTGCCGACATCAAAGTATTCTGTGATGACCGGGCAGCCTGCTCTTGGAAGAAGTCCTGTCTCTGAGCAGATGCTTAATTTCTCAACACTTGCAGGCTTGGAGAAGTTTTTCTCTGGAAGTCCTTTGTGGATACGGGTCATAACTTTTTTCCAGAGATTCTTGTGGAAGTTACGGGCGTAATCCGGAAGTTTTTCATTGTTGTCATAACCGGACCATACTGCACAGGTGTAATATGGAGTGTAGCCTACGAACCAGAGGTCATTATAGTCTTCTGTGGTACCGGTCTTTCCTGCAACAGCCATATTGTCAAGCTGGCATGCAGTACCTGTACCCTGTTTTACAACGTCTTCCATTGCACTTGTCAGAAGGTAAGCAGTGCTTTCCTTGATGACAGAACGTTCAACGGAAGTATTCTCGATCAGGACATTTCCGTTATGATCAAGGATCTTTGTATAGTAGATCGGTTTGATATAATTGCCGCCATTTGCGATCGATGCATAGGAAGCACACAGTTCTATGTTGGTTACACCTCTGGTAATACCGCCCAATGCAGTTGCAAGACCGGCATCACTCCATACGTTACCATTGGCATCGGTGTCTGCCTCTGTTCCATGAGCAAGAGTGGTGAAACCGAAGTTGTCCAGATATTTCAGACCAAGGTCAGGAGTTACTTTTTCCAGACACTTGACAGCAACAACGTTGATAGAGTTCTGGATTGCTGTACGGATCGTGGTGGTTCCGTTATAGGAACGGGTTGCATTGTTTACCGGAGAACCATCCGGGTATTCATAAGGCTCATCCTCAAAAGTTGTCGCCAGTGTCATTCCCTTTTCGTTTAATGCAGGGGCATAGGTGGAAACAATCTTAAAGGTAGAACCAGGCTGACGGGTAGTGTCTGTAGCACGGTTCAGAGTCAGGCTGGCTGTCTTTTCACCGCGGCCGCCGATCAGTGCTTTAACATAACCGGTGTGCTGGTCAATGACACTCATAGAAGACTGTGGCTGCGGTGCGAAGTTTACACGCTCTGCAAGAACCTTGCTTCCGTCTGCAAGAATGCTTTCTTTATATCTGTCTACATAAGTCTGTCCTTCTTCCGGAGAATCGAAGAGAAGGTCGAAACTCGGATCTTCATTCTGGAAATAAAGCTGAAGCATTTCCTTGCTGTAGTTTACCTGATTTCCGTCAGGATCTGTGACTGTCAGTGCATAGTCAAGTTCGTACTGAACTTCATCCGGGAAATTGGAAGTATCGGAATACTCTTCATCCAGGATATTCTGAATCTCAGAATCCTGAGTGGTATAAATTTTAAGACCACCGCTGTAAAGCAGGTTGGTAGCCTGTGTCTTTGTGTATCCTTTGATATTCATCAGATCATCGATGACCTGATCGGTCAGTTCATCTTCAAAGTAAGTATAAACTGTATTTTCGGTACTGGAGTTTTCTTTCTGCGCCTCCTGAATACGGGAATAAACGTCATCAGCCAGAGCATCGTCATACTGTTCCTGATTGATATAGTTCTGATCCAGCATATGCTGAAGAACTTCTTTTCGTCTCTTCTGGTTGCTTTCCGGATTCGTGATTGGATTAAATTTGGTAGGGTTCTGGGTGATACCTGCCAGAGTTGCGCATTCGGAAAGATTCAGATCCCATACGTCTTTATCAAAGTACTGTCTGGAAGCTGCCTGTACACCATAGGAGCCTGCACCGAGGTTGATGGTGTTCAGATAATTCTCAAGGATCGTATCCTTGCTTGTCTTCTTTTCAACCTGAACTGCAAGGTACTGCTCCTGAAACTTACGGGTAAATCTCTCAAGCTGAGTAGATTCGCTGGTCCAGTTGGTAAATACATTGTTTTTCAGAAGCTGCTGTGTAATGGTACTGGCACCTTCGGAGAAATCACCTGTGGTAATGGCTTTTACACCTGCACGCAGGATACCTTTTACGTCAATACCGTTATGTTCATAAAATCGTTCGTCCTCAATAGCGACTACCGCATGCTGAAGGTCTGCCGGAATCTGGTTCAGGGTAACGGGCAGTCGGTTTGAGTCGGGTGCTGCCAGCTTACGGATCTGGTTTCCTTCATCATCATAAAGAAACGTAGCGTAGCCCAGAGGCATGATATCGATATCGTTTACATCCGGAGCATTGTCGATCACGCCTTTAAAAGAACCGATTCCCAGACAGGCTACTCCGATGCAGATGGCGATCAGCGATACGAATAAGACTCTGATAAAGGAAACTCTTGCACGTTTTCCCATCATGGAAGAACGGGAAATCAGAGAATTTCGCTTCTTTGAAGTCGATTTTTTACCGTAATTCATGTTTTTCCTCCTTTATAATCCGTTTTATTATACCAAATAAGAATTGGTAAATAAAGAAAAAAATAAAAATTCACAATTACTGTAGATTATGGGATTTTTTAATATATAGTATACACCGTACTGGCGTAATTCTGTAATTCATGGTAGACTGTGTGGGAAAGGTGTTACTGATTACTGTTTATTCCTTTTATTTCTTTTGGGGACGCGGATATTGCGCTGTACAGTAATGTGACAATAACAGCAGTCTGGAGGTACGAAATGCTGGAAAAATATAAAACCGTTTATGAAGGGGGAGAGGGCGAGATTGTGGAGAAAAAGTCCCGGTTTATCGCCACTGTACGTCCTGTAAGTACAGAAGAGGAAGCCCTTGCTTTTATTGAAGAGATGAAAAAGAAATACTGGGATGCAAGACATAACTGTTATGTATATTCTGTCGGAAAAAATCGCGAATATACCCGATGCAGCGATGACGGAGAACCGTCCGGAACTGCGGGACGTCCGATGCTGGATGTGATCCTTGGAGAAGATATCTACAATGTGGCAGCAGTTGTCACCAGATACTTCGGCGGGGTGCTGCTTGGAACCGGAGGACTGGTACGTGCATATTCCAAAAGCCTCAGGAGGGGCTGGCAGCCAGCACTGTGATCGAAAAGGTTTATGGAATTTCCATGGAAGTGATCACGGACTATACAGGAATCGGAAAAATCCAGTATATTGCCGGAGAACAGAAACTTCCGATCCTGGATTCCGAGTACACGGACAGAGTTATTTTACATCTGCTGGTACCGTCAGACCAGATCGCATCTGTGGAGAAAGCAATCACAGAGGGAACGAACGGGAGAGCAAAAATGAAAAAAGAAAAAGACCTTTACTATGCGGTGATCGACGGAGAAGTTAAGGTTTTTGAGGACTGACTGGAATATTCTGCAGAGAGAATGAGATCATATATAGAATACGGGAAGCGAAAGTACACAATCTGTACCACGCTTCCCGTATTTTATATTAACATTTTTCCGGTTCCGGATATTCGGTTCCGAAAGTATCCACTGTCATGGATTTGATCTTCTGCTCGTCAAGAGGACGGTCACGGTAGTCCGTATCTTCTTCAGCGATGCGGTTTACAACATCCATTCCTTCTGTGATCTTACCGAATGCAGCATAAGCTCCGTCAAGATGTGGAGCATCTTTGTGCATGATAAAGAACTGGCTTCCGGCGGAGTCCGGATGCATGGCTCTTGCCATGGAAAGAACACCTGCTGTATGTTTCAGGTCATTTTTAAATCTGTTCTGTGTAAATTCACCTTTAATGCTGTATCCCGGACCGCCCATACCGGTTCCATCCGGGCATCCGCCCTGAATCATAAAGCCGTTGATGACACGGTGGAAGATCAGTCCGTCATAGAAACCTTTCTTTACAAGACTGATAAAATTGTTTACTGTATTTGGTGCGATTTCAGGATATAATTCTGCTTTCATGACATCGCCATTTTCCATAGTGATAGTAACTACCGGATTTGCCATAGTTTTACGTCTCCTTTTCAAAAAGTATTGTATTTCCCTGTTCGCTCTATTATAATATGCAAAGAACAATTCTGCAAGAAAAAGGTGGAAAAGATGATTATAGAGACAAATACACCACAGGAAACATATGCTGTGGGAAAAAAGATCGGAGAGAACGCAAAACCAGGTCAGATCTATACCCTGACAGGTGATCTGGGAGTAGGGAAAACCGTATTTACACAGGGGGTTGCGGCAGGACTGAACATTACAGAACCTATCAACAGTCCTACCTTTACGATCATTCAGGAATATGAAAGCGGACGCCTTCCACTGTATCATTTTGATGTTTACCGCATCGGGGATATCGAGGAAATGGAAGAAATCGGATATGATGATTACTTTTTCGGACAGGGAATCTGCCTGATCGAATGGGCAAATCTTATAGAAGAAATCCTTCCGGAGAATCTGATCAAAGTGACCATAGAGAAAGAGCTGGAGAAAGGTTTCGACTACAGAAAGATCACGATAACCGGTCTGGAAGAAATCTGATAACGATAAGTGACAGGCAAAGGGAAAAGAGACTAAGCAGGACTGTCTGGTAATGGGACAGTCAGGAGGTAGAAATGAAAATTTTAGCTTTGGACAGCTCAGGGATTGTAGCATCTGTAGCAGTTGTGGAAGATGATACATTACTGGCTGAATATACAGTAAATTATAAGAAAACACATTCTCAGACATTACTTCCGATGCTGGATGAGATTGTGAAAATGACAGAACTGGATCTGGAATCCATAGATGCCATTGCTGTGGCAGCAGGACCGGGGTCTTTTACAGGACTTCGTATCGGTTCAGCGACAGCGAAGGGACTGGGACTTGCCCTGAAGAAACCACTGGTGGCAGTACCTACCGTGGATGCACTGGCTTATAATCTCTATGATGCACAGGGACTGATCTGCCCGATCATGGATGCGAGAAGAAGCCAGGTTTATACCGGAGTTTACAGATTTGAGAATCATCAGCTTGTGACACTGAAAAAACAGTGGGCGGCACCGGTTGATGAACTGCTGGAAGAACTGAATCAGAGAGGAGAGACAGTGACTTTCCTCGGAGACGGGGTACCTGTATTTCGTGAAAAGATTGCTCAGAAACTGGAAGTGCCATATTCTTTTGCACCGGCTCATGTCAATAAACAGAGAGCTGCGGCAGTGGCAGCGCTGGGCAGCATTTACTATAAAGAAGGACGCACAGAGACCGCAGCAGAGCATGTACCGGAGTATCTTCGCGTTTCCCAGGCTGAGAGAGAACGCGCAGAGCGGGAAAAGGCACAGAAACAGGAAGGTGCCACAGTATGATTCTGCGAGAAATGCTTGTAGATGACCTGGATCAGGTAATGGAGATCGAACAGGATCTTTTTCATGTTCCGTGGACAAAAGAGGGATTTTTCACTTTTCTGACCAGAGACGATGCCATGTTTCTGGTTGTGGAAGAAAAAGAGAAAATTCTGGGATACTGTGGACTTCTTATGGTTCTGGATGAAGGAGATATCACAAATGTGGCAGTGCGCCGTGACAGACAGAAGGAAGGCATCGGAAACTTTCTGATGCAGAGTCTTATCCGTCTGGCTGAGGAACGAGGTGTGACTACGATCCATCTGGAAGTCCGTGTGGGAAATGATACTGCAATCCGTCTTTATGAACGGATGGGATTTACCAGAGACGGAATCCGAAAGGCATATTACAGCGATCCGTCCGAGGATGCGCTTCTTATGACCAGATATCCGTCCGGAACTGTGTAATCTGGACGGGCTTTCTGCAAATACTTATTTTTCCGGAAGAGCTGGCAGCATTGATCCGGCACACCGGAAACAGGATACCGGTAAGCAGGTATCAGATGTATCAGCAATGTAACAATATTTAGAAAACAGAGGGAATATATGTTAGATGTATGTTTAGTTGGAACCGGAGGAATGATGCCGCTTCCAAGAAGATGGCTGACTGCCTGATGACAAGATATAACGGAAGCAGTCTGCTCATTGACTGTGGAGAGGGTACTCAGGTGGCAATTAAAGAAAAAGGATGGAGTTTCAAGCCGATTGATGTGATCTGTTTTACCCATTATCATGGTGACCATATCAGCGGACTTCCGGGACTTCTTCTTACCATGGGAAATGCAGACCGTACAGAACCACTGACTCTGGTGGGTCCGAAAGGTCTGGAGCGAGTGGTAAATGCGCTTCGCGTGATTGCACCGGAGCTTCCTTTTGAGATTAAATTTATAGAAATCACACAGCCGGAGCAGGTGATCGAACTGAATGGTTACCGTATTACGGCTTTTAAAGTTAACCATAACGTACTGTGCTATGGATATACACTGGAGATCCTGCGTCAGGGCAAATTTTCAGCAGAGAGAGCGAAAGAGCAGGAAATTCCGCTGAAATACTGGAATTCTCTTCAGAAAGGAAATGTGATTGAGGCAGACGGCGTTACCTATACACCGGAAATGGTGCTGGGACCGGCCCGAAAAGGGATTAAACTGACCTATACCACAGATACCAGACCAACAGAGTCTATTCTCAGGAATGCAAAAGATTCAGATCTTTTTATCTGCGAAGGGATGTACGGAGAAGATGACAAGGCTGACAAAGCCAGAGGATATAAGCACATGACTTTCCGTGAGGCAGCAGTTCTGGCAAGAGATGCACAGGTTCAGGAAATGTGGCTGACACATTACAGCCCGTCTCTGGTCAGACCGGATGAATTTATGGATAAAGTCCGCGAAATTTTCCCGAACGCATATCCTGGCAAAGACGGCAAGAGCGTGGAACTGAATTTCGAGGAGGAATAGAATAATGAAAGATACATTAATTCTTGCAATCGAGAGTTCCTGTGATGAGACAGCAGCATCTGTCGTAAAAAACGGCAGAACGATTCTGTCCAATGTTATTTCTTCACAGATAGCTCTCCATACTTTATACGGAGGAGTAGTTCCGGAAATTGCTTCCCGTAAACATATTGAAAAAATCAATCAGGTGATCGAACAGGCTCTGTCTGATGCAGGAGTGACGCTGGACGATCTGGATGCGATCGGAGTCACCTACGGTCCCGGACTGGTAGGTGCGCTTTTAGTGGGGGTTGCGGAAGCCAAAGCCATTGCCTACGCAAAGAAACTTCCACTGGTAGGAGTGCATCATATTGAAGGTCATGTATCAGCAAACTATATTGAACATCCGGATCTGGAACCGCCATTTCTCTGCCTGATCGTATCAGGCGGACATACTCACCTTGTGATCGTAAAAGATTACGGGGAATTTGAAATCCTCGGACGTACCCGTGATGATGCGGCAGGAGAGGCTTTTGACAAGGTGGCAAGAGCGATTGGTCTGGGATATCCGGGAGGACCGAAGGTAGACAAACTTTCCAAAGAAGGAAATCCGAATGCCATTGAGTTTCCAAGGGCAAAAATCGGTGACTGCCCGTATGATTTCAGCTTCAGTGGGGTAAAATCAGCAGTATTGAATTACCTGAACCATGCGCAGATGACCGGAGAGGAAGTGAACCGTGCAGATCTGGCAGCATCTTTCCAGAAAGCGGTTGTAGATGTACTGGTAGAGCATACCATGCTCGCTGCCAAAGATTATGGAATGACAAAAGTAGCTATTGCCGGAGGCGTAGCTTCCAATGGGACTTTAAGAGCGGCAATGGAAGAAGCCTGCAAAAAGAACAATTACAGCTTCTACCGTCCGTCTCCGATTTTCTGTACCGATAATGCGGCAATGATCGGAGTAGCGGCTTATTATGAATATATTAAAGGAACACGCCATGGATGGGATCTGAATGCAGTTCCGAATCTGAAACTGGGAGAACGTTAAGATGGCAGGAAAAAATACAGCCATTGTCCTGGCAGCAGGACAGGGGAAAAGAATGCACAGCAAAATACAGAAACAGTTTCTGGAAATACAGGGGCATCCGGTCCTGTATTATTCCCTGCGCTGTTTTCAGGACAGCCCGCTGATCCATGAGATTATCCTTGTGACAGGGGAAGAATCTGTCTCTTACTGTAAAGAGGAAATTGTAAAAAAATATGGTTTCACAAAAGTAACAGCCGTAATTCCAGGTGGAAAGGAACGTTACGATTCCGTTTATGCAGGACTGTGTGCCTGTGAGGAGTGTGAATATGTACTAATCCATGACGGAGCCAGACCATTTATTACAGAAGAAATACTGGAACGCGGACTACATAAGGCAAAAGAAACCGGAGCCTGCGTGATCGGCATGCCTTCCAAAGATACGATCAAACTTGCGGATGAAGATGGATTCGTAAAAGAAACACCGGACAGAAAATCTGCGTGGATCATCCAGACCCCTCAGATTTTTTCTTATTCACTGATCCGGAATGCTCATGAGAGTATCCGCCGGAAGGATATGAGCAGTATAACAGATGATGCTATGGTAGTAGAGCAGGAAACTGGTGTGAAAGTTGCGCTGGCAGAAGGCTCTTATCAGAATATAAAGATCACAACGCCGGAGGATCTTCTCATCGCAGAAGCATTTCTGAATCTGCGGGAAGTCTCAGGAGAGTGAGCTGGAAAAGCAATCTTCAGAAAAAACAGGTCTGTTTTGTGGAGTGAAAAGCAGACCTGTTTCCTGTATTTTTAAGGCTTTTTGGCGCTTTCAGGGTGAATTATAATAAAAGATGAAAAAAATGTAAAAAAGTTGTTGACATCCAGAAACTTTGGTGCTAGAATATCACTTGCGCTGACAGAGAAACGAAAGATAAGCGTGAGGCAATTATATATGGAGAGATATCGAAGTGGTCATAACGAGGCGGTCTTGAAAACCGTTTGTCCGCAAGGGCGCGTGGGTTCGAATCCCACTCTCTCCGTTAGTCAGGCAGCTGAAAAAAGTTTTTGAAAAAACTTAAAAAAGTACTTGACAAACAACAAAGTGATAAGATATAATACACAAGGCTTTTCAAGTGAGAAAAGTTAAAACTTCAAAAAGAACACGAAAGTGTGAAAAGAGTCATTTGCAAGAATGACGAATCTAGGACAATTTGGAGAAGTACCCAAGCTGGCCGAAGGGGCTCCCCTGGAAAGGGAGTAGGTCGTTAATAGCGGCGCGAGGGTTCAAATCCCTCCTTCTCCGTTTCTTTCGAAAAAAGAAAGAAAAAAGTTCTTGACAGAGTGAAAGAGCTGTGATAAACTCGAAAAGCTGTTGAAAAGAACAAAATGTTGAAAATAAAGTTTGAAAAACTTGAAAAAAGTTCTTGACAAGCTAAAAATAACATGATAAAATAAACAAGCTGTCGCAAGACAGACAACCTTGATAACTAAACAGTGAAACACATACGATTCTCGAAAATTCTTTACATTTTTAAGAACGGTTGAAGAAACCAAAAACAGTAAAAACGAGAGATAACTAAGCTAGTTGGTTGTCTTGAGTGAATCAAACATTTTATCAGAGAGTTTGATCCTGGCTCAGGATGAACGCTGGCGGCGTGCTTAACACATGCAAGTCGAACGGGAA
>NZ_QUDO01000024.1 GCF_003477525.1 Ruminococcus sp. AF41-9
GAAATATCCTCATCGAAAACCTGTCTGCGGTATTTAACTACAAGCACAAGATGATAGTGTAGTAAGAATACCGAATGTGCGTTACTATCCAAATCCACTGTATTTCATCCTTTCTTTTACTATTCGACTGAATATATTATACCATCATTAGAGTGTAATATCAAGTGAGCAACAAACGCAATTCATCTCCCACCTTAGAGGTGGGAGTCTTCTTGCTGGAAAAGGATAAAAAAACATCTGCAAGTGTACTGTTGTTATTCCACACTTGCAGATGTCCCTGTCTTATCTGTTTTATCTTTCTTCTATTTTTATATCACTCTCTTCTTTTTTCTGATACTGCACATTTTTTCAAAATGAGTAAAACAGAATACCACACTGATCAGCAGAATCAGATAGATCAGGATCAGAATCTGTATCCCATATTTCATGGAAAACAAATCCAGTGCATATTCGGAAATAAGCAATGACCAGATATTTGCTCCCATGTGGAGCAGCATACTGCTGTAAATATTTCCACTCATCTCCAGTATGCATGCAAATACAGTTCCCAAAATGCTCGCATAAATCCCCTGCACAACATTTCCATGATAAATTCCAAAGATCAGCCCTGAAATCACTGCTGCCACAGGCATCTTCATCCAGTCCCTCAGCCGCAGATAGATCAGCCATCGGAAGATCATTTCCTCTGCTGCCGGTGCTACAATACCCATCCAGAAAATCATCATGAACAGTGATTTTCCCTCCGTAATCCTGCTCATACTGTCCTGATAGGCACTGCTGCTGATCACTGACTGCAGCATTGCCATCAGGAAATTTCCATATTGTGCCAGTCCGGCTCCTGCCAGAAGCAAAAGAAGTATTTCCGGTAAGGAAAGCGGTACTTTTTTCTGTGCCGGGATCAGACCGCCGACAATTCTTCTGACCTTATCCCTCCAGTAAAAATACAACGCCGGGATCATGGCCAGAATACCAGTTAAGCCTGTCAGAAAAATCGTATAATTATAGTACGTCCCTGCTGAATCTGCTGTAGTTCTTGCAAATACTGCCAGTGCAGTCCCTGCAACAATCTGTGAAATCACAAAATGGATTCCTACCGGATATCCTGCCCTCCAGATTTTAGAAACAATACTTTGTTTTCGCAGAGGGCTCAGGCGAAAAAATTTACAATTTCTTCCGCAGAATCCACAATCTTTAACGGCTCCGCCTGCTTCAATTCCTCTTCCGTTCCATAGCCAAAGGAAACCGCAATACACTCCAGCCCTGCTTTACGCGCTCCGTATACATCATGCTCCTTATCACCAACCATGATCACCTGATCTCTGTGATCCTCCATATGCAGACGATGAAGAACATCTTCAATCACCTCTGTTTTATTCGTCTTCCTTCCATCCATTTCACTTCCACCAATTTCTGTGAAATACGAAGTAAGCCCAAAATAATCCAGAATCTGTCTTACATATACTTCCGGTTTGGAAGATGCCACTGCCAGAACATATCCTTTCTTTTTCAACTGCGCCAGCATATCCTCAATTCCCGGATATACAGCATTCTCAAAGATTCCCGTTACAGAATAACGCTCTCTGTAAATTTCCACTGCCCGCTTCGCAGTTTCTTCATCAATCTGCGCATATTTCATAAACATTTCCATAAGCGGCGGTCCCACAAAAACTTTCAGCTTCTCAAGATCCGGTTCCGGCTTACCGATTCTCTCCAGAGCATACTGAACAGACTTTGTAATCCCCTCTCCGGATTCTGTTAATGTTCCATCTAAATCAAACAAAATTACTTTGTACATAAATTCCTCCTGTTTCAGAAAATAATGTGATATCAGAGACAAAAATATTTGTCCTCAGTACGATAGATTATAACATTATTTCCGTAAAGCGTCTATGAGGAAAAAATCCAGGGATCCATCCTTATCAGCTTCCCACCCTGAGAGACAACCAGCAGCTCTACTTTATTTGCATCACCATCCACTGCTGCATCAGACACAATCCAATCCTTTTCCCAATGCCAGGGACTCTCTGTTCCATTCATCCGAAAAGAAAGAACCTGAACAGAACCTTTGGATATTATCTGAATCTGCGGAATATGGGAATTGCCCGGATTCTGCGTACATTGAAATTCCACAGTTTCATCTTTTGCATGCATATATTTAACAGTATCCCCTTGATCATCCCCATTTTTCAAGTCCTTAGAATTATCTGTATTTTTATTTTCTTTCCCTGTCTCATTTCTTCCATTTTGTTTTTTCTTATTTTTCTTTTTCGTTGCTTCAGGTGTTGGAGTTTGGGTTGGTTTTGGTGTTTCGGTTGCCTTTGGTATTTCAGTTACCCTCGATGTTTGCCCAGATACGGTGGAAGGTGTCATTGTTGATGTTGGCATCGGGCTTAATGTCGGTACAATTTCTCCTGATATTTTAGATACATCTTCATTCCCTGTCTGCGATACGGTTTGCCCATCGTTGTCATCCACCTGATATTGATCATCCCACGAAGAATTATTGTTAATCCGGACATCATTGCTGCTTTGGGAATTATTATCCTGAACACTCTGGGCATCCTGGATATTATTCCGGGTATCATAGTTACTCTGGGCATTATTATCGGGAACATTATTATTCCATTGAGAGTTGTCAGCCCATTGGCTGCTGTTATTCCCGTCAGCATAGTTCTGCTGCATATTACTACCATCCCACCATTGTGTATTATCCTGTGCTCCATTTCCTGTATTAGTATTATATTGATATCCGCTGTCCTGTCCCTGATCGCCCTGTGCCGGAATTTCTGTCGTATTCTCACCATTCTTCCAGGTATTCTCCCAGTTGCTGTTACTTTCCCAATTACTCTCCCAACTATTCTCCAAATTACTCTGATTCCACTGCTGTTGCTGTTCTTCCTGCCATTGCCAGTTACTACTTTCTCCATTCCTCACATCAATATCAAATCCCCCCATCTGCATGGCAGAAATAGTTGAAGCCAGATACAGGCATAGACACAGACTCACTGATATAATAACGAAACGTCTGTTATGATTTTTCCTCAATCTTCCCCATCTCCTTTTCCCACAATTCCAGATTTCTGCTGACTGTATCATCTAACACAGATTCTTTCAACTTATACTCTCTCCATAACGTCCGGCTGGCTTCCTGCTCCCCAACACGAATCAGAAACATTCCGTATTCCCCATATCCTTCTCTGTAAGTTTCCTCATAAAGAAGCATCTGTTCATAATAAAATCCAGCATTTTCATAATTCTCCTGATATTCACTGTTTACCGCCAGAAGCTGCAAAATTTTTCGTCTTTCTTCCTTTTTCCCACACTCCTTCTGTAATTCCCGCAGGCGGATATCTGCCTGTTCACAAATTTTTTCCTGATCCGTTTCACTGCCATTTTGAAATTCTTCCTGATAATAAAGATCTGTAACAGCAGTCAATTCTTCCTGAAAATTAAACGTTTTGAAACCGGATACCAGAGAACTAAACAGGAGAAAAATAGCTATTGCCGAAAAAACAATACTGCTTCCTGACAAAACCAGCATATTCTTAATCTTACTCTGCCCCTGTCTCTTCTGTATTCTGCATAACTTCTTCTGTACAATCTGCATATTCTGATAACGCATTTCCGGTTTCTTCATACAACACCCGAAAATAAGCCAGAACAATGACACATTCCGTATAAATAACGGAAAATCTGCTTTTTTACACAAAACGGCTAATGTTTTTCCAAACGTATAAATATCCGTCGCTGCATTTATCTTACCTTCATACTGTTCCGGTGCAGCAAAACCGGCTGTGCCCATGCACATCCTCTGCTCATATCTATATCCATTCACTGCACCACCCAGATCAATCAGATATAATCTGCCGTTTTCACCCAGCATCAAATTATCAGGTTTCAGATCCCCATAATAAACCGGTGGTCTGTGGCCATGCAAATATACAAACACCTCCGCAATTTCCATTCCAAACCTGATTATTTCATTTACAGAAAAGCACTTTCCCTCTCTTAGATACTCCCCCAAAGATTTACCCCTGATATATTCCATAACAAGATAACAACTCCTGCCATTTTCTATATAATCTACCATCTTTGGAACAGATGGATGCGAAAGTTTCAGAAGCATCTGCGCTTCACTTTTTCCGGAAATGGCACTTCTTTCACTGCCCACAGAACCCCCAGTTCCAGATCCCTTGCAAGGTAGACTTTTCCTCCACCGCCTTTTCCCACAGGCTCCAGAATACAGTAACGCCCTTTTAATACAGTTCCAGATAAATTCACCGGCGCACCTCCTATTCAATTTTTAATTTATAAATGGAAAATATGATGAAGAATTTCATCACTCATAGATTAGACAATTACAGAATAGCACATTTCGTTCTTTTTGAAAAGCCCCATTTACAAATATATGCAAACGGGGCTTACTTGATTTGGTTAATTCATCATTCTTACATTCTATCCGGTGCAGAGAATCCAAGAAGATCGATGCATGTCTCCAGAACCTTCTTTGTAAGTTTCAGTAACTGAATGAAGGAAGCCTTCTGTGCTTCATTCTCTTCGCTCAGAATCTTAGTCTCATGATAGAAACTGTTAAATGCATTGGACACTTCATAAATATATGCACAGATCTTATGAGGTGCTTTTTCCTCAAACGCATTCTCAACAGTTGCACCAAATCCGGTAAGCTGAAGCATCAGATTCTTCTGGCTGTCATTTACAGGATCAAGGATTGCACCTGCCTCTAAATCTCCGCCCTCTTCTGCAAAACGATTCAGGATAGATTTAATACGAACGATTGTATAAAGGATATACGGACCTGTATTTCCCTCAAAAGAAGTAAATCTGTCAATATCAAAAATATAATCCTTCGTAGCCTGATTGGAAAGGTCACCATATTTAATTGCAGAAAGTCCGACAATCTCAGCAGTCTCCTGTGCATCTTTATCTCTCACACTGCGGTTCTCAACGATCTTTGTAAACATTTCCTCGTTGATATCCTTGATCAGAGTTTCCAGACGCATAACGCCGCCCTCTCTTGTCTTGAACGGTTTACCGTCCTTTCCGTTCATAGTTCCGAATCCAAGGAAAGAAAGTCTGGTATCATCTTTTACAAGACCAGCCTTTCTTGCACAGCGGAATACCTGAATAAAATGAAGCTCCTGACGCTTGTCAACAACGTACAGAATCTCATCCGGGTTAAATAATTTCATACGTTCCACAATGGTAGCAAGGTCCGTTGTTGTATAAAGAGAAGCACCGTCAGATTTCAGAAGCATACAAGGAGGAATTTCCTTTGTATCACTCTCTTCCTTTACATCCACAACCAGCGCACCCTGATCCACATAAGCCAGACCTTTTTCCTTCATATCCTCTACCATATCCGGGATATAAGGCTGCGCATCAGACTCTTTCTTCCACAGATCAAAAGAAACATTCAGTTTGTCATAATTACGCTTCAGGTCTGTTACTGACACATTCATAATATGATTCCAGAGAGCCATATATCCCGGCTTGCCCTGCTGCAGAAGATGAGTCGCCTCCAGAGCCTCATTTCTGTATTCCTCATCCACTTTAGACTTACCACTTGCACAAGGATAAATCTCCTCAAGCTCACTGATCGTAAACGGAGCTTCCTCCGGATACTCTCCTGTATAAGAATCATCAAAATAAACCAGCTCCGGTTTTCTGTGTTTGAGTTCTGTGATGATCAGCCCCATCTGCAGACCCCAGTCTCCAAGATGCACATCACCAATCACCTTATGACCTACAAAACGGCCAATTCTCTTAATACTCTCTCCAATGATCGCAGAACGAAGATGTCCTACATGAAGCGGTTTCGCAACATTCGGTCCGCCGTAATCAATGATAATTGTCTTCGGTTCTTTTGCAGCAGATACGGAAAGCTTCTCATCCTCTGCCATCTCCTTCAGATAATCGGCCAGAAATTCACCGTTCACCTTCAGATTGATAAAACCAGGCTTTACAACCTCAGCCATGGAAAATACCTTACTGTCCTTTAAGTAAGCTACTACATCATCTGCGATCATAAACGGTGCTTTCTTATACGCCTTCGCCCCTGCCATAGCTCCATTACACTGGAACTCACAAAGATCCGGTCTGTTGGATACTGTCACCTTTCCATATGAAGGATCATATCCCGCTTTTTCAAATGCTGCGGAAAGCTCTTCCGCCATCTGTTCCATCAATTTCTTCATTCTTTCCTAACTCCTCAAATTGCTCGTTATAGTCAGACGGATAAATCCCGCCCTGTTACCTTATCTGTTCAGCTCAGTCCACTACCACTTTTCTTGAACATGCAACTGCAATCGCACCATGTCCGATATGGCATGCAACACTTAATGATAACGGATTCTGTACAATCTCAATTCCAGGGAATGCCTCCGCAATCTCCTTCTTAAATTCCAGAGCTTCCTCCTCATTTCCTGTATATGCAGACTGCAGACACATCTCACCACGTTTCACATATTCTGCAAAACGGTTCTCCCAATCATTCTGCATCGCTTTCAGCATAACACGCTTTGCCTGCTTCTTACCTCTTGTCTTGGAATATGCATCCAGCTTCTCACCCTGAATCTGAAGAACAGGTTTCAGGTTCAAAACTGTTCCGATTGCCGCAGCCGCAGGAGTAATTCTGCCACCCTTCTTAAGATACTTTAATGTCTCCAGAGTAATATAAATACTGGAATCCATCTTCTGTTCTTCCAGCACCTGCTTAATCTGTTCTGCACTTCTTCCTGCATCTCTCAGTGTCAGCGCATCCAGCACAGACTGCCTCTGTGTAACAGAAATTCTCTGATTATCCACTACATGCACTCTGCCATCATATTCCTGAGCCAGACCCATCGCTGTATCACAGGATGCACTCAGTCCGCTTGACATCGGAATGTGTACCACCTCATCATACTCCTCCAGAAGTGTATTCCAGAGTCCGCATACATCTGCCGGTCCCGGCTGGGAAGTAGAAATCGTCTCATCATTTTTAAGTCTCTCATAAAACTCTTCCTGTGAAAGAGTAATTCCCTCAAGATAAAGCTTCTCATTAATATAAAAAGGCATTGGAATCACGCTGACTCCAAGATCTCTTGCCAGGTCCTGTGTTATGCCGCTGTTACTGTCTGTCACAATGGCAATTTTTCCCATATTCATTTCTCCTTTTCCTGTGGTTTCCTGATAACTTCTATCCTGAAAAACATAAATATTTTCAAGATAGCACTAAGCATTACTCACACATCCATTTATTTTTATGTATCACAAAATACTTTGTAGATTTTTTCTTACACAAAAATACATGCTTTATTTAGTGTAGCATATTTTTTCTTCTATCTCAATCCAGAATCTAAATTTTTCCGTTCTTTTTCTACTCATTAACCACTATTTTCTATTCACGCATCCAAGATTGCCTGCAGCAATCTGATCGGAATCATCCGTTTCCTCCACTGTCAGCTCAGAAAAAATATTTTATTTTCTGAGCGTCCCTACTGAACTTTCTCCACTACATTTCTCTGCCATAAAAACCCTTTCTTCACAGTCACCACAAAAACCTGAAATGACACCGAATCACAATCATACACAAACGGCTCCTCCCTGTAAACCACCGAATACTCCCCCCGCCTTTCAACACCTTCCCTCTCCCGCCTCACATCCTCAGCCTTCTCCATCAATCCCTGCAGAAACCGATTCTTCTCCTCCCCAAAATCTCTCTCCGGATACACCCCCGCCGCCTTCCTCACTCTCTCCGGATACACCCCCGCCGCCTTCCTCACTCTCTCCGCAAGAACCCGCGCAATCCCCACATGCCTGCTCATCCGCAGCATCCTCGCAATTCTCTTCGCCATCCTCACACTCCGGCTCTGTCCATACTCTTCAACTGCCTTCAAAAAAACCTCATCCCCAGTTTCCTCAGCAATCTCCTTGATTACTTCCAGCGCCTCCTCCGACACCTCCCACGGATTATCCACCGGAACAATATACTTCTCCGGCACCGACGCATAAAACAGATAATTCAACGGCGGAAAATCCCGCAGTGCAGCCAGCTTCCTCTCCTCCTGATTGCAAAACTCCTCCCCAAGATAATCATACTTATCCCGCAAAATCGCAATCTGATACTCCAGCACCCTCAGATTCTCATGCCCCTTCACCCAGAAATGCCCGACACTCCCATAATCATAAAGCTGACACTCAAACAAAACATCCTCAAAAAACACCGTAAACAATGACTCCCCCTGATGCACCACCAGTACATAATCCTTCCCCTGCCGTTCCAGAGATGCCTCCAGTTCCCCCTCATATCCCTTCCTGTAATTTCCGGTCATTCTCGCATTTTTCAACACCAGAAAACTCTCTACACAGTCATTCATCAGATAGATCAGCCGCAGACACCCATCTGCCGTACTCCCTGTAAAACCATCCTCGATCCCCACAAATTCACACTGCTCCTGCTCCAGAAGCTGATTCAGCTTTTCCAAATTCTTCATTTATGACGCCCCTTCACTTACATCCTCACTTCTATCATTTCATTCACATCTCTTTTATTCTTTTATATTTATAGCATCCTCAATCCAGCTCCCCAAAAACCACAATCCCGCAATTTCCGCCAACATAAAGATACTCCCTGCCAGACCACTGATTTTCACCAGTCTCCGGCAGAGAGCACCTGCTTACTGCTTTATCATCTTTACTTCACTTTCTTTATGATCTTCGCCTGATCATTTCCATGCCATTTACTTCCATGCCTGTCATATCCACACTTGTCACTTCCATACCAGTTCGGACACTATTCAAACACTGACCACACACAAATCACATCAGAAAAAAATTACTCCATCTCTCTAACAATCTTACGAACCGGCAGCACAAATGTCGGAGACACAGATAACTCATCAATGCCCATCTGCACAAAACGCTCTGTCATCGTAGTATCCGCACCAAGCTCACCACAGATACCAGCCCAGATACCCTCTTTATGCGCATTATCAATAACCATCTGGATCATACGAATCACTGCCTCATGATGAGAATCATAAATATTGTCAAGTTTAGCATTCTGACGGTCGATCGCCAGTGTATACTGTGTCAGGTCATTCGTACCGATACTGAAGAAATCAACCTCTTTCGCAAGAAGATCACTGATCATAACAGCAGCCGGAGTCTCGATCATAACACCCTGCTCCACATCATCCTTAAACGGAATTCCCTGCTCTGTCAGCTCCTTCTTCACCTCTGCAACGATCGCCTTGATCTGCTTCACCTCTGTCACAGAAATGATCATCGGATACATAATGGAAATATTTCAAACATACTTGCTCTGAACAGCGCACGAAGCTGAGTCTTAAACACCTCCGGTCTGTCCAGACAGATACGGATCGCACGATAACCCATAGCCGGGTTCTCCTCATGTGCCATATCAAAATAATCAATCTGCTTGTCAGCACCGATATCCAGTGTACGGATAATCACCTTCTTACCAGCCATATTCTGTGCTACTGCCTTATAAATCTGGAACTGCTCTTCCTCTGTCGGATAATTATCCTTCTCCAGATAAATAAACTCACTTCTGAAAAGACCGATACCCTCTGCATCATTTGCCAGAACACTCGCCACATCACCTGTACTTCCGATATTTGCATACAGATGAATCTTATGACCGCTCTTTGTCTCAGTTGTCTTACCCTTTAATTCCTTAAGCATTGCTCTCTGGCGTAATTCCTCATCCTTCTGATCCTGATATTTCTTTAAAGTTTCTGCATCCGGATCAACGATAAGAGAACCATTCTTACCATCTACGACAGCCATCTTTCCATTCATGCTGTCATCATATTCAATGTTGATCAGCGCCGGAATATTCATGGTTCTTGCCAGAATTGCTGTATGGGAGTTAGAAGAACCCTTTCTTGTAACAAAAGCAAGAACTTTATTCTTATCCATCTGTACGGTCTCACTCGGAGCCAGATCCTCTGCCACAACGATAGAAGGTTCTGCTGCATCCATCTCTCCCTCATCATGTCCGGATAACACACGAACCAGACGGTCAGAAATATCCTTCACGTCTGCTGCTCTTGCTTTCATGTAATCATCGTCCATCTGTGCAAACATGTCTGCAAAATTATCACCTGTAGTAGCTACTGCATACTCTGCATTAACACTCTCTGTACGGATGATATTATCTACAGAATCCAGATAGTCTTCATCATCCAGCATCATCTGATGTACTTCAAAAATAGCAGCTCCGGATTCTCCAACCTCCTGAAGTGCCTTATCATACAGTTTCTGAAGCTGTGCAACTGCTTTCTCTTTTGCTTCCTGCACACGTGCGATCTCAGCCTCCGGGTCTGCCACCTTTGTACGCTTTACACTTGTGTCTGCTTTCTGCAGAATAGAAATCTTACCAATTGCGATTCCGGAAAATACGGACTTTCCTTCTAATACTCTCATTACTCTGACTCTCCTTAATTAAAGATTATGGTAACTGTTCGGTATCCTCACAGTTACAGATTCTGTTTAAAAAAGTTTTTCATCACTTCGGCATCTGCGGTTTCATTCTCGCCTTCCACCTGCACAGTGATCTTGTCATTCTTCTTAACAGCAAGATTCATGACACTGAAGATCCTCTTCGCATCCCCACTCTTTGCTCCCTTGATAATGGTGATGTTACTTGTCAGTCTGCCGGCTTCCTGCACAAGAAGTCCCCCTGGCCTCGCATGTATTCCAAGTTCATCTCTGATAACATAAGTAAATGATACCATACACAAACCTCCTTCTGTATACATACTTCTCTTTGAGATAACCTATTATAGCACAACCTGCTTCCAGACTTCCATCCTTTTTTTACTTTTTAGACAAAATTTAAGTTCTTTTTTTGACATTTTCACGGATTTAATTCTGCTCCACTGGAAAATCCTTCCCTCGCCTTCCTCTGTCAGAGATTCTGTCATATCCCTTTTCATATACTTTCCACAACAAATACAGAAAACAGGAACCCCCTCCTGCACAAACCGTTTTCCCGCCAAGAATCATACCTTCCGTCTGGGATACCGTCTTCGGAAGCATCAGATACAGCTTAAATTCTGCCACAGCCTGATCCACCTTTTCTTTCCAGAACCCAAAGTCAGACCACCTTGACGGAATCCATCCCTCCGGCCAGGTCAGATGTGTAAAAAGAAGCCAGACCACCGTCCCTGCCATTACACTGTACAGCAGGTTGCAGAACCAGTACTCTGCATCTTTCACTGTATAGTTCTTTTTTTCTCTGCTTATTTCCGTCCACAGACTGCCAGAAAGAACCGCCGGAAGCAGCAGTAATGCCGCCAGTCCTGCATTTTTCGGTAAAGTCGAGGATACCACAGTTCCCTGAAGTCCGTATTTCATCAGAAATCCGTTCACTGTACTTTCTTCGGTTTCTCCATTTCTCCTTCTGATAAACAAACGATTATAAAAAAGTTCCGTCTCGGTATCATCCGCAGAAGCCGCCCCGAAAACCAGAATTTTCTGCCCCCAGTCCGCAACTTTCCTGACAGTATAAGTACGTCCCTGAAACAGAATCTGACCACCCGGAACCTTATTGCCAAAGAGCTCCCAGGCAGTTGCACCATCAATCACGCAGCCATCCGGATCACCTTCTGTCAGAGCTGCTGCCTGCCAGTCATACCCTGCGGGATTTCCCTTAAGATACACAGTCATTGCCTGTGCCTGCCGGTTTCCTTCTTTCGCAGAAATCTCCCTCAACCCTGCATCTGCATAAAAACATACATCATAAGGCTTCTCACTTTTTCTTTCCTGCTTCAGGATATTTTCTGCTCCTTTCCTGTCAGGATAAGCTGCGGACAGAAACACCGATACTGCTGTATCATTTCTGATCTGCACATAATTATAGACTCCCAGAAAATAAATACAGAAAATAATCAGCCACACAGTCAGAGTACCGGCTTTCCTTAAAAAGGCACTCTGACTTCTGACACTCATTCCTCCAGCAGCCTGATCCGGCTGCCGCTGCTGATCTCTCTGTCACTGGAAGTCACGATTTTCTGGTCACTTGATAAATCCCCGTTCTCCAGCGCAGCAGTGGAAGAATTTTTATCTTTCACATTCACATACGTTTTTCGCGCTACCAGTACCTCACCCAGGACGGTGTTCTGTGTATCTGTCACATAAACATAGTATCTGCCATTTTCCTCATACAATGCGCTCAGCGGAACACAGACATTAAAAGGACCTGCATCCTGAGAAATTGTAAATTCCGCAGTATCTCCTATGGAAAGAGTTCCCTCCGGTACCTGTACAGAAAGAATGTACTGATTTTCATTACTGCTGTCCTCTTTCACAGACTCCACTTTCGCTCCTGTAATCTCTTTTTCATCCGCACCTTTTAAAATTACCTCTCCGCCACTCTTTATGTATTTCAGATCATCTTTGCTGACCTCTGCCTGAAACCGAAAGGTTCCTTTGGATTCATAAAGGACAACCGCAGCTTCCGCTCCTGTCTGGCTTCCTGTCACTGCACTCAGACTCTTTATCACACCATCACAGGGTGCTTTCACTTTTCCCTTTCGTGCCAGCACTTTCTGCAACGTTTCCAGATCTTTCTGCGCAGTCTCAAGTTCCGCCTGCGTATTCTCCAGCGTGGAATCCGAAGCATCACCGATCTGCGTATCCCGGATTGCCTGCTCTGCTGACTGAAGTTCTTTTCTGCGGCTGAGCATGGCTTCATTGACCGCCTCCTCTTTCGCCCGGATATCATCAATCAATGCCTGCTCCTGAGAATTGTCCTGCGCATTCGAATTGTCGCCGTTTCCTGATGTATTTTTATTCCCTTCGCCATCTGGGCGATCCGTATTTCCGGAATCATCGGAGTTCTCCGGATCATCTGTATTCCCGAAATCGTCTGTATTTCCCGGATCATCAAACTCGCTGGAATCACTGAACTTCTCCTCATCCGGTATCTTATCCTGTACGTCATTCTGCGCCGCATCCCGCTGTGCGTAATAATCCTGAAGCTTCTGTCTGGCTATGGCTGCCTCATTCTGTGCCGCCTGCACACTGTAATTTCCGCTGGAAACCGCACTGTTATAATTTTCCTGTGCATCTGAAAACTCATTATGTCTCTTCTGCTGATTCACAGACTCTGCACTGATCAGATCATTGATCTTCCCCTGCAGAACATCTATGGCATCCTGTTTTTCCTTTATGGTTTTTTTTAGATATTTTACAGAAAACTTCAGCAGCGCATCCCCTTTTTTCACATTCTGTCCTTCCTGCACATAAACCTGCTCCACCTTCTGTCCCTCCTGGGTAAAAACTGCCCGTTCTCTGGTTCCCATCACTTTACCTGTGCCGGTCACCTCATGCGTGATCACCTGATTCTGAGCTGTTTTTGTCTCTACCTGTGCTACATTCACCGAATCTGCCGCCCTGGACAGAAAAGTAAACAAAAGCATCAGGGCAAAAAATCCTGCCAGAATTTTTATCAGTTTTATTTTCTTCATAGATAAATCCTCTCGTTTCTGTCGCTCTATTCCTTGATTGCCGTGGATATAATCCCTTGTTCCAGATAATCCTGCCCTGCCAGAAAAACGATCACTGCCGGGATCAGAACCAGAACAGATACCGCAAATGCCTTTCCCGTCTGGGACATATCGATCTGTGGAAGGTACAGAGACAGCGGCCACAGACTTTTGGTCTTCAAAAATGCCATTGGCTGTTCGATCAGATTCCAGTATTCCAGAAATCCCAGAACCAGTGCCGAAATGATACCCGCAGAACCCAGAGGGATTCCGATTCTGATAAAAATAAGCAGCTCACCCGCCCCGTCCAGTCGCGCAGATTCCATCAGTGCCTCCGGAATACTCTCAAAGAAACGATACATGATAAAAACCGGAAACGTGGAAAAGGCCGCCGGAAGAATAATCCCCCACAGATGATCCAGAAGTTTCATCTGATCCAGAACCAGATAATTACTGAGCATCATTACCTGAAAGGGCATCATCATCAATGCCACATAGATCATAAACAGCAGATTTTTTCCCGGAAAACGATATCTGGCAAATCCCCACGCTGCCGGTACTCCCACCAGGATCTGCCCTGCCAGAACTCCGACAGTAATCTTTACGGAATTCCAGAACATCACAAAAAACTCCGTAGAATCCAGCAGGACTTTCACATAGGATCTCAGCGTCGGATAAAGCGGAAGTACTCTCCAGAATACATAACTGACTGCCTGACCGGAAGCAGATCCACTGTCTGCTATCAGTACCGCCCCCAGAAGCTCATTTAATTCCTTCTGCCCCATCAGTGATCCTGTAACTGAAAAAAATACCGGAAATACTGCCACCAGTGCAAGGAGTACAAGGAGCAGGCTTCCTATCTTCCTGATACGGAATATCTGCATAACTTTTCTCATTCTGCCCCGCCTTTCCCCCAGGCTTTCCACAATCCCAGGATCAGCAGAAAAATCACCAGTCCGGTCACCACTGCCGCAGCCGACATCTTATCCAGCGACAGGTCCCTGTACCAGTTGTTAAACAGATGCTGAAGCAGATACATTTTTTCCTGCGGATAATCACCGGCCACCAGATATGCCTCACGGAAAACCTTAAATGCATTGAGTACAGAAAGTACCACGATCGTAAAAAGGGACGGGAGCAGATTCGGGAGTGTGATCTTCGTAAAACATTTCCACTCCCCTGCCCCGTCCACTTTTGCTGCCTCGTAAAGTGCCGCCGGAATGGCAGACAATCCTGCCATCCAGAGCACTACATCATATCCAAGATTTCTCCATATATAACTGATCACCAGTACATAAAAGGAAGCACCTGTATTCATCCAGTCAGTCGTCTGAACAGATAACATATGAAGCAGGTGATTCCATAAGCCCTGATCGTCAAACAGCAGTCTCCACAGAAGTACCACTGATGCTACAGGGATTGCCATTGGCAGAAGAAAGAAACTTTTCAGAATCTGCGTAAATCTTTTCTGCCCTGCAAGCAGGACTGCTATGATCAGAGACAATACCACCAGCAGCGGCACACACACTCCGAAGAACCGAAGTGTGTTGCCTGCTGCCAGACGAAACGCTTTGTTTGCAAATATCGTCCTGTAGTTCTCTATCCCCACAAATTCTCCATTCACTGCCCCGCAAAAAGATCTGCGGATCACATCCACATACGGGATTAGCCAGAAAATGCAGACACCTGCAAAACTCGGAAGAATAAAAGCCAGACCTTTTTCTGTATTTCTGAAAGCTACACATCTTCTGCGATTTCGTTTCCGACTAAACAGCAAATCTGATTTTGCGTTCCGTTTCTCTGTTAAAGATAAGTGTTCTTTTAAATTAATCTTCATTCTCTTAAACTCCCTTACCTTGCAGTGTTGGGTAAGCAGCAGACAGCCGCTTATTCAGATAAATACAGATTTACTTCCTGCATGATCTCTTTCACAGCATCATCCAGCCCCGTTTCTCCATTGAGGTATTTCTCACCGGATTCCGTTACTGCACTTCGGATGATCTGATTACTCTTTGCAGGTACAGTAAGTGTTTTTCCCAGATCCATGATGTTCTGTATTGCTTCATCTTCCGGAATAATCTCGTCCATCACAAACTGTTTGATATTACCATCTCCCGTATCATAAGAGGTTCCGATCGAGCCAATGGTATCTCCACTGGATTTTCCCATTTTCCAGTAAGCCATATCTTCATAAACCTTGCTGTTTACAGCCAGTCCTTCATCATTGCTTGCTCTCTGGGATTCCTCTTCAAACAGGAACTTTACGAACTTCTCTGCCGCTTCTTTTTCAGATGCCTTTGCACTGATTCCCACAATGCTCCTTGGATAGAAACAATTCTCGCTTTGTCCGTTCAGAAGTCTGTAATCCAGATCCGGATCTACTTTTTTTGCAGAATCCAGATACACCAGACCCTCCGGTGAAAGCAGACCGCCTGCCACCACTGTATTGACTTTTACAAGCAGATCCGTTATCGATCCTGCAATATTTGTATATCCGGAACGATCTGAATTCGCCCAGTCATCACCCATCTGGTAAGCTTTCTTTGTCTCTTCTATCGCATCCTTCTGAGTCTGCCAGATCCTGTTTACCTGCTCCAGATATTCTTTCAGTGCATCTTCTTTGAGGGTTCCGTCCTCGTTCATCCATGCCGGTGTACTATTGTCTATGGTTCCCTGTATCAGCCAGGACGGTGATATGGAAAAAGAGCTGAAAAATTTCAGTTTTCCATAGCTGTCTTTCTGGCTTTCCGCTGCATCAGCCTCTGTTGTCAGATCCGTAATTCCGGCGATGATATCCTTATTTCCCTCTATCATCGGAATGCCGAACTTGACAGGCATGGTATAAATGCTTCCATCCTCTTTTGTATATGCATCTTTGATATTTGGCAGGATATCTTCGTCTTTTAATACCCCGCTTAAATCCTCCAGCATTCCTCTCTCTATATAGGTATCCTCTGAAATTCCATCCAGTAGCAGAACATCCGGTCCTGTTCCGGCCATGATCTCTGTATTGAGCACTTTCAGCGCATCCGTATCTGTGACGGAATCATCTCCTGACATTCCCGCCTCAATATTCACATAAATATCCGGATATTTTTTCTGGAAAAGCACTGCTGCCTGTTTTATGAAGTTACTGTCTTTCAGGGAATAAACTGTCAGCTCTGTATCCGGTGTCGTTGGGGTATCTTTGGAATATACATAGGAATAAATTCTGATATCCTCGCCTGCATTACAGCCCACATAGAAATTTCCATCGCTGTCCTGTCCCCATGCTACAGTTCCTGTATCCGGTGAACTGAGCGAATTCAAGGAACCATCGATTATCTGTTCCACTGTGCTGCCTCCCAGAACATATCTGTAAACACCGGTATGATCAATATAAAAAAGGCTGTTATCCTCATCTCCCTTTAAGAACATAAGCGGAAAACTGCTGGTTGTTGTCCAGTTGACATCCTGCTCATCAGACTGGATCTGCTCTGTAAGCGCGCTGATATTGTCCAGTGGTTTTCCAGTATCCAGATCATATCCGTGAAGAGTCTGATCCTGAATGGTAAACAACATTTTTCCTGCTGTTCCGATAAAATCAACATTGATTCCTTCCTCATATCTTCTCACCAGACTTCCATCTGAAGGATTGATCTCTGCTACGCCATTATCGGGATCTACGATAAGAACTGTCCCATTCTCTGTGAAACATGCCTGAAATGTATAGGAAGACTGAAGCGTATCTCCGGTATCAACTTTCTGTACATTTCCATCAGGGGAAAGATAGAAAAATTCCATTTTCAGGTTGTCATACGCAGAATCCTCTTCCCCACTGTCGGCTGTTGTCTGTGCATTTTCATTGTCCCTGTCAGGAGACAGATCTGCCCCGACAAGTATACTTCCATCCGCTGCTGCAGAGACAACGCTGATATATTCTCCCAGATTCTCCTTAAGCCCCAACAGTTCTTCCAGACTTTTTCCATTCGTCCAGGTTTCTCCATTATCTGCAGAATCTGCTGCATAATAACAGTTATCTGCTGTACTGTAATAAACCATGCGCAATGCACCTGAGTCGAGTACTTTGACATCTCTCAGAAACTGGCTGTTTTCAGGTACTGTAAGATCATTTTCCAGAAAACGTCCCATTGCTTTTGTGCTCTCATCTTTTGTTTTTTTACCATCTGAATTGTCAGTATTTACATTCACAAGATCTGCTGTATCTGCATTTCCTGCCTGATTGCTGCTTCCTGTTTTTCCTTTGCTTCCGGAATTTTTTCCATCTGCACCGCCACATCCGGCAAACAGGCTACCAGTAAGTGCGATCACTCCGGCAACGGCGATTCCCTGTTTCCATCTTTTTATTTTTCTCATATCAGGATATACCTCCATGTTTTTATTTTCTTTCTGTCCCTCTCAGGATAAATGGATTGTAACAGGCAAATCTCTAAACTTTCTCTAATTTTCCAGCCGATATCCAATTCCCCGGACGGTTTTCAGGTTCAGTGTACTTCTGACACTTTTTAATCTTCGCCTCAGAAAATGAATATAATTATCCAGATTTCCATCCTCTACCTCGCTGTCTGCTCCCCAGACACGGTTGAGGATCACCTCTCTCGGAAGTGTCTGACCAGCGTTTCGAAGCATCAGCTCCAGAAGTGCTCCTTCCCGTTTGGAAGTACATTCCTTTCCGTTTCCTTCCAGTCTGCCGCTTTCGGGATCAAAAATAAGATCTCCGAGCGATAATACTGCCGTGTCCTCCCATCTTCCGGGTCTTCGAACCATGCACTGTATTCTTGCCAGAAGTTCTTCGAAGGCAAATGGCTTCACCATATAGTCATCTGCGCCGCCTTTCAGTCCGGTCAGTTTATCCTGTAATTCTCCCAGTGCAGTCAGCATGATCACCGGTGTGGAAACATGATTCTTTCTGGCTTCCTGCAAAACAGTGATGCCATCCATGGACGGGAGCATCCGGTCCAGGATCACCAGATCATGACTTCGTTCTTTCATATAATAAAGCCCTTCTTCTCCGTCATCGCAGATATCTGTCTCATAGCCTTCTTTTTCGAGCTGAAATCTCATGCTCTCTGCCAGTTCCCTGTCATCCTCTATCAGTAAAATTTTCATCTGTTTTCATCCTCCTGATCTTTCATTATACATGAGTTTTCTCTAAATTGTCTCTATACTCGGTTACAGGAATTTTTTTAGAGATTATTTACAGGTTTTCATGATACAATTACCATACAATCTCATAAAGGAGTAAATATTTCATGTTTCGCAGACTTCATATTCAAATGACTTTTTTCTCTGCTCTGATCATCGGCATCGTCATTTTTATTATGACAACTGCCTGTAATTTCATCGCAGAAAACAGCACAGGCCAGAATGCGTGGAATACCTTTCAGAACAACGCCATCTCCTGTATCTCTCATCTGGAAACGCAGAGTATCATCAGCAGTGACTGGATTTTGCAGGCAGAAAAAAATTATGATATTTCCATGGATATCAGAGACAACGGAAATTCTCTTTATCTGAAAAAACTACAGACGGATTCTGTGGATGAAACGATTTTCCGGAAGGCAGAAGAAATCTCTGCTGCTTCCTATGCACTTGATCTTTCCAATCCCGGTGCGGTCAGTAAACTGACAAAACGGATCTTTTTTCAGATGAAAGATTTCTATGTTTCCACTGCTCTGATCCCCAAGAGCCACGGAACCGTCAGTATGATCATCCTGTATTCCCTGGATTCTGTAAAACACAGGATTCTGTTACAGAGACTTGCATTCTCCGGTGCAGCTTTTCTGGCAATTCTGGCTCTGAGTATCTGTTCCTGGTTCTTTACCGGAAGAATGATCACTCCCCTGGAAAAAAGCAGGCAGGAACAGACCGAATTTATCGCTGCTGCCTCCCATGAGCTTCGCTCCCCTCTGGCAGTAATCCTGTCCGGAATCTCTGCCATGAAAAGGCAGATCCGAAAGAACAGGAACATTTTCTTTCAGTCATAGAAAAAGAAGGGACACGAATGTCCCTCCTGATAAATGATATGCTCTCTCTGTCAAATGCAGATAACCATTCCTGGAAAATGCATCCGGTTTCCTGTGAACTGGATACTTTACTTCTGGATACCTACGAAAAATATGAACCCCTGATGCAGGACCACCATATGAAATTTTTCATTGAACTTCCGGAAGAGGAAATCCCTCCCTGTCCCTGTGACCCGGAAAGGATCAGTCAGGTGCTTGGAATCCTTCTTGACAATGCCATCAGTTATGTCCCCGCAAACGGGAAAATTGTTCTTTCCCTTTCACAGACCGAAACGCACTTTCTTATCCGCGTCAAAGACAACGGACCCGGTATTCCGGATTCTGCCAAGACTTCTGTTTTCCGGCGTTTTTACCGGGCAGATTCTGCCAGAAATAACAGGCAGCATTTTGGTCTGGGACTGTGTATTGCATATGAGATCATTTCACTTCATAAAGGAACAATCTCTGTACTGGATACCCCGGGCGGTGGTTCTACTTTTCAGATTTCTCTGCCGTTGGCATAACACAGTAATTTTCTGTAACATAAAAACCGGAACGAACATACGGCTTCTCCCGCATATTCGTTCCGGTTTTCTAATATTCATTCCTCTGATGGATAGTTCGTTTTACTGAGCTTTATCCCTTTTATTTTTATTATTCTTTACTCACTTCTCAGCGCATCGATCGGATTCAGGTTGGCTGCTTTTACAGAAGGAAGCAGTCCGAATACCACACCGATGATCGTGGAAAACAGTACCGCGATCACAATTGACGGTACGCTGATCGCAGTCGGTGAGCCAGTGACTTTTCCCACCACTTTCGACAGACCAATTCCCGTGATTACTCCGATAATACCTCCGATGCTGGTAAGTACGGACGCTTCTGTAAGGAACTGTCCCAGGATTGTTTTCTTACGCGCTCCGATCGCCTTTTTCAGGCCAATCTCCTTGGTACGTTCTGTGACAGAAACCAGCATGATGTTCATAACACCGATGCCGCCTACCAGAAGAGAAATGCTGGCGATCCAGATCAACTGGTTGTTCGTGCTTTCACTGAGCTTCTGCATATTTCTGACCTGTTCCATGACATCCTCTGCCTTATACTTCATGGTAGAGGAAGAACCGCTGCTGCTCATACTGCTGATGGAAGCATTCAGGGTATCTGCCGCTGAGCTTCCCACTGTACTCATGGTATCTGTGCTGTCTGCTTTTACAATGACATTCTGAGGCACATCAAAACGGAAGGAAATCGGCCAGCAGGTATCCGGGATCATGACGCTTCCCACAATTGCCTGATAATAATTATAATACTCATCAATGCTGTTAATGGTCGGCTGATAATTCTCATCCTGGCGTACCACCCCTACGATGGTATACGGTTCCTGGTTGATCTCCACTGTTTTTCCCACGGGATTCTCTGACGGAAACAGATTCTCCGCAGCATTGTCATCGATCAGCGCTACTTTGTTATATTTCTTATAATCATCATTTACAAATCCTCTTCCGGACTGAATCACATATCCACAGGTGTTGAGATAATTGACATCAATTCCGTAAACGCTTCCGCCCTGAAGGCTGTTATTATTATTGTAAATAGATGCACTGGTGCTGTTATAGTAAAAAGTTGCATTCTCCACATGATCCAGATCCATAATTTCTTCTTTCACATCATCCGTCAGGACAGGTGCTTTGGAAGAATTTCCGTATTCTGCATCATACCGGTTATCTCCGTCATAGAGATATACATTTACGGTATTGGAACCTGCTCCGATCAGGTCCTCCTTAATCTGTTCACTGGTTCCCTTGATAGTGGAAACAATGGCGATAATGGAGGCGATACCGATGATAATACCAAGCATAGTCAGGAAAGATCTCATCATATGTGACCATATTCCCTGAAATGCCAGACGTATATTTTCAATCATAAACTGTCTGCTTCCTCTCCTTTCTCAGCAGGATCTTACTGATATGGCCTGTTGGCACACCAGTTAATATCCATACATATCATTCAGGCTGACTTCTTTTGTCTTCGCGCCTTCTTTTACATCTTTTCCATATGGGAAAGCGATCAGATCATCCGAAGTAATGCCTCCCTTGACAATGACACTGTATCCGTTATCCACAGTCGATCCTACGGTAAGTTCCTGTTTCTTCAGAACACCGTTCTCGTCTTTGTAAACATAGCTCTTACCGTTCTCGCTTCTGACAAATGCTTTCTGGATGACCATGCTTCCTTCCGAAGAAGAGGCTTCGTAAGTGATCGTTACGTAGTCCTGATCCTCTAACTGAAGGCTCTTGTCTGTCACCACAGCAGTAAATGCATAATAGGATACATTCGGATTGCTGTCTCCGTAATAGCTGTTGGAAGTTACCGGATATTCAGATACATCCATCACTTCAGCTTCAAATGATCCGCTGGTATAACTGGTACAGTTAAGCACTGTTCCCTCTGTGATCTCATCCAGCATCAGCTCACTTATGGAACCAATGACATAAAATCCGTCACTGCTCTTAACTTTGATCAGTGCATTTCCATCTGTGGTTTCTCCACTTGTATCCCCTACATAGGTAACAGTTCCGTCCAGTTTACTGCTGATCAGTTTTTTATTTGCTTTCTTCTCAAGCTGTGAAATCTTGATATCACTTTCCTGGATATCCAGTTTCAGGCTGGCAATTTTGCTTCTCTGATACTTGATGGCATCTGCTCTGGAAATCGGAGTGCCTGTAGGTTCTGCCGGATCATATCCACCGGGATTGTCATCATCCGGAATTTCATCATCGTCATATTTTGAGGCATCTGCCAGAGTAAATTCCACTTCTGCAAATTCATACACCGGCTGCTCCAGAAGACTTCCGTTGATCAGATAATATCCTGTACAGGATTCTTTTCTGTTTTCATAATCTGCAATCGTATCATTCTGGTGAAATTCAAGCTGATACCAGTAGCCACCCTGATGTACGATTTTCGTTCCATCCGAACTGTAGCCTGCCAGTCTGTTAAAGAAGGAACCCATAACCGTGACTTTCTCTTTTGCACTGCTGCACAGGAAAACATACGGGTCTTCTTTGGTACCGCTTCCGGTAAACGGAATGGATTCGCCGTCCAGTTTCTGGTAAAAAGGTTCATTTCCATCTGTAATGTTCGGATCACCTTTTATGTAATATGGGTCAAAATAATTCGTATGATCATCCAAAACAGGAGTCGGTGTCGGTGAAGGCACAGGAGAATCATTCGTTCCTGAATTGAATGAATTTTTGTTACTGCCATCTTCGAAATCACTTGCAGATGGATCTGTATAGGAAGGAATATCGTTGGAAGCATCTGCCGGTCCTGTGATAGTTTCTGCGGAGGATGCATCTGCCGTATCTGTATCAGTTCCGGTGGAAGCTGCATCCGCAGTTGTGTCTGTTGTTCCGCCATCCGTAAACGCAGTCACCAGAAGCGGGTGGATCGCAGCGGCCAGATAAGTTCCGGACATGTCTGCCGCTGAAGACATTGTATTATCCTGTGCCAGATCATCCGCACTGTCAGAATCTGTTCCATGAGTTCCAAGATTATCTGCATCTGTGGAACCATCTGTTTCCTCGACCGGACCTCCGTTTAACAGACTGTTCAGTCTGTTTACTGCTTTATTTAAATCCTGTTCCTGTTTCTGTTTCTTCAGTTTCGCAATATTTAATTCCATTTCCACCAGAGTGGTGTCAAAGGAAATCAGCGGATCATCTTTTTTGACCGCATCCCCTTTCGCCACATAAACCTGGTCAATGATCAGGTCTTTGTCCCCGGTCACTGTCTGAGTGGCGCTGGAAGACACCGTTCCGTCAATAGTGGTATTGGGCGTATAGTAATCCTGAAGCAGACCGCTGACAGAAGTGACACTGACCGTTTTCTGGCTGTTCTTTTTTAACTGCATCAGTCCTGCCGTGATTCCGGTTCCTGCCACAGCCACCACCAGCACACCTGCAATGATTTTCTTTACCTTACCCATGGGATCACCTCTTTTCCTGAAGGATACCGTCTTTTATGGTAACCACTCTCTTGGCATGTGCTGCGATCTCCGCATCATGGGTGATCATCAGAACCGAAACCCCCTCATCATTGAGCCTCTGAAAAAGCTCCATGACCTGTGCTCCTGATTTACTGTCCAGCGCACCGGTAGGTTCATCTGCAAGTAAAAGTTTCGGATTATTTACAATAGCTCTGGCAATGGCAACCCTCTGCATCTGACCACCGGATAACTGGTTTGGTTTAAAGTCAACACGGTCTGCCAGACCCACTCTGTCAAGTGCCTTCAAAGCCCGCTCTCTTCTTTCTTTCTTTGGCACACGGGCATAATTTAACGGCATCTCCACATTCGCAAGGGCACTCTGCTTCGGAAGCAGATGAAAGCTCTGAAATACAAAGCCGATTTTATTCAGCCGGATATCCGACATGGCATTCTCTGAACACGCCTTGATATCCTGTCCATCCAGAAAGAAGGTTCCTTCTGTCTGTTTGTCCAGACATCCGATAATATTCATCAATGTGGTTTTTCCGGAACCGGAAGGTCCCATGATTGCCACATATTCTCCCTCTTCCATTGAAAAATTTACATCTTTTAATACCGGAACTTTCATTTTCCCCTGCTGGTACTCTTTATAAATTCCCTTTAATTCCAGTATCATTCTATTCCCTCCGTATCTTCATCCGCAGTCATTCCCGGTGCCTCGTCCATTGGGACCAGGTCTTCATTCGGGTCAAGGACATCTTCGGAATCATCACTGAAAGAATCTTCCATATCTGCCTCTGAAGAATCGCTTTCATAAGTATCTGTGTAAGGTTCCAGATCTGCGGAAGCACCGTCATAAGACTCCATATCTACACTGTCATCCATATTCATGGACTCATCATCATACTGGTAGTCCGCATCCATATCAGAAAGTCCCTCCATACCGCTGTTGAGAGTCTGGGCAAGATCACCCACCTCTGTTTTCGTGCCTTCTTCCAGCGCATCTGTCGGGAATGCAATGCTGTCCTTCTTTGTCAGACCATCTACGATCTCATACTCGCCAAGATCCTCGTCGTGTTTTCCGAGAGTCACATAACGTTTCTCCAGTTTCTTCTTATCATTGGCAGCCCATACATAAGGTTCATTGGTATCTGCATCCACAATATAATAATCACTGAGCCACAGACCATCTTTCTGCTCATCCTGTCCGATGTCTCTCTCTATGTAAACATGCTGTCCGAGCATCAGACCATCTGAAGAATCCAGTTCCACATAAAACGGATAGGAAGTAGAGGAGGTCTGATCATCGCTGGTACTGCTCATTCCCCAGTAATTGTTGCTGTCATCCTCTGTACTTCCATTATTCACATCAATAGAGCCCATCATTCCCTTCCATGTCTTGGTACTGTCTACTCTGGAACGGATGATCACGGCCTCCCCCGGAATAATAGAATCCCGGTTCTGTTCATTTACTTTACCTTTTACCCGGTAAGCACCGGTGCTCAGGATCGTAATAAATGCTGAACTGTCAGAACTGCTGTTATTGGACATATTGTCCATCGCACTGCTGTCATCTACAGAATCTCCGTCATCCGTGCTCATCTTGGAGGTATCAATCTTCTGGATCACACCGTCGATCTCACTTCGTACTTCTGTGTTGGTGGTCGCACTCTGCAGTTTCTCAATCTCCGCAGTTTTGCTCTTCTGGCTGTATTCATTTTTCTTGAGATTCATCTTATTTGTCTCAATCTCAATGGTATAGGAAAGCTGATCCTCTGCTTTTGCCTTTTTCTTCTCCGCTTCCAGGGTGGCAATCTGCTCTTTCAGACTGATGGCTTCATTTTTCAGTCTGTCCAGGTCAAGCTGTGACTGCTTCAGATCATCCTCAATACTGCTGAGATCATATTCAAAAAGAAGCTGTCCGGCTTTTACCTCATCTCCGGTCTTTACCTGGACTTCTTTTACCTTACGGCCGCTCTCTATTTTTACATTTACCGTTTCCTGCGGTTCCACAACACCCGCGAAACGATTGGTAGCTGCTGATTCCGTTCCTGTGATCACACTGACACTGGATACATACACCACACTGTCACTGGAACTGCCGGCATCTTTTCCATAGAAATAATACCATGCACCTGTACCAATCCCTCCTGCGAGGATCAGAATCCCCAGGACGATAAGGATACGTTTCTTCATTGCTGCCTCCTTATAGTTTGTTTTTCTGATATTCTGTTATTATACACTATCTCTTTTTCATATCTGATTTTTTCACTTTCCTATCATAGCAGATTCTTCTCCAAAATAAAAGTATCTGTGGAAAATGGTGCACTTTTCACAAAAATTTCATTCTTTTTTCAGCAGAATCGTTCACTATTTTCGTCTTTTTGACAGACAATAAAAAATCTGATAGAATAACCTTACTGTTCGTAAAAAAGTAACGGTTACTGTTCCCTGATGGTTCGCAGCGGTTACAGGCAATCGTCAACACTGTTATCAGAAAGGAAAAACACATATGAAGATATACAGGCATCTGATTCCTGTGCTTTCTCTTCTTCTGCTCCTTCTTGTCATCCCTGCGATCAGCGGATGTTCCCACAAAGACCGGTCGGATGCTAAAGAAGTAGTCAAAAGCGAACTGGATCAGTTAAAAAATCCGGACTCCAAAACCGTCCAAAAATATATCTCCTATAAAGAACTTTTTCCGGACGCTACGGAGAATACCCGGCTTTCAAACGAAATCAAAGAAGTATTTTCCCTCTTTTTCCAGAAATTTGATTACAAAATTCTGGATATCAGCGTCGACAACGAGAAAAAAACTGCCCAGGCATCCCTGCGGCTTACTACGATTGATGCCCAGGCTCTTGCTACGGATTTTGCCACTGCCCTGTTACAGACAGAAATTATTGAGGCTGCTCAGGCACAGTCAGGAAATACCAAAAATTCTTCCCATTCTCTGGAAAGTCATTACCTGATCCTGAATCAGCTCCTCACTTCCAATGAATATCAGTCCACAGAGACAGACTGCACCGTTCATCTGGTAAACAAAGGCACTGCGCAAAAACAGAAATGGGAAATCAAACGCACCCGTTCCCTTGAGAATGACCTTGTCGGCGGTCTTATAGTCTGTCTGTCTGATTCAGATATTCTTTCACCCCAGGCTACGCTTGCCGTTTATCTTGATACCCTTAAGAAAATGAATCTGGATGAAATGAGTTCTTATCTGGGAGTTCTGAGCATTATGAACACATCCGACACTTCCAGAAATTCTATTGCAGAAGCTCTTGTTTCACAGGTACATCAGAATTTTAATTATGTCATTGTGTCCGAAAGTACCAATGGATATAATGCGACTGTCACCACCAGGATCACCACTTTTGACAGCGATGCGATCCTGTCTGACTATCAGACCAAACTGGACTCATATATCGCTTCTGCGGATGCTGTGATCGACGGTTCCCGGAAACGATATGATACCTCTCTGGATCTTCTTCTGGAAAGTATTCATTCCAATACGTCCACCGTTACCAGCGATGTCGATTTTGTCCTCATCAATGACGGCGTTTCCTGGAAACTTCAGGATGAGGGAAACACACTCGGAAATGCAATCTTCGGCCCACTTGCGGACTCCTCCCTCAGTGATTCCATCGATGCCTCCCTGGATCAGACGGAATGATCATAAAAGATATGAGGATATAAGCATATAAAGTCTGAAAAATATAAACAGAAATCATAACAGAAAAAGCAGAAAGATGCCGTCTTCCCATCTTTCTGGCTTTTTCTGTATAATCTTTTATCCGTAATTCTTTCTGTTTTATCTGCTCATACAGGAAATCTCCTCTGAATAATTCTCTGTCGGACAGCGATTTCCTTTCTACATACCCGTCACAAGTTTTATAAACAAAAGCACCAGTACCACCAGAATGATCGGTCTTACAATCCTGTTTCCGTTCTTCATCACCATCCCGGAACCCACATAATGTCCTGCAACAGAAAAAACAGAGGCTGTAAGTCCCAGAAGAATGATGATCTTTCCACTGAAAAGAAAGACAAACAATGCCATGATATTAGAAGAAAGATTTGCCAGCTTCATGGTACCTGAAGCCTTTGCCACAGGAAGTTTCGCAACTCCTGTGTACAGGATCAGAAGAAAGGTTCCGGTTCCCGGACCATAGAATCCGTCATAGCAGCCTACAACCAGCGAACATACGGCACAGAGCATCCACTGCTTCTTTCTGGATATCTCCCCATCATTGTTGTCATCCAGATTTTTCTTCTTCAGGACATAAAACGCAACAATCGGAAGTACCGGAATCAGCATCCATTTTAAAATTCTGTCACTGGCAAGAAGCGCAATATGTGCGCCGATAAAAGATCCCACAAGTGCCATGGAAACACACGGCAATGCAAGACCCCAGTCCACAAACTTATTTTTGCACAGACGCGCTGTGGAAATGGCAGTCCCTGTTGCGGAGGAGAGTTTATTGGTCGCAATGGCATTGTGCATGGGAACTCCTGCAAGTAAATACGCAGGCAGGGAGATCAAGCCTCCGCCGCCTGCGATAGAATCTACCAGTCCTGCAAGGAATACCAACGGGCATACAATCAAAAATGTCTGAATTGTAAGCTCCATCTTTATTCAGTTACTTCCTCCGGTCTTACTTCCAGTTCCAGTTCTTTTAACTGCTCCTCACTTACAAGGCTTGGAGACTGAGTCATCAGACAGGAAGCATCTTTTACCTTCGGGAATGCGATCACGTCACGGATACTGTCAACTTTAGCCATCAGCATTACCAGACGGTCAAGTCCGTATGCCAGTCCGGCGTGAGGCGGAACTCCGTATTTGAATGCATCCAGAAGGAATCCGAACTGCTCATGGGCAGCTTCTTTTGTGAATCCAAGTGCCTCGAACATTCTTTCCTGAATGTCATCCTGATGGATTCTGACACTTCCACCACCGATTTCATTACCGTTTAATACGATATCATATGCTTTTGCACGAACTTTTCCAGGATCTGTATCCAGAAGCGGAAGGTCCTCTTCCATAAGCATGGTAAATGGATGATGCATTGCTGTGAAACGATTCTCTTCTTCACTCCACTCAAGAAGCGGGAACTCTGTTACCCATACAAAACGATATTCATTCTTGTCAAGCAGATCCATCTGTTTTGCAAGTTCCAGACGGAGTGCGCCAAGTACATCATAAACCAGTTTCTTCTTATCTGCTGCAAACAGAAGCAGGTCGCCTGCCTTACCATCCATAGCAGCTACCAGAGCATCCATTTCTTCTTCTGTCATGAATTTTGCAAAAGAAGATTTTCTGGTTCCGTCTTCAGCGATCGCAATGTATGCAAGACCTTTTGCACCGTATCCTTTGGCAAACTCAACCAGTTTGTCAATTTTCTTACGAGGCATAGCGCCCTGTCCTTCTGCATTGATACCACGGACACTTCCGCCGTTTTCCAGAGCAGAAGTAAATACACTGAATCCACAGTTCTTCACTACATCGCTTACATCATGCAGTTCCATTCCGAAACGCATATCCGGTTTGTCAGAACCGAATCTGTCCATTGCTTCCTGCCATGTGATACGCTGGATCGGAAGTTTCACATCAATGTCAAGCACTTCTTTGAACAGATATGCAAGGAATCTCTCATTTACATCAATAACATCATCAACGTCTACGAAAGAGAGCTCCATATCGATCTGTGTAAACTCCGGCTGTCTGTCAGCACGAAGGTCCTCATCACGGAAGCATCTTGCGATCTGAATATAACGGTCATAACCGGAGCACATCAGAAGCTGTTTGTAAAGCTGTGGTGACTGCGGCAGGCCATAGAAATGTCCCGGATGAACACGGGATGGCACCAGATAATCTCTTGCACCTTCCGGTGTACTCTTACCGAGCATTGGAGTTTCGATTTCAAGGAATCCTTCTTTTGCGAAGAACTGTCTTGTGAGCATCATAACTTTGCTCTTAAGCATAATATTCTTCTGAAGGTCCGGTCTTCTTAAATCAAGGTAACGATATTTCAGACGGATCTCGTCTTTTGTCTTGCTGTTCTCTTCAATCGGGAAAGGAGGTACTTCTGCCTCAGACAGAACACGGAGAGATTTTACGCGAAGTTCGATCTCACCTGTTGCAAGATTCTTATTGCCAGCGCCGCCTCTTGCTTCTACCACACCGGTAACTGCGATTACAAATTCACTTCTGAGCTTGCCGGCTTTTGCAAAACCTTCTTCGTCAATGCTGCCATTTTCAAAGATGAGCTGCATGATACCGGAACGGTCTCTTAAATCTACGAAGATGATTCCGCCTTTATCACGGGCTTTCTGAACCCATCCCATAAGAATGACTTCTTTGCCGATCATTTCCTTTGTCACTTCTGCACATCGGCATGTTCTGTGCAGTCCCTGCATACTTTCAGCCATGTTTTTTTCCTCTTTTCATGCTTTTCTATTTATGATGTCAGGGGCAAAAGATATCTGACCCTGACTTGATATCTGCGAATTGCCGTCAGATCATTACATTCTGTCTTTGAAAAATTCTACAAACTCTGTATAACCTTCAGCAGTCATCTGGTCTTTCTGGAATTTCTTGTTCTTCTTCATGATAGAAATATTGATCTGTGTTCCTGCATTACGCTCTTCCTGAGCCTGTTTCAGGATTGTCAGCATCTTGTCAGCCGGCATGTTTTTCTCGATGAGATATGCTTTCCTGCCATTCTTTGTCGGAATCTCGTAATTTCTTTCAAGAAGAAGCATTACGATTCTCTCGAATCCGATGGAGAAACCGCATGCGGATGTATTATTTCCGGTAATTTACCGATCATCTCATCATAACGTCCACCGCCGCCTACGCTGCCGCCGAACTCATCCATGGAAATCTCGAAGATCGGGCCTGTATAATAGGACATTCCACGTACCAGAGTCGGATCAAAGGACATTTTGAAATCTGCGGTTTTAACAGAATCTACAGTAGAGATGATTGTTTCCAGATCATCTGCAACTTTCGGATCAAGAACATCTTTTAATTTTTCCTTGCAGTAACGGACACCTTCGATATCAGAAGTGATCTCTTTAAAGAGTCCAAGATAAGTATCAATGCTCTCTTTTGCAAATCCTTCTTTCTCCAGTTCCTCTGCAACCCCTTCCAGACCAATCTTATCCATCTTGTCCAGAATGATAAATACGGTATCAAAGCTCTCCTGCGGGAATCCGCTGTACTGAGCCATTGCCTTTAAGATCTTTCTGTCATTGATACGGATGGTAAAGTTATGGAAATCCAGCTTGCCAAGTAAGGTAGTGGTAGCCAGAACCAGCTCGATCTCAGCCAGGTAAGTCGGCTCACCAAGGATATCGATATCGCACTGCATAAACTGACGGAAACGTCCTCTCTGCGGTCTGTCTGCTCTCCACACATTTCCCATCTGAAGTGCCTTAAACGGAGCCGGAAGCTCGTTGGCATTATTGGAATAGTATCTGGAAAGCGGTACAGTCAGGTCATAACGAAGTCCGGAATCAACCAGATCACTCTCTGTCTGTGCCTCTGCAAGTTTCAGCTTCTCTCCACGTTTTAGGATCTTGAAGATCAGTTTCTCATTCTCTCCGCCCTGCTTGCTGGAAAGGTTCTCGATGTGCTCTACACATGGAGTCTCAATCGATGAAAAACCAAATGTTCCGTATGTTTCACGGATCATGTTCATCACATAATTACGGATTTCCATCTCTTTTGGTAAAATGTCTTTCATACCGGTTACCGGTTTCTTCTTTAATGCCATGTTGTCCTCCTCTTTTATGGTATGAAACATTACTACAGTCTGTCTATGCCACTCTGTCAGCAGTAATATATCAGCCCTGTTTTATTTTCGGAAACGAATCACTCTGTGGAATCTGAACTTTCCGAAAGCTCTGTTTTGTGAAAATTCAGTCCGTCTCCATTATGAACCACTCTCTGAAATGCAAGAAAAACCTGCATGTCAAAATTCTTCACTTCATCGATCATCAGTTCCATGACCGTAGAGATATCAAATCCCTTTCTGTACGGTCTGTCCGTGATCAATGCCGCATACACATCACACACACGCAGGATACGGGCACCTATGGGAATGTCATCCCCTGCTTTATTGGACGGATATCCGCTGCCATCATAGTTCTCATGATGGTACAGGATACTCTCCAATACAAAGTCCGAATATCCCTGTCCTTTCAGTTCCTCATATCCCAGTGTCGAATGCATCCGGACATACTTCAGTTCCTCAATGACCAGAGGGTCCTGTTCCTGCCCGTTAATATAACTTGTCAGCTTCAGCTTTCCTATGTCATGGAGCATTCCTGCGATTGCAAGCTCATAGCACTGTTCATGGGGCAGACCCAGTTCCTCTGCAACCGCATATGCCAGATTGCTTACCAGCATTCCATGATGCAGCTCAGAAGCAAGGTCAAACTCCAGGATTCTCTCCTGCGAGCCCGCTGCTGTCTTTTGTACTGTGTCCAAAATGTTACCTCCACATCCTACAGCCAGGTAGCTATTGCTTTTCGTTTTCTCTCGATCATTTCATCAATGCGGGAAATATAATTGGAAACATCCTTTACATTCTCCACACGTTCGATCCTTTTGCCATGGTCAAAGACCAGCTTGGAAGAACCGCCTGCACCCAGTGCGATGATCGGCTGTTTTTCCTCCATAATCAGTATATTGTAAATTCCGGCTTTGTCAACCTTTGCATAGCCAACATTTTCAAAATTTCCCTTCATATTCTTCTGTCTGTACAGATAGTAAGGGCCCATTCCCATCTCATATGCGGTTTTCATGGTCAGATCCATGATCTCCTGATTGTTCTCAAAGGACATTTCCTGATATTTTTCTTTGAAAATATTCAGACGTGCCGCACGTTTGACAGCCAGGGAATGTACAGTAATGCTGTCCGGAGCCAGTTCGCGGATCTGTGCAAGCGTACGCTCTACCATATGAATATCTTCACCCGGAAGTCCCACGATCAGATCCATATTGATATTGTCAAATCCCAGCTCTCTTGCCAGATGGAATGCTTCTTTTGTCTGGTCTACCGTGTGTTTTCGTCCGATGATCTCCAGAGTTTCCTGATTCATGGTCTGTGGGTTTACAGAAATCCTTGTTACCGGATATTCACGGATTGCCTCCAGCTTCTCGCGTGTGATGCTGTCCGGTCTGCCGGCTTCTACTGTAAATTCTGCCAGTCCCTCAAATCCAAAGGCTTCTCCCACTGTGTCCAGCAGCTTACGGATCTGGTGCGGAAGCAGTGTGTCGGTGTACCGCCGCCGATATAGATGGTATCCAGCTTTCTGCCCTTCATCATAAGCGCAGTCTCTCTTACTTCTTTGCAGAGAGCTTCTACATACTCATCAGTCCTTTTCTCCCATACTTTCAGCGGATAAGAGCTGAAAGAACAGTACAGGCAGATACTCGGGCAGAAGGGAATTCCGATATAAAGGCTGTATCCGTTCTCATAGTCAATGTCCTTCAGTATTTCTCTTTCTCTGTTTGCGATTGTAATGGCAAGTGCTGTTTTCTGCGGACTCACCAGATATTTCTCCCGCATCTCCTGTGCCACTTCCGTATTCTTCATTCCGGATTCGATCATTCCCATTGCCAGCTTGGCAGGACGGATTCCGGTCAGGTTTCCCCACGGAAGCGTTCTTCCTGTCAGCTTTACCAAAAGCTGATACAGTGCATATTTAATGGAATCTTTGTTCTCTTTTCTCAGAGCATGGGCATCTTTTATTCCGCCTTCTGCGTTCTTATCCATTTTTTCATCTGTGATCACTTCTGCGGAAATCACGCCTTTTTTCTCTGTCACCTGTTCCGGCAGGTTCTCTGCTCTTTCGTATTCTATGATATAATTGTCATTCTCCCGTTCCACACGGAAGCGGAGGTCATACTCTGCTTCATCGTTTTCATAAAGAGTATGGATCTCCGCTTCGGGATAAAACGCTTTGATCAATTCATAAACATCATGTTCAAATTCTCTGTTCTCAAACAGAATGCCTATTTTATACAAATGGATTATACCTCTTTTCGTAACCAATGGTGGTAGATGCATCATGCCCCGGAAATACTTCTGTTTCTTCCGGAAGTGAATCCACCAGTTTATGCAGACTTCTTACGATCTGTGCCGTGCTTCCTCCCGGAAAATCCGTTCTTCCCACGGAGCCGCAGAAAACGGTATCACCGCTGAACAGCACATCCTCGTCTTTCAGATAATAGCAGCAGCTTCCCTTCGTATGACCCGGAGTATGGATCATCTGAATGGAAAATCCGGCTACTTCAAAGACATCCAGATCATCCAGAAATCTGTCCGGGGTGATGGAACAGTCTCTGCCATAATGAGCAGTCATATTGACAGACGGCTCACGCAACATTTCTTCTTCCTGACGGCAGGCATAGATCGGAATGTTGTATTTCTCCTTTACTGCCTGCGCAGCCATAATATGGTCAAAATGTCCATGGGTCAGCAGAACAGCCACCGGTTTCCCGTTCATCTGGGAAACCTTCTGCTCGATTTTCTCAGGGCAGTCTGCCGGGTCAATGATCACCAGCTCATCTGTGGCTTTATTTTTCAGGAAATAACAGTTCGTGTATACCGGTCCCAGGATACATTTCTGTAAATCTAAGTTCTTCATAATTCTTCTTATCGAATTCCTTTCTGTGACATCAGCCTGTGGTTCTCTCCACGTCAAGCACACTCTCTACCTGGCGGATCTTCTCGATCAGAGAACGGAGTTCTTCCTTGCTTCCGATCTCAAAGCTCATGGAAATCGTAGCTTTCTCCTGTTTGTTCGTACGGCTGTTGATGCTTCGCATATCAATCTTACGTTCTGTAAAGATTTTGGAAATATCCACCAGAAGTCCGGTACGGTTATTCGCATAGACCTGAATCTCCGCCATATATTTTTCGGAAACCTTATTATCCGGCTGCTGCCACTCCGCCTCGATCAGACGGGTACGGTCCATCTCCGACATGTTCAGCACATTGACACAGTCCGTACGGTGAATGGTGATTCCACGTCCTCTGGTAACAAATCCCACGATCTCATCTCCAGGAATCGGATTACAGCACTTGGAAAAACGAACTGCAACATCATGGATTCCCTTTACCACGATTCCACTTTTACTCTTGGTAATGTGAAGTTTCTCCTGTGTCTCTGCTGCCGCTTCAAGCACCTGTTCATCGGTAAGTGCTTTCTTGTTTTCCTTGTCATAAGCTTCTACCAGCTTGTTGAAAACCTGGCCTTCTTTCAGACCGCCATGACCGATCGCTGCAAGTACAGAATCCCAGTCGCGGAATCCATATTTGCGCAAAACTGCATCCAGATACTGCGATTTCGTATAGTTTACGATCTTGAAACCTTTTGCCCGGGCATACTGCGCAAGCATTTCCTTGCCCTTGAGGATATTATCTTCTTTTAATTCTTTCTTGAACCACTGATTGATCTTATTCTTTGCCTGCGTACTCTTGACCAGTTTCAGCCAGTCACGGCTTGGACCCTGAGAGTTCTGGGAGGTAATGATCTCGATACGGTCACCGTTCTTGATCTCATATTCGATCGGAACCAGTTTTCCGTTTACTCTGGCACCTACCATCTTATTACCTACGCACTGTGGACACTGTAAGCAAAGTCTACAGGAGTAGAACCGCTTGGCAGTGTCTTGACATCACCCTGCGGAGTAAAACAGTAAACACTGTCTGCAAAAAGATCCAGGTCATTCTTCAGAAGACTCATAAACTCTTTGTTATCAGACATATCTCTCTGCCATTCCAGAATCTGACGCAGCCAGTTTAACTTCTCTTCTTCGCTCTTTCCTACCGGAGCTTTTCCATCAGAGGATTCTTTGTATTTCCAGTGAGCTGCAATACCATATTCGGCTGTTTTGTGCATTTCGAAGGTACGGATCTGAATTTCAAAAGGCTGACCGTTCGGTCCGATCAGTGTGGTGTGCAAAGACTGATACATGTTCGGTTTCGGCATTGCAATATAGTCTTTGAATCTTCCGGGAATCGGTTTGTACATCTCATGAATGACACCAAGAGCTGCGTAACAGTCCTTTACGGTATCCACAAGAATACGCACCGCAAAAAGATCATAAATCTGATCAATTGTTTTGTCCTGATTGACCATCTTCTTATAAATACTGAAGAAATGTTTGACACGTCCGTCTACCTGAGCTTTGATGTTGGCATCTTCCATGTGCTTCTTGACTTCTTTGACAATGGCACCGACAAACGCTTCTCGCTCACTCTTACGCAGTGCAACTTTCTCAACCAGATCATAGTATACATCCGGTTTTAAATACTTCAGAGACAGGTCATCCAGCTCTACCTTGATCTTGGAAATACCAAGACGCATGGCGATCGGTGCGTAGATATCCATCGTCTCTCTCGCCTTCTCCTGCTGCTTCTCAGGTCTCATGTACTGAAGGGTACGCATATTATGAAGGCGGTCTGCCAGTTTGATCAGGATGACACGGATGTCCTTCGCCATGGCAAGGAACATTTTTCTCAGATTCTCTGCCTGCACTTCCACTTTATCAGCAGAATAGGAAAGCTGTCCCAGCTTGGTAACGCCGTCCACAAGAAGGGCTACCTCTGAACCAAATTCCTTTTCCACTTCTTCGTAGGTCATCCAGGTATCTTCCACCGCATCATGAAGAAGACCCGCCACGATCGTTTCCTTATCCAGCTCCAGGTCAGCCAGGATAATGGCTACACATAAAGGATGGATAATGTAAGGTTCTCCGGACTTTCTTTTCTGACCTTCGTGGGCTTCGCTTGCAACCTTATATGCTTTCTCGATCATGGAGATATCGGTTGAAGGATGATACTTCAGCACACTGCTGATCAGTTCTTTATAAAGAACTTCCGGGCTTGTAAAGTCATGCATGGATTTCACCGCAGCATCTGCTCTCTTCACAGATTCCAGCTTCTCTTTCTCCACCTGCATGTCATCTTTTGGGGTTTCTGTACTTATCTTTGTATCTGCCATCTGTTCCACCTGCCTGTCCTGCACGATCAGCGTGCTTATTTTCCTTCGTAGCGAATTACGGATGCAACATCGTATCCTTTCAGTCTCTCACGTCCCTTTAATCCTGCCAGTTCCATCAGGAAAACAATTTTCACGACTTCGCCGCCAAGCTGTTCTACCAGTTTCACAGCAGCTTCGATCGTACCGCCGGTTGCGATCAGGTCATCTACGATCACAACTTTCTGTCCCGGTTTAATGGAATCCTTATGCATCTCAATCTCTGCACTGCCATATTCCAGGTCATAGCTTGCAGAAACCGTCTCACATGGAAGTTTTCCTTTCTTACGGATCGGTACAAATGGTTTATGAAGATTGTAGGCGATCGGCACTCCGAAGATAAATCCTCTGGACTCTGTACCTGCCACTACATCTACGTCCACATCTTTCAGACATTCCTGCATGGAGTCGATTGCCAGCTGCAGTCCGTCTGCATCCTGCAGAACGCTTGTGATATCTCTGAAAATAATTCCCGGTTCCGGGAAATCCGGTATACTTCTTACGTATTCTTCAATTTTTTTCATCTTAACTCTCCTCCAATGCTTTCATGATAAAATCAGGAAAAATTTCCTCAAAAGTTTATAAATATTTTATAGTATAGCACCTTTTTATTGCAGAATCAAGTTGCTACTCATCAGCAGTAATTCTGAATAATGATCTGAAGGCTTTCCTTGCCCCTGAATCTGTTGATCTCCGGATAGTAAGTCACTGCGATCGTATCATGTTCTTTCAGAAATCCGGCAAATTCTTCTGCTTCTCCGAAATAAATTCCTTCCATCGGCACTCCCTGCGGGTCCAGAAGCTTCACTTTCACCACATTTTTGTTTTTTCCAAGGATACTGCTGTCCAGAACTCTCAGACCTTTCTGCGCAAAAACCGGCTTTGTATTTCCCTTTCCGAAAGGTTCCAGGAGAGAAATCTGTTCTACCAGTTCTTTTGTGATATAGGAAACCGGCATCGGCACGTCTATCACAATCTTAGGGCGCAGATTTTCTTCTGTCAGTGTACAGTTTTCATTTAACTGTCTGCGGAAAGCTTCTATGTTCTCTTCCTTGATAGAGAGTCCTGCTGCCATAGGATGTCCCCCGAACTGCACCATCAGATCCGCGCACTTCACCAGTTCCTCATACATGGAATAGCTCTCTATGGAGCGGCCGCTTCCCTTGGCACTGGTTTCCCCGCGAGTCAGAACAAAGGCAGGTTTATGATATTTTTCACGAAGCCTTCCCGCAATGATCCCCGCAAGGCTCTCGTGGCAGTCCGGAAGATAGACAACCAGAACTCTGTCATTTTTCAGATCTGTGGTTTCGATCAGACGGATGGCTTCTTCTTTTCCCTTTTCTGTCAGTGCCTTTCTGCTCTGATTCAGGGCAGTCAGGTCACCTGCCAGTTTTGCTGCTTCTTCTATTGTCTGTGCATTCAGAAGCTGCAGAGAACGTGCAGCCGTGTCCAGTCTTCCGCTGGCATTGATACAGGGTCCCAGCACAAATCCGATATGATAGGCGGTAATCTTTGCATCTTCCAGCGCATTCGCACGTATCAGCTCCTGAAGTCCGGGATTTTTTGTTTCTTTCAGGCGTCTCAGCCCCTCTTTTACCAGAATCCGGTTCTCTCCCTGAAGATCCATGACATCGCCTACCGTTGCAATAGCAGCCAGCTCATAATAATCTTCCAGTTCTTTCTCCGGCACACCGAAACGCTCATAAAGGGCTGTGATATATTTGAAAGCAACCACCGCACCGCATAAATTCTTATTCGGATATGGACAGTCGTACTGTTTCGGATTCAGGATCGCATCTGCTGGCGGCAGTATTACCTGACGTTCTCCGTTTTCTTCCCTGTAAGGAATTTCATGATGGTCTGTAACGATCACGGTCATCCCCTTATCTTTTGCCATCTGAATCTCCGCAGCAGCGGCAATTCCATTATCACAGGTCACAATGGTGTCAATTCCGTCTTCCCCGGCTCTGTCTATCAGATGCTCATGAATCCCATAACCATCTGCTACTCTGTCCGGAATATAAGTATCCACATTTGCCCCGATCCTTGTCAGGCCCTTCAACAGAATGTATGTAGAGGTCACCCCGTCGATATCATAATCTCCGATAATCCGTATCTTTGCCTGCTGTTGTATTTTTCTCTCCAGAATATCCACTGCTTTTTCCATATCTTTCATCAGCCACGGGGAGGGGATCTCCTCTACCGTTCCAAGCAGATACTCCCTTATTTTTTCTTCTCCGACCACATCTCTGTTTCGGATCAGTCTCGCGATCACAGGATCAATATGAAACTGCTGCCCGATCTGGTTAAAGTCTGCTTTCTTTGCAGCCACTACCCATTTCTCCATCTATGTTCTCCTTGTATCATAAACTGTTAAAATTTAACCTGATCCAGAAAATCCTCTGCTTCAAATACAAATATCCGCCGAACTTTCATAACAATAAACACTCACAGGTTATTCCATAATAATACACTTGTTACAAATCACGCAATCATTTTATCAAAAAAATATCCCGGAGTTTTTACACCCCGGGATATACTTATCTGGTCATTTCTCCAGATAATTGTTTCTGTTTTTATTCAGCATCATTGTTCTGCTGATTCTTTGCAGCTTCTTCAGCAGCCAGACGCTCAGCTACTCTCTTTCTGTTTTTCTTCTTCGGCTGAGTCGGGTCTTTCTGTGATACATCACGGGCTTTTTTCGGTTTGGAAGAAGATTTTCCGGATGTGGACGCAGTGGCGATCGCCGGCTGTGCCTTTCCTGCAAATTTTTTCTTCATTACGAACCATAACGCACCTGTAATGCATACAGAAGAATATGCACCAACAAGAACACCAACCATCAGAGGTGCTGCAAACTCACGGATAGAAGAAACACCCATGATATAAAGCACAGCTACCATAACGAAAGTTGTAAAGGAAGTATAAATACTTCTTGTCAGTGTCTGAGTGATACTTGTATTTACGATCTCCTCCAGTTTCTCTCTGGAACCGCTGTGCAGGTTCTCACGGATACGGTCGAAGATGACGATTGTTGCGTTGATAGAATAACCTACGATCGTAAGCATGCAGGCAATAAATGTATTACCTACAGATACTCTGGCGATCGCATAGAATGCAAGTACGACCAGAACGTCATGCAGAAGTGCAAGTACCGCACTGCTTGCAAAACGGATGTCTTTAAATCTGAACCAGATGTAAAGAAGCATGCAGATTGTAGCTACAATAACGGCTACGATCGCATCACGGCGCATTTCACTGCTTACTGTAGAAGAAATACTTTCTGTGGAGATTGTGCTCTCATCTACACCGAATTTCTCAACCAGTGCACTCTGAAGAGCCTCACGTTCGCTCTGATCCAGAGAACGTGTCTTGATCACTACCTGATTGGTTCCGACTACCTTTGTAGGCTGAACGTTCTTGTCACCTGTTACCTCTTCTACAACAGGAGTTACTTCAGAATCAATGGTCTTAATGTCCATATCTTCGTTGAATGTAACAGTTGTAGAGGTACCGCCTGAGAACTCAAGGCTGTAATTTAATGCTTTGTTTCCTGCATGTGAGTTGGCAAACATTGCTACCGGTCCACACAGGATCAGAATAATGGAAATAATGAAGAATATTTTCTTCTTTCCAAGGAAATCAATTGGTTTACGTTCTTTTGCAGATCCGTAGAATTTCGGGTCACGTACACCAACTGCATAAAGTGCATTTACAACAAATCTGGACACAACCAGTGCTGTAAACATGGAAATTACGATACCAAGGGCAAGTGTATAGGCGAATCCCTTAACGGTACCGGAACCCAGCCACATCAGCACGAAGGATGCGATCAGGGTTGTAATATTTCCATCGAAAATCGCGGAGAAAGCCTTGCTGAAACCGGACTTGATGGAATTTCTTACGGATACGCCCGCACCGATTTCCTCACGGATACGTGCATAAATAATAACGTTGGCATCCACCGCCATACCGATGCCAAGAATGATACCTGCGATACCCGGCAGGGTAAGAGTGATATCAAAGGCATTCAGTGTGATCAGCATTAAAGATGTATAAAGGATCAGTGCAATACCTGCAACCACACCAGGTACACGATATACAATGATCATGAAGATAATGACAATGATCAGACCGATCGCACCTGCAAGAACACTAGTGGAGATTGCTTCCTCACCAAGCTGTGCAGCTACCACGCTGGAACGAAGTTCTTCCAGTTCCAGTCCCAGAGAACCGATACGGATATAAGAAGCAAGGTTCTGTGCTTCTTCCAGGTCAGACATACCGCTGATCTGTGCTTTACCACCGGAGATCTCTTCGTTTACGTTCGGTGCACTGATGATCTGGTTATCATATACGATTGCGATCTGCTTTCCTACATTGTTTTTTGTAGCTTCTGCAAATTTCGCTTTACCGCTGTTGTCTCCGTCAGAAGTAAGAGTAAGACTTACCACATATTCTTTCGCACTTGTGCTCTGATTCTGGATGGCACCGCCCTGTGCGTCTGCCACATCAGAACCTTCCAGTACAACACTTCCGGATTCTTTAATCTCATCCATGGTTCTGGAGAGAACATATCCGTTCTGTCCTGTTGTAAAGTTCTGGTTTCCGTCAGCATCTTCTTTTGTGATGAAATACAGAGAACCTGGTTTACCCAGATCATTCAGAATAGTATCTGCATCTGTAACACCAGGGATCTCAACTGTAATACGGTCTGATCCCTCCTGGTATACCTGAGCCTCTGTGCTGTACTGCTCTACACGCTTCTGTAGCTTGTATTTCGTATCAGACATCTCTTCGCTTGTCGGATTGCTCTCCTTGGCCTGGTAGGTAATGCTGACACCACCGGCAAGATCAAGACCTGTGTTGATATGTTTTGCTGCACCGGTTCCGGTAGGACCGATACCTACGGCTGCAGTAAAGCAAAAGAACACAGTCAGGATCAGTGTCAGAAGCAGCACTACGATTCCTTTACTTTTTTTCATAGTTCTTTTCCCTTCTTGATTTTTTGTCCGCGGTCATGTTCGGCCGCCTGCCAGCCATTCTCTGTTATGATAACAGCCGACGGCGGTATCAGTCAGACAGATTTCTGTCCACTGGTGTTACGATTAGTCACATGCCAGTGCGGCTTTTATCATGATAGCGCACTCCACACGTTTTCTCTGGAGTTCGCATCCGATTTCATAATTTCCTTTGATATCTCCCTGGAAATGGAAGGCATTTGCAGCGCATCCGCCGCTGCAGTAGAAACGTGCAAAACATTCCTTGCAGTCCTTCTTTGTATAAACGTTGCATCCGCCGAATTCTTTCTGGATCTCCGGCTTTGTGATACCTTCATCTACATTTCCCATGAGATACTGTTCTTCACCGACAAACTGGTGACATGGGTAAAAATCACCCCACGGTGTTACAGCCAGGTACTCTGTTCCTGAACCGCAGCCTGACAGTCTCTTATATACACAAGGACCGCCTGTAAGATCGATCATAAAGTGGAAGAAGTTAAATCCTTTTCCCTCTTTTTCTCTCTTGATCATCTCTTTTGCAAGAACATCATACTCTTCCATGATCTGCGGGATATCCTCCTCACGGATCGCATACTCTTCTGTATCTGCCGCAACTACAGGCTCTACAGAAATCTGTTTAAATCCAAGATCCGCCAGATGAAGCACATCCTTTGAGAAATCAAGATTATGATGGGTAAAAGTACCTCTCACATAATACTTGTCCTGGTTTCTGGATTCTGCAAATTTCTGGAATTTCGGCATAATCAGGTCATAGCTTCCGGCACCTTTTCTGAATGGACGCATATAGTCATGAACTTCCTTACGTCCGTCCACACTCAGTACTACGTTCGCCATCTCTTTATTACAGAATTCCATAACTTCATCATTCAGAAGTACTCCGTTTGTGGTCAGTGTGAAACGGAATTTCTTATTATGAAGCTGTTCCTGCTCTCTGCCGTATTTTACCAGGTCTTTTACAACCTTCCAGTTCATCAGAGGCTCGCCGCCAAAGAAATCCACTTCCAGGTTTCTTCTGGAACCGGAATTGGCGATCAGGAAATCAAGAGCTTTCTTTCCGACTTCATAGGACATCAGGGCTCTTCTGCCATGATATTCTCCCTCTTCGGCAAAACAATAGCGGCAGGCCAGATTGCAGTCATGCGCAATGTGCAGGCACAATGCTTTTACAACGGTCTGCCGGTTGTTTGAAAATTCTTCAATTGCACTCTCATAAACATCTCTGGTGAAAAGCATTCCATCTTCTTTAAGCTTCTCACATTCCTTTACGGATGTCTCAATATCTTCTTTTTTATACTGGTCTCCCAGTTTCTCTACAATAGCTTCTGTGGAGAGGCCTTCTTCCAGATACGGAAGTACCTCATATGTAACCTCATCTACCAGATGAATACAGCCACTGTTAATATCAAGTACGATATTAAAGCCATTACTTTTGTAACGGTGAATCAGACTCATTTCTTATTAAAATCCTTTCTAAGCGTAAGATAAGCAGCGGAGGTTCTGCTCCGCTGCTTATCTCTTTTCTTCCATAGCTGGTCTTATTTGTGCTCGCAGCTCTGGTTTCCTACTGTACAGGAAGTCTTACATGCGGACTGGCAGGAAGTCTGGCACTCGCCACATCCACCTTTCTTTACTGTGTTCTGTAAATTCTTTGTATTCAGGGTTTTGATATGTTCCATCACTCTATCCTCCTTATGTAATTATATTCTTGGCATAGTATACCATATATTTTTTCATTTTGAAAGTCTTTTTTTACGACAACATTCCTCCAAGTGTGCCACCGCCCAGACACATAAAAAAAGTCGTCACTGCATGGGCCACACTCATGTCCCATTTTCCCTTTGCGGCAAAAGATACTACAAGTAGAAGAAAATAGTACGCAATGCCTGTTGCCACGCCCCACAGATACTTATCTTTGCGCACCATCCTGCCAGCCATAAAGCCGCCCATGAAGCAGGCAAACACATACACCACGATGATTCCCGCATCCACAGCCGTCTCTCCGAGATCAAACGTAAACAGCAGAAACGCCAGCAGCAACAGGGACACGCCTGTCAGTGCATAGGAAAACAGCAATGATTTTAAAACTGCTCTTATTTTCATAAATCCCCTCCTGATTAAACTATATGGAAACTGAAGAGGATTTATGTTACGGATGCACCGCCTGCCGTTTTCATCTCTTGCTTTTCAACCTGTCAGAATGATTTTTTCTTTCCTTTATTTCTATTTCTTTTTTCTTTTTATGAATACAACCACTCCTGCGATCACCGCTGCTGCAAGAAACAGGACAACAAACGGGAGAATTGTTGTGGTATCTCCGGTATTTACTGTCTTGCTGTCCTTAGCTGAAGTACTGTCTGTCTGTGTAACAGAAGAACCGCTGCCACTGTTATCAGTCAGGTTTTCATTGTCGGCATCCGTGCTGCTATTGTTATTGTTATTATTGTTGTTATTGTTATTATTGTTGTTACTGTCTGTATTACCGTTATCGCTGTCGGTATCCGCACTGTTATTATCATTATTGCCATTCATATCTACAGACTGATTTCCCGATGCCGGTGTTGTCTGCGCGGATACTGTAGGTGTCGGTGTTGCAGTTTCCGCTGTATCGGAATCTTCTGTAGTATCTCCGGTGTCAGGACCTACAAGCTGTTTGCTTCCTGCAATTCCAAACGGGCTGAAAGAATGTGTGCTGAACACCATCGTATCTCCGTCCACACTTGGAATGATCGTTTCTGTAGCCCCATTATCCAGAAGATGCTCGATCGTGTAATCATAGCCTGCTTTTACCGGAACTGTCACACTGATATATTCACCACTTGGAATCTCATATTCTGTATTATTCTGAAGATCCCATAATTCAAACTCATAAGACTGGAAAATCATGGCATCTGACTCATTTGCAAACTGATAACTGTCTCCGCTGGATACGCGGAACTGTACATACCATGGAAGATTGATCCCACTCACCGTAATGCCGTCGCAGGTATGATTCAGCTCTGCACGGGCTGCTTTTTCTTCATCAGATAAATCCTTCTCGACATCAGATGGTCTGTCATCTTTTGCATCCGGTTCGATCGGATTGTCAAAAATGTTATTATCATTATCATTTTCTTCATCACTGGTACCGGAGTTATCTTTCTGATTTTCATCATCCTGATCTACTGTATCTGCGTCATCATCGGAAACCATATCCTGGTCTTCACCATCTTCAGATTTTTTCTCAGAATCATCTTCAGAATTTTCATCTTCGGAATCCTCAGCCTGAGAATCCTCTTTTTTATCTTCTATTGTGTTTTCTGTTGTGGCATCTGCATCGGAAGAATCCTCTCCGTCATCTTTTGCATCCAGAGAACCATCAGCCGGAACAAGAATGTCTGATCCATCTGCATCTGAAGTTCCTGTCACAGACGGAGCCGGAGTTCCCGTAACGCCAAGTGTCGGCAGCTCTGTATTTTCTTCATATTCACCAGAAGGAGTTCCTGTAATTTCTGTTGCAGTATCATCTGCAGAACTATCCGCTTTTTCTGAAAAACTGCTCACGATTACGTTAATATGTCCTGTCACAGTTTCTGTAGCTGCATCCCATCCGGATACATTGCTTAAATCTACTCCCTGTGCCGGTGTCAGGACCACGGCGCAGGACTGCACTCTCCTGTCTGGCACATAACTTCCATCAGCCCATTCCAGTGTTCCATAAGCAATTCCCGGAAGCCCGATATCTGCCAGTGCCATTGGCTGATCAATGGTAATATTATCCGGTATCACGGATCCTGGTGTGTCGTCCTGCGACTCAAGAGCATATACGGGCAGTGTCTCCATCGGAAGCTGTCCTCCAAACAACGCTGCTGACAAAGCGATTGCCGCTAATAAACAAGCTTTTCTTTCTGCTGATTTCTTATTTTTTTTCATTGTTTTATTTCTGTTTGACATTTCGCACCTCTACAATCTTTATAAATCTGTAATCTTTATCTTTTTATATTTTTATTTTTCCTATGATGATTTTTATAACTGTTATGACTCTTCTTTAACTGCTGTTTTATGATTCTGTCATTCTTTGGTATACAGATGTACATTTTTTCCATATAATCTGCGCAGCCACTTCTGAAGGAATTTCTCCTTTGATATATGACATGATCATATTGTATGCTTATATATTATCAAGTTTTTACTTATTTGTAAAGATTTTGTAATATATTTTTCCGATTTTTGTCAAATGAATTATAGCACAAATCTAAATTTTTCGACACCCCTATTTTATATTTTTTTCCATCCATATAATAAGGAGAGTTGTCCCGTTTCTTCTGGTCTTCTCCGGAACCTTCCCTTGATTTTTCACAGAAAATCATGTATATTCTTTATTAACTGTTTATGACTGTCTGTTTTTAACCGGATCAGGTAAATTTCCTGCAGGAAGGTTTCCTGCTTTCATTGCGATATCCACCTGACTCCTGACCGTTCATTTAAGATGTCAGCTCATCTGGTTAAAACGCAGTCTAAAATCAATCGTTAAAAGGAGTGAATGTTATTGGACTCAGGTATTATCTTTCAGGCTGTCACCATCGTGATCTTGATTGCTCTTTCTTCCTTTTTTTCCTCGGCAGAAACCGCAATGACAACCGTCAATAAAATAAGAATACAATCTCTTGCAGAACAGGGAGATAAAAGGGCTGCTATTCTCGAAAAAGTCATCTCCAATTCTCCCAAAATGCTCAGTGCCGTCCTGATCGGAAACAACATTGTAAATATGTCTGTTTCTTCTCTCATGACTACCCTTACCATTAAAGTTCTGGGAAATGCTTATGTAGGAGCGGCAACCGGAGTCCTCACCCTGCTGATCCTGATTTTCGGAGAGATCACACCTAAAAATATGGCAACCATCCATGCTGAGAAGCTTTCTCTCGCATATGCGCGGATCATATATGGCCTGATGTTTATTCTGACCCCGGTTGTGTTCATTGTCAATAAAATAACTTCCGGTGTCCTCCTTCTCTTTCACATCGACCCTAACGCTCAGACCAACGCAATGACCGAACATGAACTTCGTACCCTTGTAAATGTCGGTGAGAAACAGGGCGTGATCGAAAATGAAGAAAAACAGATGATCTACAATGTATTTGATTTCGGAGATTCCACTGCCAGAGATGTCATGATACCACGAATTGATATGGCTTTTGTAAATATTGATTCTACTTATGAAGAACTTATGGCTGTTTTTACGGAAGATATGCATACCCGTTTCCCGGTTTATGAGGACAACACAGATAATGTGATTGGAATCATCAATATGAAAGATCTCCTGGTCTACCCGAAGGACAAGCCATTTTCCGTTCGCAGCATTCTCCGTGAACCATATTTTACTTATGAATATAAAGCCACTGCTGACCTGATGATCGAAATGCGTAAAGCATCCGTCAATCTGGCAATCGTACTCGATGAATATGGTGCCACAGCAGGTCTGGTCACACTCGAGGATCTTCTTGAGGAAATCGTAGGCGAGATCCGCGATGAATATGATGAAGATGAGGATGAGGATATTAAAGAAATCCAGCCAGGCAGAGAATATGCAGTCCAGGGTTCTGCCAAACTGGACGATATCAACGAAACCCTTGGTATCCACCTGAAATCCGAAGATTATGACTCCATCGGCGGCTACATCATCGAACAGCTTGACTGCCTTCCGAAAGAAGGTCAGTCCGTTACCCTTGAAAACGGTATTCGCCTTGTCGTAGACCATCTGGACAAAAACAGGATTGAACTTGTCCATATCTGGCTTCCGGAGAAATCAGAAGCTCCAAAAGAAAATAATTAGCCTCTGTCAGACCTGTAGACAAAATATTATCCACAAAGTGCAGAACAGATACAAACAAATAAAAAGGCCTGGTATTAATGCTACAGTTTTCAGAAAAAGAACTATCTTTCATGTATTATGTCTGTTATACATAGTATGTAGCGATTCTTTATATCTGAAAATCTGAATCTAATATCAGCGCCTTTTTATTTTTCTTTTTTACTCCTGTTTTTTTAACATCAGTGAAAACTGTTTCACAATCCTGGATACTTCCCCTGTAACCGCGTTGATTCCTTCTTCCCCTTCCAGCCAGTTCTCTCTGGTGATTCCATCTGCGTCCACCGGTACTACAAAGAACTCAGTATTCGGATACAGCAACTGATAATACATCAGGCACCTTCTCGCATGATACGCTTTGCAGCACAAAATCGCCTTTTCTATTTTCAGATTTCTGCTGTCCGTTACCTGTCTGGAATAAATAGCATTTTCATAAGTAAAAGTTGCCTGATCTTCCCTGAGAATGTTTTCCATCGGAACACCGTTTTTTACCAGTACTTCTTTCAGAAATTCCCATTCTGTCTCATAATCCTCATCATAGACATCCTCTTTCGCCAGTACACCCGAAAACTTTCCGGTCACAACACTGTATCTGCCGCTTGGCAGGACAAAGGCAGCCAGTCCCTGTCTGTATAACTGCGCCGCCTTCTCTGCCATCTGTGGATATCCATTACCGGGTACAAAAATAATATCTGCTTTTTCCGGCTTCTTTTCCGCAAAAATAAATTCTTCCATCTGAGCCAGAAACTTTCCATATTCCTCTTTCATTCTCGCTTCTCTCTCCATTCTTTTGTATTTTTATATTTCTCTATTTTTCCATTTTACCAGAAGAACAGCAACTGGTAACAATTATATCATAAATATCCGGATCAAGGTAAGATTCCAGATATCGACACTGCAAATTTATATCAAAACTTCTCATAAAATCACAGCATACAGACAACAACTTTCTTCCTGTTCCCGGCAACGCTTTTCTGCTTCTGTTACTTTATTTTGTCACAATGATCGTACTGTATCCGTCATCCCGAAGTCTCTGTTCCATTGCGATCGCATTTCCAATCTGCTGATAGGCTCCTGTCTGCACTTTATACAGATCATTTTCATATAACAGAAACGAAGGATATCCTTTTTCCAGCAGCTGGTACAGCATACGGTCCGCATTTTCACGATTTCGAAAAATACCGGTCTGTACTCTGTAATAGAGAGGTTCGTTTACCGTCTCCTCATCCAGAGTTCCCAGAATCGCGTCCGCAATACTCTGTGCAATTTCCTGAAATTTCTCATCAAACAGTTGATTATCCCCATCAGAATTGATAAATCCGGTTTCTATCAGCAGTGCCGGCATTTTTGTACGTCTCAGCACTACCAGCCCCGGACGTTCTTTTACTCCTATCTCGCGAAATCCCAGTTCGCCAAGTGCTCCTACAATATTTTCTGCCATCTGATACTTAATTCCGCTTTTATCATAGACAAGCACTTCGACTCCCTGATACTGATTATCTTTCGGACTGCTGTTTCTGTGAAAAGAGATAAAATAATCAACTCCTGCCTGATTCGCAAGCTGTGCTTTTTCAAAAGGAGTCTGATAAATATCTGTAGTTCTTGTATAAGAAACATCTATGCCGTTTCTCTCCAGAATTTCTCCTACTGCAAGTGCCAGTTTCAGATTATCATCCTTTTCCTGACGGCCTTTATATACAGCTCCCGGATCCTGACCTCCATGTGCTGGTTGTAGTTTACGCAAATTGTGATATGTATTCCCCAGTATATATGGGGAGTTAGAAATGTATTGAGATTAGATAGCCTTTTTCTCCAAGTCCTCACAGTAAACGCTTGAAAATAAATGTTCCAGTTCATTTCCGAAGTTGTATGAGATTTTAAGTTTGCGGTTTTCATAAACTGTTATCTGGTCTATCATTTCCACAATAATATCTCTGTCTAATTCTTCAATGTCTTTCAGTTCCAACAACCGCCTTAACCACGGTGTTTCAAAAACATCTTCTGTTACACTTTCCTTTTTCTTTTCTTCCAGCGTTTCAATTTGTTTGGAGTAAAGCGTTTCTTTTTGTTGATAGTCCTCTCGATAAGAAAGAAATTCTTCTTTAGAAATCAGTTCGTCTTTGTAATCTTCATAAATTGACTTTTTCAACTTCTTCACTCTTTCAAGCTCTGCTTTTAACTTTGTCAGTTCTATGTCTGTTGATTTTCTGATTTTTGTTGCTGTGAAAGATTGTGATTTTACAAGTTCCTGCAAGTTCTCTACATTGCGGATAATCTGCTTTAAATCTCCCAACACAATATCATTCAATACTTGAAACGGGAGCGTGTGCGGAGTGCAATAATCTTTTCCACTTCTTTTGTAAGTCCCACAATAGAATGAATAGGACTTACTTCCGTCAGCACGTCGCCAGAAATTTTTCATCATTGCCCGACCACAATCGCCACACTTGATAAAACCTGCAAAGATATTTTTATTTGTTTCTAAATCAATATCCCTATGCTTTTTCGTCAGCAGTTTTTGTACCTTACCCCACAGTTGACGGTCTATAATCGGTTCATGGGTATTTTCAACCCTTATCCAGTTTTCTTTCTCAACTGGACGCTGTTTGCTTCTCATTCGTTGATGTTTCTTTCCTTGTACCATATTTCCAATATAAAGCTCATTTTGTAACATCACTTTAATCGTGGAATATGTCCAATAAGAAGTTTTCTCTAAACGGTTGCAATTTTTGTAATTTTCGCCGTTGAGCTTTTTATATTCCGACGGACAAAGGATACCCTCTGCATTTAGTGTTTTGGCAATGCTTTGTTTTCCTATTCCTTGTGCATACATAGTAAATACTCTTTTTACAACTTCGGACGCATATTCATCAATCACAAGTTTATTTTTATTTGCAGGAGATTTCTTATAACCATAACTTGTAAAAGCTCCGATAAATTCTCCTGCTTTCTGCTTTGATTTTACAGTCGCTTGAATTTTATTAGAAATATCTCTGGCATACTGCTCGTTGAATATATTTTTAATAGGAAGTAACATATCGTATGCCTGCTTCATACTATCAATATTATCTGTTACAGAAATAAAACGAACATTAAGCTCTGGAAATATTCTTTCCAAATATCGCCCCGTATCAATGTAATCTCGTCCGAAACGGGAAAGGTCTTTTACAACAACACAACTTACCTTGTTATCTTCAATGTCAGCAATCATTCTATGAAAGTCTGGTCTATTGAAATTCGTTCCCGTAAAACCGTCATCAATATAAACATCATATAAGATAAAGTCATCATGCTTGTTCACATATTCTGTTAAAAGTTTTCTCTGATTTCCTACACTATCGCTTTCTTCCTTATCTCCGTCCTCTCGTGATAATCTGATATAAATAGCCACGTTAAATAAGTTTGAACCTTTTTGATAAATCATTTTTCCACCTATTCAACTGCCGTACCTATGATAATATTATACCATAAAGTACGGCTTCTTTCCATTGTTTTCAAGGGTTTTACCCTCTTGATAGTCCTTTTTTTACATGAGATTTCACGATACGGACAAGCAATTCCTCTACGGAAAATTTACCTAAAAATTCCCGTTCTACGATATATTGTGCAGGTTCTTTTTTAGCCAAGTTATCAGCCCCCTTAGTCAGCTATCTATTCTCAACATACGCACATAGGTTTATCCAATATGCGTGTTTTTCACAATGTTACAGAAGCAGACAGACGGCTTTGGAAAGCTCCGTTAGTATCTCAACTATTCCCATTCTTGTGGGCAGAACCGCACCATGCGGACGTATCATTATTCTGTGAGGATAGGTCGTGGCAAAACGACTTTTCCAACAGTCGCTCTCGGATCACTGCGTGGGTCGCTCGCTTTCTTTTGAAAAGGTCGTGGCGTACAGTCCCCGTGGCTCGCTATCTCACAAACGTATCTGTCTGCTTTATTCAGTTGTCAAAGAGCTGTGGCGAAAGCGTGTTGCTTTCATGTAAAAGCAGGTGCAGAGCAGGAAAGAGGGGATTGAACAAATCATACTCTGCGGTTACTGCTTGTTATTCTTCTTCGATTTCTAAGGCGATATCAAACCCTAAAATCATTTTGATAAGTGCTTCTCTGATAAGTCCCTTTAATTCCATATCTACAACAATATAAACATTGCCGTATTCATCATAGAGTGGACGCAGACAGCACTTTGATATGTACGGGTCATAAAATGCCAGTATCTTTTCAATCGCTTTTTCGTCTCCGTCCATTGCTTGTGAAAGCAAATAGTAGGACGGCTTCTTAAATGTTTGCTTCATTTTACTGTTTCTCCTTTAGTAATTTTTTCATAAGTACCAATGAGTTATGTCGATTTTGGAATACACCGCTTCTGGAAATATTCTGCTTTTTTGCAATTTCTTCGTTGTTCATTTCCAAGAAGTAATACATCAGCAAAGTTTCACGGTTACGCTCGGATAACTGTTTCAAGGCTTCTGCCAATTCATCATCATAGACACGAATATCATTACCGCATACATTGAAAATCGTATAGTCCGTATCATAGTCGTCCCAGACAGCCAGATTTTCTACAACGATTTCTGGAAGTTCACAAAAGAGTGTTTCTTCCTTTTGTCGTCGTTTTAATTTCTTCTGATAGTCCTTAACAACATGTCGGACAACTTTCTTCAAACAACTTTCAAAACGGCATTGAACTGTTTTCTGGAAGTCAGACGGTTTCATCAATCTCACCCCCTTTCCGTTACGACGTGAAAAGTGGTTATCCCTCTTTCCGCACCATATAGGGAACGGCAGGTGTGATTTGTTAAGTTGAAACCGAAAAATTAAAAAAATTTTTTTTGGTATGAAAAAAGCCCGCACAAAACATATAGTTTTATACGAGCTATTAAAGCTGTAAGATATTCAGTTTTTAATAAAATGCTATTAGGTAGTGTATGATTGTATAGAATTTCGCTTAAAATGTTCCATAATACAATCCCCCTTACAGCATTTGTTTTGTATTACACTTTTGTCTTTTTGGTAATCTTATAAATATATTCTTCTGGTGTAGGGCGTTTATTCCCAAAATACTTTTTGAAATTTGCCTGCACCTCTGGGTCGGTGCTATTCATAGCTTCATCAATCGTAGCTTCAATATCCGCCCGAACATCAGCCAATGATACACCGCCAGCTTTTGCACCAGCTTTCAATGCCTTTTTTATATCTCTTTTGTTCAGTCCTATCATATTCATACCTCAATTCTACTTTTTAAAGCTAATAAGTTTTCCGTTGTATTTTACAATGATGAATATGATATAAAACACTCCTACAACAATCAAAATAAGACCTATGTAATAGCCTAATTCAGAATGAGAGATTAAATTGATAATCGGCATAACAAGAATACCAATACTAACCAGTAAAGTGCCTATTCCTATTTTTTTTGTAAACACCTTTTTATCTTTAGGGTCAAGTTGTGTATAATGATAACCATGTAATAAAGTAATATTCTCTTTTATTCCTATTTGATAAGATATAAAAAAGTAAAAACAATCCTATAACTATTTCAACAATCAATTCCTCTAATTCCATAATCGTTCTCTCCTTTAATCAAAATAAAATAATTCTTCAAATTTTTTATCTAAAGCTATACAAAGCACTAATGCCAATTTTGCTGTTGGATTAAATTGTCCAGTTTCAATAGAACTAATTGTATTCCGAGAAACCCCGACTAGTTCAGCTAATTCTGTTTGTGATAATTTTTTTTCTTTTCGTACAGTTTTTAATCTGTTTCGCAAAATTAAATGTTCGTCCATTCTATAAACCTATCATTAAAAATTTATAAAAGTAATACCCCATAAATAGAAGAAAGAATAAAGCAATAACAAATTTGGATTTATTTTTTGAAATATGTGCTTCATAACCCATAGAGCCAAATGCCACAGACCCAATAATTGTCATTATATCATAGTAAGGTTCTTTACAAACTGCTTTAATGAAAAGAATTAAAATGCAGATAAATAAAACAAACATTAAGCCAAAAGATTTCCCTTGAAGTTTAATATGTTTTTCGTATTCATCAAGATATAGATTCTCTTTTTTGTTTTGTGATAGTATTTTTTCTTTATCCATTATATAACGCTCCTTTCAAATAATACCAAGTACACTTGTCATTTATATTATAGCATTCGGTCATTACAAGTCAATATTTTTGCACAGTTTTCTTGTCGTTTTGTAAAAGCGTGCAAATCTGATAGGAAATGCACGCTATATCATTTATCCTACAATCTTCCAGTTACTATCCTTATGTAGCACAAGCTCATACTGCGATACCTGCGTCGCTTTTGTCTGATTATCAATGAATTTTACCGCAACCTTGACTTTCACATTGTCGCCGTCCTTTATAAAGATAGGGTTTACCAGTTCAGAATAAATGTAGTCCCTGCCGATAGGTTCAATCACATTTCCCAATACATAGTAAGCAAGCTCTTTTTCCGTCGCTGTTGGGTACAGCTTAAAGAATGTTTCCAGAAATGCGGTAGCGTCGTTTACAGTATCAGCGTCTACACTTGCGTCTGCTTCTGGTGTCTTAGGCTCATAGTCTGATTTTTCGATTGCTGGTGCAAGGGTAGGGTTCTGAACGATTACCATATCCCCGTCAGCGTCTATATGGACTTTTACGGTATAGGTTGCTTTCACATTGCTTGTCTTTTCTCCCTCTTTTATCTGCTGATCTACTTCGTAGGTAGCAGAAAAAGTGTCCGTTCCCGATTGTTCGATACTCCATACAATCACATCTGTAACTGTGGAGCTGGTCGGTATATCCGTTCTGATTGTATCAACATTCAAGTCCTGCAATTCCTTTGTCAGATAACCGTTTATTGCCTGCATCCTTGATTCAATCGCTTCTTTGCTGTTATTCCATGTGTAATAGGACTTCGCAAAATTCTTCACGAAATTTTCTATCCCGTTGGTGTCCTGCAAGCGAAGTTCAATGATTTCTTTTTCGTGGGTCGTGTGCTGGTCGATAGCAGTAAAATTCTTATACACCCCAAAACTCACGCTTGCAATAAGTACCACCCACAACGCAATCACGGCTTTCTTATGTGTGCCTACCTTAACAGTACGCACCTTTTTTTCTTTTGGTTCTTTGATAGTTTCTGTCTGTTTCTTATTCTTCTTAAACATATTTTCAAGTCCTTTCTATTGTTTTACTCGTCCTGCACCGATTAAGTGCTGTTGCCAGTAACTACTACTTAGGTCTGCATATCCTATCGGGTTGCCTGCATGGTACATCTGTGTCGGCGAAACGAGAATACCAACGTGTGTTACATAACTTCCAGCATTATAGGTAGAATGAAAAAACACCAAGTCCCCAGCCTTTGCCTGCGAAAGTGGAAGATGTTGGGTAGCGTCATACTGTGCTTGTGCCGTTCTCGGTAAGGAGATACCAGCTTTTCCATAACACCATTGCGTCAGTCCCGAACAGTCAAAGGAAGTGTTGGGATTGCTACCGCCATACACATATTTCCAGCCTTGATATTTCAACGCTTCATTCATTACCTTTTGTGCCAGCTCTCCCGATACCTGCGAAACAGTTAAATACTGATTGACTAATTCCACATAGAACATATTTCCATAGCCATACCGCCAGCCCCCGTTCTTCGCAACAGCTATCGGGTTGGTATAGGTTACTTTCTTTCCACCCGATTTCTCACGGGCAAAATTTTCCGCAAGATTAAAAGTGTGTTTCTTTCCTTTTCCTGCCACATATCCCACATAACCACCGCCATAGTTATAAGACTGTATCGCTACATTCAAATCGTCGATACCTTGATTTTTGCAAGAAGAAAGCAGGGACGCAAAATATTTACACCCCTGCTTGATTGAACTTTCCGTATCTAAAGAGTTGGGCGGTAAGCCAAGACTTTCCGAACTCTGCATAACATCTTCTGCCGTACCGCCACTTTCTACTTGAATGATAGCCAACAGCACATTGACATACTCGGAAATACCGTTTTCTCTGGCGTATTTTTCTACCATAGGCTGATGTTTCAAGACTTCTGCGGATAAGTTCATACCCGTAATGCCAGAAGAAAAATTGCTGTTCTCGTCGTCGCTGTCCGCACTAATCAACACACCAAAGAAAAGCACCAGAGAAAAGAGGATAGGAAACAGACTGCCAATGATAGCGATATGTTTCAGTTTCATTTTTTCTTCTGTCCTTTCTTCATCACAAGGTTAGGAGTTTTCTCTGTTGTCTGCTGGTTCTTTTGGACGGTTTGCGTCTGCTGAACCTTTGTCCTACGGTCTTTTGTGTAATTCTGGCGTGTTTCCTGCGATACCACTTTTTCTACATTCTGTCTATGTACTGTTTGTGTAGGCTGGGTCGCTTTTCTATCAGAAGCACCAGAAGATAACGGACGCTCTTTGATAACATTCGTCTTGACTGGCTCACTTGCTTTTGAAGTGGTCGCTGTGGCTGGTCGCTCATGGGGACGGGTAGCTCCCGTTGTCGCTGATCCGTCAGCCTTTCGCTGTGCCTGCCTTGCTTCTTGTGCCTTTTGAAGCTCCATACGCTTGTCAGCGATATTCTGTCTATGCTGTTCCTGCTTTTCCAAACGTCCCGACTGTCTGGACTGCTGTTCCTGCACCATGCCACGCTTGAAGTCAGACACGCTGGACTTTGCCTTTTCTTTTGCGGAATACACCGCATAAGCGGTCTGTGTCGGCATATCCTTGATGTTTTCTTTGACAGCATTTGCCTTGTCTTTCACTTTATTTTTCGTATCTAAGACAGCACCCACCTTTGAGCCTGCACGCTGTCCCATGCTGGAAGTGGTATTGCCCCGACTGTCTTTTGTAGCTGTGTTCCTTGTCGGTTTTCTGTTTGAAATCGTGCTACCTGCCACCGCACCAGCAACACCGCCAGCAGTAACCGCACCAGCAAGCCGTCTTTCCATACGCCTAGCCCTATGTGTCAAGTATAGATATGGTCTGCGGAAAATTCTTCGCCCCATGCTTTGACTGTCGTTAGCGTTCAAAGAGAACATACTCATTAAATCGCCCAGCTTCATATAGATACCAGCAAAACATACTATCTGCAAGAACGCTATCATAAAGAACGGATAGTCCGTGGAGATGTTATAAAACATACTGGAAATGCTGAACGCCACCGTTACAATGAGCGTTATTCCTGCCCGTGTCATTATGGTATTAAACACCCTTACGATTGCTTGCTTTGCCATGCTTTCATAACTCGGTATCATGGAAAGTAAAAAGCTGATAGGTAAAAACATTGCAAAGATAATAAAAAGTATCTGGCTAAACAACATCATGCCCGTAAGCAAGAATACAAATATTGTTATCCCTAAGTTGAAGAACAGTAGGAAGAACACCATACCTAAACGGTTCACGACCTGCGGTATCGTCAGATTGTTGTTGTCGTTGCCCTCGATTTCTGTTTTCACGACTTCCTCTCTGGTTTTCCCGTCCTCGTCCTCTGGGCTTGCCGATACAAGAGCTTCTACACGGTCTGTCCCGATTTCCTCTGCGTTGCTGTTACCGAATTGAAGCAAGAGCCACGGTTGTTCCACTTGAATAGAAAATAGGCTGTCCCGTATCAAGTCCACGCTGTCCTTGCCCTCGCTGTCAGAGTTGGGGAGCATGATTTTTGTTCCCAAATCAAGTGAAGCGGTACTGATGTCTGATGAAAATTCATTTATCTTTTTGATGTAATCGGGAGCATAGGCAATAAACGAAGCGGACAACACAAATACCACAACAAAGTTGATAACAGCATGAAGTGCTTTGCTGGTTTCCCGTTTGATAAGTCCCGTATATGCAACATAAAGTCCTACCACTAAGATAATGAGAAGCAGAAAACCAACATAGAAGCCAGAACTGGAAAAACCGTTCTGTGTTACACCTGCAAGGGTCTGTATGCTTTTTCCAATACTGTCTGCCATATCGTTGATGAAGTCCAGCTTATAGGCTTCCTGCACCACATACCCTGTGGCATTGCTTAAATAAAGGCTTATCGTCCAGACAAAGTTGGTAATGCAGTAAAGTCCGTACTGCACCGATTTTCCAATTCCGTCCAGCCAGTTCCACGGAAGCCACGACCAGCTATTATCCACATAAAAATCAAGCTGGTAGTTGGAAAGGGGATATTTTGAGTAAAGATTTTCTGCGTTTATGGTATCGTCCACAAGCCCCGTCGCATGAGCCACCGTCCCCAGAAGTGAAAGCAGGATAAGGGAGAGTGCCACCACGAACAGAGCCATTTTGAGAACGTGGAAAATCTTCTTTTTTGTGAACGCACCTTTTATCCTTTCTTTCATCACTCCACCTCATTTCTCTGCACGGGCGGTCTGGTATCAAAGGCGTGTAGCAGTTCTTCAAAAACTGGGTGTATCTGCACTACACCGACACGCCCGTATAAGTCCTGCAATAAGCATTGTCCGTTCTCCAAATCACGAAGCCGTTTCTGGTTGTTTTCGTCGTCCTTGTCGATACCGAAAAATTCTAAGGTCTGTTTTATCTCGTTGATGTCAGTAGAACGGAAAGCGAACTTCAAGCCGATATTGTTTTTCAGACTTTCCTTTGCCACGTCCCCAGAAGATTGTGTAACGAAATAAACGCCTGCCTGCATAGCTCGCCCAGCACGAACCAGCTTATTTGATAAGGTTTCGCCTTGTGCCACATTTAAGAACGCCCATGCTTCGTCAAGGTCTACAATCTTAAAAATACTTCTGTCCGAATGGATAAAATCAAGGGCAAAGGTACTAATCACAATCAGCATAGACACCGACAATAATTCAATGGTCGTGTATTTCTCAAAAGTGGTATCTTTATCTGGCAACACAAGGTCTGCTACTTGAATGATATTAAGCTGATTATCCAGACTGATAGCATTTTCCACCGTACCGTCTGAAAACAGCAGGTGTGCAAAGTCGTAGTCTGTGAAGCTGTCGATATGGTCTGCGATATTTCTTGATATGGGCGTATCTTCACGGCGTAGCTCGTCTATCACATGGAGCAAGCCCCGACTGTCGCTCTGGGTAACGGAACGAACCGCTTTTCGTAACACGGGGAATTTTTCGCCGTCCCTAGAGGAAATACCCGTAAGGAATGTTAAGATGTCGATTGCCAGACTTTCAGCGTCCTTTACATTCTTCATAATCACAAACGGGTCAAGAAGTCCTGCATTGTCTTTATCGCTGGTTAAGTTTACGATATTGATTTCATGGGCGATTTCTGGGAGCGTTTCTTTCCAGTTGCCACGCTCACTTTTTGGGTCTAAGATAACCGCATGTCCCCCAAAGAGAACCGAATAATACACTAGAAGATTGTTACAGAACGATTTCCCACCGCCAAGCGAACCGACAAAAGCAGAAGCAAGGGCGTTGGTAACTGTTCCTTTTACTCCCTGCGAAGCTAAAGACGGTTGCAGGTACACATTTCTTCCCGTATCAACGGAATAGCCCATATAGATACCCGTAGTTTCCCCTAACTGCTGGGTAGCTCCAAAGCCCAGCCCAGCTAAAAATCTGATTTTACATACTGCACATAGTCATTGATATATCGCTTGCTGGCAGGAAGAAATTCAGAATGAAGCCCCAGCATATCCCCAGCAGGACGCACCAGCTTTACATTGAGGTCATCGTAAAAGTCCTTGACTTCATCACAACGGCGTTTCAGCTCGTCAAGATCGGGTGCAGACACCCGAATAACGTAGCTTAACTTATACATACTTTCTTTGCTCTGGTCTAAGTCTGTTTCCAGCTCGTCCACGCTGTCTAAAGCGTCCACCACATTTGAGCTGGTTTCACTTCCAGCTTGATAGGCGTGATTGTCAAGGTCTTTCAATTCCTTTTTCTTGTTGCGGACGGTTGTTAATGCTTTTCGGTTCTCCACGATTTCTACATTCATGGAAGTATCAACGGGGAATGTGAATTGCTGTTGCTGGAAATAGAAAATTTCGCTTGACGGAAAATCAAGCTCGCCTACAATCGCATTGACGGTAAAATAGGACACATAGCTTTCCTTATCCTCATGTTCCAAGCGTAAATATCGCTGGCTTTCCTCAATCACACATCTTGTCGGACGGATAAGGTCGTAGTATTTTATCAGCGTTTCTTTCTGCAAGTTCTTCTTTGGTAGCTGGTACTCATAATCTTCATAAGCGACACCGTCCCTGCCGTAAAGATGTTCCATGAGATACCCAAAATCATTGATTTCCAAGCGACGCACCTTAAAGCGACGGGAGATTTTATTTTCCAGTAACTTTTCCATTTTCATGTAACGGTTGATTTCATCATTCGGCATGGAAACAAAATCATTCATCAGCGTGTGGTTCACTTCATGGAGAAATTCCTTGAACGTCAGCCACGCCGATTTTTTGATGTTCTTCAGATTAAGCTGTTCTTCCGTAACCATGAGCTTAAAGCCAAGAAAAAAGCGGTAGTCCACTTGATTATCCCCAATCATAGATACTAACGCTTCGGTCTGCTCGTCTATCTTCTGGCAGGCAACTTCCTTTAATTTTCCCGTTACCAGCTTCTTTGACTGCTCCTGCATACTTCGTATGGAGCTTTCTGTGGCAATCTGCAACGCATGAATTTTACCCTCACGGGACTGTGCGATTAGCTGTCGGAAACTGTCATGCACGATAAATTTCTGCTCTGCGGATAGGAAAGAATAGTTGTACGGTATCAGCTCATAGTAAGCAAACACCTCATTGTCCTTGTTCCAGACAAGGTTATTGTCAATATATTTTATCGGGAACATAGTTCACACTCCTTACTGCCGTGATTGTTTCATTGAGTATCTGCTTATGCAGTTTTACGGCTTTTCCTGCATAAGTGATTTTAGGTCGCAGGGCATAAGTTATCTGTGATTTCAAAAAGCTGTACGGCTTCTTTCCGTCAAAGGTTTTCTGCGACATGAACCAAGTGAGAGCAACGGGAATACCGAAGTATTTGAGAAATGCTCCCTCAATCATGGAAAGTGGGGGAATATCCCCAAACAGAATGATGATAAATTCTGTAATCACAAACCATGTAATCTGTGTAAAGGTAACGGGAAAGGGCAAGTTAAAGTCATTGATTGCATACAAGACTTTTTCCACGTTCCAGATACCCGTGTAGCTTTTAATCTTTTTCAAGTTCTTTCAGCTCCTTTCGTAAGTTTCTAAATAGAAAAGGACAGCCATTTTCAGACTGTCCCTTAAAAGAGAAATACGCTGTCAGTAGCAACAATGCTTGTCGCTGATCTTCCAGCGTTAGTATGGTATCTCGCACATAC
>NZ_QUDO01000025.1 GCF_003477525.1 Ruminococcus sp. AF41-9
AAATAACGCATCTTAATCCAGTCCATCAGAGGGTGAAATCCTGCGTCAGATATCTTTGCCGTGCGTCAGCACGCCTGCAGATATCTTCCTTGTCTTTCACCCTCTGATGGACTGTCTTAAATGCATTATTTATGAGGATTGCTATAGGTAGTTAAGCAGTAAACTACAGACAGGGATTCTTGCATTTTTGCATTACCGCCTTGAAAATCCAGCGAGGAGAAGTTGTTTGTGTCGGGTGCATTTGCAGGATGCTTAGAGATACTTAGTTCTCAGAAATCTGCGTTATGAGCCGTCTGCATCACTGTCTGAGCGGAGTTTGCAACGGAGCGAGTTTGATAAGACGTCTCATGCTTTTAGCAGATTCCTGAGGACTTAGTATCTCTTAGCGTCCGAAACCGCACCCGACACAAACAACTTCTCCTCGCGTCCCTTTTTCCAAAACGAAATAAACAATATTGCCACGAAATAACAAAAAATTCACAAAATAATATTGACAAACCACCACAACAGTGCTATCTTATGAACATAAGGTGTTAGCACTCCTGATAGTTGAGTGCTAACAACCGAAACAAAGGCAGCAAAGGAGTGGAAATTCATGGAACAGGAATTAGATGATCGTAAAAAGAAAATACTAAAAGCTATCATCAAGACCTACATGGAAACAGGTGAACCGGTCGGTTCCCGGACCATTTCCAAGTTTGCAGATTTAAATGTAAGCTCTGCCACCATCCGGAACGAGATGTCAGACCTGACAGATATGGGATATATCGTACAGCCCCACACCTCAGCCGGAAGAATCCCTTCTGATAAAGGTTATCGTCTCTATGTGGATGAGCTGATGAAAGAAAAGGAATCAGAAGTTCAGGAAATCCGTGATCTCATGATCGAGAAAACAGATAAACTGGATAAAATGCTCAAACAGGTAGCAAAGGTTCTCGCCTCCAATACCAACTACGCAACCATGATTTCCGTACCTCAGTACAGCGGAAGCAAGATTAAATTCATCCAGCTTTCCCGCGTAACACCACTTCAGCTTGTAGCAGTAGTAGTGAGTGATAACAACGTCATTCGAAACCAGATCATCAATCTGGATGAGGAAATGGACGATCAGACGATCCTGAAATTAAATCTTCTTCTCAACACCAATTTGAATGGTGTGCCGATCCAGGACATCAACCTCGGAATGATCGCCCGCCTGAAAGAACAGGCAGGTGTCCACAGCTCCGTAGTCGGCACCGTCCTTGATGCAGTGGCAGATACCATTCAGGTAGATGAAGACGATATGCAGATATATACTTCAGGAGCAACAAACATTTTCAAATATCCGGAGCTTGCAGATACAAGTAAAGCGAGTGAACTGATATCCACATTTGAAGAGAAACATGATCTTGTAAGTCTGGTAAAAGAAAGAATGTCTGATACCGAGAATACAGGAATTCAGGTTTATATCGGAGATGAAATGCCGGTACAGACCATGAAAGACTGCAGTGTGGTGACAGCAACCTACGAACTTGGAAAAGGAATGCATGGTACCATCGGTATCATCGGTCCGAAGCGAATGGATTACGAGAATGTCGTAGACAGCCTGAAGGCTTTGAAAGTCCAGTTGGACGAACTGATAAAAAAAGAGATTTAGAAAGGCGGTAATAGAGAGTGTCAGAAGAAACAAAGAACACAGCTCAGGAAGAAGAAACAACAGAGACTCCTGTAACAGAAGAAACTGTTGAGACAGATTCCGAAGCTGCAGAGAACTGTGAAGCTGAGGAAACAGAAATCCCGGTAGAAGACGGGGAGGAAGCTTCTCAGGATGACAAAAAAGATAGCAAATCCAAAACTTCTTTCTTCGGCAAGAAGAAAAAAGAAAAAGATAAATTTGAACAGCAGATCGAAGACCTGACAGACAGACTGAAACGAAACATGGCTGAATTCGATAACTTCCGTAAAAGAACGGAAAAAGAAAAATCCAGCATGTACATCATCGGAGCCAAAGACATCGTAGAGAAGATTCTCCCGGTAGTGGATAACTTCGAAAGAGGTCTTGCACAGGCACCGGAAGACGATGCTTTTGCAGATGGTATGAAGATGATTTACAAACAGCTCATTTCCACACTGAATGATCTGGGTGTACAGCCAATCGAAGCAGTCGGCAAGGAATTTGATCCGAACTTCCATAACGCAGTAATGCATGTGGAAGATGAGGAAGCCGGTGAGAATATTGTGGTAGAAGAGTTCCAGAAAGGATATACTTATAAGGACTTCGTAGTCCGCCACAGTATGGTAAAAGTAGCCAACTAGTAAAATAAATTTAGAATATATCAAAATGAATTGAGAATAAATCAGGAGGAACAAGATTATGGGAAAAATCATTGGTATTGACTTAGGTACAACAAATAGCTGTGTAGCCGTAATGGAAGGTGGACAGCCAACAGTTATCGCAAATACAGAAGGCGCAAGAACAACACCATCTGTTGTTGCTTTCACAAAAACAGGAGAACGTCTTGTAGGTGAACCTGCAAAACGTCAGGCAGTAACAAACGCAGAGAGAACAATCTCTTCCATTAAAAGAGAGATGGGTACAGACTACCGTGTAACAATCGACGAGAAGAAATATTCTCCACAGGAAATCTCCGCTATGATCCTTCAGAAACTGAAAAAAGATGCAGAAGGATACCTTGGTGAGAAAGTTACAGAAGCAGTTATCACAGTTCCGGCATACTTCAACGATGCTCAGCGTCAGGCTACAAAAGATGCAGGTAAGATCGCTGGTCTTGATGTAAAACGTATCATCAACGAGCCAACAGCAGCAGCTCTTGCATATGGTCTTGACAACGAAAAAGAACAGAAGATCATGGTATACGACTTAGGTGGTGGTACATTTGATGTATCTGTTATCGAAATCGGTGACGGCGTTATCGAAGTTCTTTCCACAGCAGGTAACAACCGTCTTGGTGGTGATGACTTCGACCAGAAGATCACAGATTACATGCTTGCAGAGTTCAAGAAAGCAGAAGGCGTAGACTTAAGCAACGATAAAATGGCACTTCAGAGATTAAAAGAAGCAGCAGAGAAAGCAAAGAAAGAACTTTCTTCCGCAACAACTACAAACATCAACCTGCCATTCATCACAGCTACAGCAGAAGGCCCGAAACACTTCGACATGAACCTTACAAGAGCGAAATTCGATGAATTAACACATGAATTAGTAGAAATGACAGCAGAACCGGTACGCCGTGCACTTTCCGATGCAGGTATCACAGCATCTGAACTTGGTCAGGTACTTCTGGTTGGTGGATCTTCCCGTATCCCGGCTGTACAGGATAAAGTAAGACAGTTAACAGGCAAAGAGCCAAGCAAGAACCTGAACCCGGATGAGTGTGTAGCACTTGGTGCTTCTATCCAGGGTGGTAAACTTGCAGGTGATGCAGGCGCAGGCGATATCCTTCTTCTGGATGTTACTCCACTGTCACTGTCTATCGAGACAATGGGTGGTATCGCAACAAGACTGATCGAGAGAAACACAACAATTCCTACAAGAAAGAGCCAGATTTTCTCCACAGCAGCAGACAACCAGACAGCAGTAGATATCAACGTTGTACAGGGTGAGCGTCAGTTCGCGAAAGACAACAAATCCCTTGGCCAGTTCCGTCTGGATGGAATCCCGCCGGCACGTCGTGGTGTTCCGCAGATCGAAGTTACATTCGATATCGATGCAAACGGTATCGTAAATGTATCCGCTAAAGACCTTGGAACAGGTAAAGAACAGCACATCACAATCACAGCAGGTTCCAACATGTCTGATTCCGATATCGACAAAGCAGTCAAAGAAGCTGCTGAGTTCGAAGCACAGGATAAGAAACGTAAAGAAGCAATCGATACAAGAAACAATGCTGATTCCATGGTATTCCAGGTTGAGAATGCACTGAAAGAAGCAGGAGATAAAATTGACGCAAACGACAAAGCTGCTGTAGAAGCAGATCTGAATGCACTGAAAGACTTACTGTCTCAGACAACAAACGTTGAAGAAATGACAGATTCTCAGGTAGCTGACATCAAAGCTGCTCAGGAAAAGATGATGGAAAGTGCTCAGAAACTGTTCGCTAAGATGTACGAGCAGACACAGCAGGCAGGCGGTCAGGCTGGTCCGGATATGAGCAACATGGGCGGAGCTGGCAGCACCGGAGCAGGAAACAACGATGACGTTGTAGATGCTGACTACAAAGAAGTCTAATACAGAGCATAACAGAGAGCATAGGAATAAATAAATCATGGCTGATAAGAGAGATTATTATGAAGTCTTAGGCGTGGACAAAAGCGCCGATGACGCAACACTTAAAAAAGCATATCGTAAGTTAGCCAAAATATCACCCGGACGTAAATCCGGGTGATAAAGAGGCTGAGGCGAAATTTAAAGAAGCGACAGAAGCTTACACCATCTTAAGTGATCCGGACAAAAGAAGACAGTATGACCAGTTTGGCCATGCAGCGTTTGAGAACGGCGGTGGCGGTGCTGGCGGCGGCTTCGGAGGTTTTGACTTCAACGGTGCTGACATGGGTGATATCTTCGGCGACATCTTTGGCGATTTATTTGGTGGCGGCGGCAGAAGCAGACGTGCCAATAACGGACCGATGAAAGGTGCAAACCTTCGTGCACGCGTAAATATTACTTTTGAAGAAGCTGTCTTTGGCTGTGAAAAAGAACTGGAGATCGTACTGAAAGATGAATGTACCACCTGTCACGGCACAGGTGCGAAACCGGGTACTTCTCCGACTACCTGTCCGAAATGTAACGGAGAAGGTCAGGTTGTATATACACAGCAGTCCATGTTTGGAATGGTGCGTAATGTACAGACCTGTCCGGACTGTCATGGAACAGGTAAGATCATCAAAGATAAATGTAGTGCATGCCGCGGAACCGGATATACTTCTTCCAGAAAGAAGATTCAGGTGTCTGTACCGGCAGGTATTGACAATGGACAGAGCATCCGTATCCGTGAGAAAGGTGAGCCGGGTACCAACGGAGGACCGAGAGGCGATCTGCTTGTAGAGGTAAATGTTGCACGTCATCCGATCTTCCAGAGACAGGATATGAATATCTTCTCCACTGCGCCTCTTACATACGCGCAGGCTGCACTGGGCGGCACAGTCCGTATCAATACAGTAGACGGAGAAGTAGAATATGAAGTAAAACCGGGAACTCAGACAGATACAAGAATCCGTCTGAAAGGCAAGGGTGTGCCGTCTCTGAGAAACAAGAGCGTTCGTGGCGATCATTATGTAACGTTTGTCGTACAGGTTCCGACAAATCTCAACGAAGAAGCAAAAGAAGCACTGCGCAAATTTGATGAGGCATGCGGAAACCGTCCGAAAGAAAAAGGCTCCGATGATTTTGAAAAACCGGAAAAGAAGAAAAAGAGTTTCATGGATAAATTAAAAGAGACTTTTGAGGACTGATCCGGGTCATGGAAACGACGGATGATAAACTGCAAAGCAGTTATTCGGAATACAGTTCAGAGTAAAGTGGATATTTTATCCGCATGACAACAAAGAAAAGTGAAAGAAAATTAAAGAAAAGAGGTTTACCCTCTTTTCTTTTTTTGTGCAGTCGTGTATATTGAAAGATAACGGAAAAAATCTTAACCTATATAAAGGAGAGGTCTTTGACTAAAAAAGAGAAATTTAAAACATTTCGGGAGAAATATCTCCCTGCATGGGCAATTCTGCCCCTGATTAGCATTTTTGTATTAAACTGCCTGATTTACTGGGGAAGTGACCTTCTGACAGCCGACAGGTATCATTTTGACTTTACCATGAGTATCGACAGAGCAGTGCCGCTGATTCCGGGATTTGTCTGGATTTATATTCTGGCATTTCCGTTCTGGGCGGTGAATTACATTCTGGCTGCACAGAGAGGAAAAGACGGATTTTACCGGTTTGTGGCAACAGACCTTACAGTACATCTGGCATGTTTTGTGATTTTTCTTTTATTGCCGACCACGAATGTACGACCGGAGATCGCGGGCAGCACATGGTCACAGCAGATACTGAAACTGGTCTATGCCCTGGATGGGGGAAACAGCCCGTCGAATCTTTTTCCGTCTATTCACTGCTATGTGAGCTGGCTGAGCTGGCGGGGAGTCAGAAACTCTGACAGGATTCCGAAATGGTATCAGATTTTTTCCCTGATATTCGCAGTGCTGATCATTATCTCTACACAGGTACTGAAACAGCATTATCTGGTGGATGCCATTGCAGGCGTGGCACTTGTGGAACTTGCATGGAGATTTTACAATACAGGAAACCGTCACCGCGTTTTCCGGAATTTTTTTGAGAAAATAAAAAAGTAAGAAAATAAAAAGAAATGGAGAACAATCTATGAAGTGGAACCGTTTTACAGTAAAAACGAAAACAGAAGCCGAAGATATCGTGATCAGCACACTTGCTGAAGTTGGAATTGAAGGTGTGGAAATTCAGGACAAGCAGCCTCTGACAGAAGAAGATAAAGCACAGATGTTTGTAGACATTATGCCGGAAGGACCGGCGGATGATGGCGTTGCCTATCTGAACTTCTATCTGGAAGAAGATGCAGATAAAGAAGCAATCCTCAAAGATGTCCGTGAAGCACTGGACGACCTGAGAAATTTTATGGACATCGGAGAAGCTACCATCGAAGAATCCCAGACAGAAGATAAGGACTGGATCAACAACTGGAAACAGTATTTCCATCAGTTCTATGTAGATGATATCCTGATCGTACCTTCCTGGGAAGAAGTAAAGGCAGAAGATAAGGATAAAATGATCCTTCACATTGATCCGGGTACTGCTTTTGGAACCGGTATGCATGAGACAACCCAGCTTGTGATCCGTCAGTTAAAGAAATATGTGACACCGGACACAGAAATGCTTGACGTAGGAACAGGAAGCGGTATTCTTGGAATTGTTGCTCTGAAACTTGGCGCCAGACATGTACTGGGAACAGACCTTGATCCATGTGCAGTTCCGGCAGTAGCTGAAAATAAAGAAGCAAACCAGATCGTGAATGAAACATTTGACATGGTGATCGGAAATATCATCGATGACAAAGCAATCCAGGATCAGGCAGGATATGAGAAATATGATATCGTAACAGCGAACATTCTTGCAGACGTTCTCATTCCACTGACTCCGGTGATTGTGAACCAGATGAAGAAAGGTGCTTACTACATCACTTCCGGTATCCTTGATGTGAAAGAAGAAGTTGTTGTGGAAGCAGTAAAAGCAGCAGGTCTGACAGTTGTGGAAGTGACACATCAGGGCGAGTGGGTTTCTGTAACAGCAAGAAAGGACTGATCCTATGCAGCGTTTTTTTGTGGAGCCTCATCAGATTGAGGAAGCGAAACATCATATCCATATCAATGGGACAGATGTCAATCATATTAAAAATGTTCTTCGCATGAAATGTGGTGAGGATGTCTGGATCAGCGACGGTGGAGAGAAAGAATATCACTGCCGGATAGAGGAACTGGGCGATGATGAAGTCCTGCTTCATATCCTTTATGCACAGGAGCCGAAGTATGAACTGCCGAATAAAATCTATCTGTTTCAGGGACTGCCGAAAGCAGACAAGATGGAACTGATCATTCAGAAAGCGGTAGAGCTGGGAGCTTTTTGTGTGATTCCGGTAGAGACAAAGAGATGTGTGGTAAAACTGGATGCAAAAAAGGCGGAAAAGAAAGTATCCCGCTGGCAGCAGATCGCAGAGAGTGCAGCAAAACAGTCCAAACGAATGCTGATCCCGGAGATCCACAAGGTTATGACCTACAAACAGGCTCTGGAATTTGCCAGACAGTTAGATGTAAAACTCATCCCTTACGAACTTGCAAAAGGAATGAAACTGACCAGAGAAATTATCAGCGAGATTGAGCCGGGGCAGTCAATCGGCATTTTTATCGGTCCGGAAGGCGGGTTCGAGGAAGAAGAAGTCGCAAAAGCACTCGAAATTGGTGCTCATGCGATCACACTTGGAAAACGAATCCTCCGAACAGAGACCGCAGGACTTACACTTCTGGCAGTGCTGATGTTGCAGTTAGATAATGAATAAAAGAAACAAGAGAGAACAAAAATGGAAGCATATTTTGATAATTCAGCCACGACCCGCTGCTTCGAAGAAGTAAAGGATATCGTGGTAAAGACAATGATGGAAGATTTCGGCAATCCGTCTGCCATGCATCAGAAAGGTGTAGAAGCAGAAAATTATGTCAAAGAATCTGCCAGAACATTGGCACAGATACTGAAAGTAACGGAGAAAGAAATCCTGTTTACTTCCGGCGGAACAGAGTCCAACAACCTGGCTCTGATCGGTGGAGCGCTTGCGAACAAACGAAGCGGAAACCACATCATCACAACAGCGGTAGAGCATGCTGCAGTCAGCCAGCCGGTTGTATTTCTTCAGGAACAGGGTTTTGAAGTGACTGTTCTTCCTGTAGATGAACACGGTGTTGTAAAACTGGATGCTCTGGAAAAAGCGTTACGACCGGATACTATTTTAGTTTCTACCATGATGGTAAACAATGAGACTGGCGCAGTAATGCCGGTAGAGAAAATCGGTGCCATGATTCAGGAGAAGTGCCCGAAAGCACTGTACCATGTTGATGCAATTCAGGCATTTGGCAAATTCCGCATTTATCCAAAGAAATGGAACATCCATCTTCTGTCTGTCAGCTCACACAAGATTCACGGACCAAAAGGTGTGGGATTTTTATACATCAGCAGCAAAGCAAAAGTACAGCCATTAATCCTTGGCGGTGGCCAGCAGAACGGAATGCGTTCCGGAACAGACAATGTACCGGGAATCGCAGGACTTGGTGTTGCAGCGAAGATGATGTATCAGAACTTTGATGAAAAAGTAGAACATCTTTATCAGCTCAAAGAACGAATGGCAGCAGGTCTTTCAAAGATTGATGATGTAGTGGTCAACGGAATGCCTGTCAGAGAGGGAGCACCACATATCTTAAGTGTCAGTTTTCTGGGCATCCGAAGTGAGGTTCTGCTTCATACATTGGAAGACAGAAATATTTATGTCTCCGCAGGAAGCGCATGCTCCAGCCATAAGAGAAAACCAAGCGCAACACTCTCCGCCATGGGAATGAGTAACGCGCAAATTGAGAATACCGTACGAATCAGCTTCTCAGAGGAGAATACGTTTGAAGAAGTTGATTATTGCCTGGAAGTTCTGAACGAAGTATTACCAATGCTGAAACGTTACGCACGAAGATAATTGTCATATGGAGTGCCGGGACAGAACCGGAAATAATTCCGGGAATATTCAGAACAGATGTTAATGCCCGGAACAGATGTCAATGGCATTTACAGAACAACGAAGGATAAGATAAATTAAGAAAAGGAGAACTCAATGATATTTCACGCATTTTTGATAAAATACGCAGAAATCGCGATCAAGGGTAAAAACAGATACATCTTTGAAGATGCCCTTGTAAAACAGATGAACATCGCTCTTTCCAAAGTAGAAGGAGAATTTGAAGTAAAGAAAGAACAGGGAAGAATCTATGTATTCTGTCCGGAACAGTATGACTATGACGAAACCGTAGATGCTTTACAGCATGTATTCGGTATCGTTGGAATCTGCCCGGTAGTGATCTATGAGGAACAGGGATTTGAGCAGATGGCAAAGGATGTTGTTTCCTATATGAAAAACTGCCATCCGAATTACAACGGAACTTTTAAAGTATATACAAGAAGAGCAAAGAAATCCTATCCGATCACTTCCATGGAAGTCAGCGCAGAACTTGGCGGACGTATTCTGGATGAGTTCCCGGATGCGAGCGTAGATGTACATGATCCGGAACTGATGCTTTCTGTGGAAATCCGTGACAAGATTTATGTATATTCCCAGACGATCAAAGGCGCAGGCGGAATGCCGATTGGCACAAACGGAAAAGCCATGCTTCTCCTTTCCGGCGGTATCGACAGCCCGGTAGCCGGATACATGATCGCAAAACGTGGTGTCAAGATCGACGCCGTATACTTCCATGCTCCGCCATACACAAGCGAGAGAGCAAAACAGAAAGTCGTAGACTGGCAAAACAGGTAGCAAAATACAGTGGACCGATTCGCCTTCATGTGGTAAACTTCACAGATATTCAGCTTTATATCTACGACCAGTGCCCGCATGATGAGCTGACGATCATCATGCGCCGCTACATGATGCGTATCGCAGAGCATTTTGCAAAAGAGAGCAGATGCCTCGGCCTGATCACAGGAGAAAGCATCGGACAGGTTGCCAGCCAGACCTTACAGAGCCTTGCGGCTACCAACGAAGTCTGCACACTCCCTGTATACCGCCCGGTTATCGGATTTGACAAACAGGAGATCGTTGAGAGATCATGGGAGATCGGAACCTACGAGACATCCATTCAGCCGTTCGAAGACTGCTGCACCATCTTCGTAGCAAAACACCCGGTAACCAAACCAAATCTGAATGTGATCCACCGTTCCGAAACCAAACTGGAAGAGAAGATTGACGAGCTGATGAAGACAGCATTAGAGACTGTTGAGATTATTGAAGTAGAATAATTTAACCAAATCAGGTAAGTCCCCTGCTTCAATTGCGAAAAGCAATAAGCAGTGGGTGGGGACTTGCTTGTATCAGGAGGCGTGCAAGTGCCTTCTGATAAACTGCGGAGCAGTTATTTGGTTATGAGCAAGTAGCAAAGCGGATGCTTTTATCCGCTTGACTTTACAGATATATCAGGAGCGAAAGAGTTAAAAGCTGTTCGTGCCTGCGACAGATAAAAACAGCACAGCAAAGACAGGAAATAACTTTCTGTTTTTTGCTGTGCATATAAAAGTGTACAAAAAAAGAGGAACTGAAAACAGTTCCTCAATGACTGCGTAAATTATTCAGTAACATATTTGTTGATGATTGCCATAACAGTATCAAGAGCAGCACCATCAGCATGGATGTTTAAGTCGATCGGTTTGGATAAGTCAAGGCTGAAAATACCCATGATAGATTTTGCGTCGATTACATATCTTCCGGATACTAAATCGAAGTCGCAGTCGAATTTGCTGATTTCGTTTACGAATGCTTTCACTTTATCGATTGAGTTCAGTGAGATTTTTACTGTTTTCATTATGAGAACCTCCCTTAATAATGGTTATTTACTGACAAAATATACTGTCAGCTTACAGCTTTCATCTTACCTGTAGCCTTAGGAAAAGTCAAGATGAAAACGGATAAAATTTCCAGAAAGATTTAGTGAAACTGTATAAAAAAATTATACAACTTGGAGCCAAAATTAAAATTCCCTGTTGTAATCGTAAAAAGTAAAAATGAAATCAGAAGAAATGAAATCGAAATGAAGAAAGAAATCAAATCGTTAACAGAAATCATCAGCAGAAGTAACAAACAGGAGGAAACTATGAAAAAAAAGGTTGCACTTCACAACTTGGGCTGTAAAGTCAACGCCTATGAAGTAGAAGCCATGCAGCAGCTTCTGGAGGAAGCGGGTTATGAGATCGTACCGTTTGAGCCGGGTGCGGACGTTTACCTGATCAATACCTGTACGGTAACCAATATTGCAGACCGTAAATCCAGACAGATGCTTCACAAGGCAAAAAAAATGAATCCGGATGCCATTGTCATCGCAGCCGGATGCTATGTACAGACGGATGAGGGAAAACTGGACAAGGATGAAGCCGTAGACCTGATCCTTGGAAACAACCAGAAGGGAAACATTGTCCAGGTACTTGAAGAATATGAACAGCAGCATACCAGACAGAAACATGTGCTCAAGATCAACCAGACAAAAGAATACGAAGAACTGGCGATCAGCCATACCGCAGAGCATGTGCGTGCCTATATCAAAGTACAGGACGGCTGCAATCAGTTCTGTACCTACTGTATCATTCCCTATGCAAGAGGAAGAGTCAGAAGCCGTAAAATTTCCCAGGTTATGGACGAGGTACGTGCACTGGCTGCAAGAGGCTACAAAGAAGTCGTACTGACCGGAATCCATTTAAGTTCCTATGGTGTGGATTTCCCGGCAGAGGAAAAAGAAACCCTTCTGTCACTGATCCAGGCTGTCCATGAAGTGGACGGAATCGAGAGAATCCGCCTGGGTTCCCTGGAACCGGGAATTGTCACAGAGGAATTTGCCAGAAGTATCTCTGAACTGCCGAAAATGTGCCCGCATTTCCATCTTTCCCTTCAGAGTGGCTGTGATGTCACACTGGAAAGAATGAACCGCAGATACAGAAGTGCAGAGTATGCAGAGAAATGTGAACTTCTCAGAAAATATTTCGGAAATCCGGCACTTACCACAGATGTGATCGTGGGATTCCCGATGGAAACAGAAGAAGATTTCCAGGCTTCCTATGATTTTGTGGAAAAAATTCATTTCTATGAAACACATATTTTTAAATATTCCAGACGTCACGGTACTAAGGCTGCTGCCATGGGCGGACAGCTCACAGAGGCGCAGAAAGCAGTGAGAAGTGACAAGATGCTTGCTCTGAACGAAGAACATGCCAGAGAATACGAAGAATCCATGCTTGGCAGGGAACTGAAAGTCCTTCTGGAAGAAGAAGTGGAAATCAACGGAGAACTGTGGTATACAGGCCACAGCAAAGAATATATTAAAACAGCAGTAAAAAAACAGGACAGCTATGGAGTGAACGATATCGTTACTGTAAAAGCGGACAGATTTCTGGAAGAACATACACTGACGGGAGAAGCCCTGTAAAACATGTACGCTGTCTGAGAGATGTCAGGAGCGTTGCTGACGGAATCAACAGTAACAAATTTGCGGTTGCAGAATAGTCGGAATTATATTAAAATAATAAAGAATATAACCAGCAGATTCATGTGTCGTCAATCAGCTTGTCAGTACACTGACTGTCCGGTGTAAGATCCACTAATGAGAGGATGCTTTTATCCACCGGACATTCTGCTGGAATAAAAAAGTAAGGACGTGAAGAAAATGGCAGAAACAAATCTGGGAAATACCCAATATTTCAGAACCAAACCAGACCAGGAACTTCAGGTAAAGGAAGTTCTGGATCTGGTTTACAATGCAATGGATGAGAAAGGATATAATCCGGTCAATCAGATTGTCGGATATATTATGTCCGGAGATCCGACTTATATCACCAGTCATAAAGGCGCAAGAAGCATGATCATGAAGGTAGAGCGTGATGAGCTGGTAGAAGAACTTTTAAACGAGTATATTAAGAACAGATCCTGGGAACGCTGATATGAGGATTCTGGGATTAGATTATGGATCAAAAACAGTTGGCGTGGCAGTCAGTGACCCGCTGGGACTCACGGCACAGGCAGTAGAGACGATCTGGCGCAAACAGGAGAATCACCTGCGCCAGACGCTTGCACGTATTGATGAATTAGCTGCGGAATATCAGGTGGAACGAATCGTGCTTGGATATCCGAAGAATATGAATAATACGATCGGAGAACGTGCAGAGAAGGCACTGGAATTTCAGCAGATGCTGGAGAAACGGACGGGTCTGCAGGTGATCATGTGGGACGAGAGACTTACGACAGTAGAAGCCAACCGTACATTAATGGAAGCCAGCGTGCGCAGAGAGAATCGTAAAAAGTATCTGGATCAGCTTGCGGCTGTTTTTATTTTGCAGGGATATCTGGATTCCCTGCCGCGTTAGGAGAACAAATTTATGGAGAAAATCAAATTTCAGCTTGAGGACGGAACAGAAGCAGAATTTTTTGTAGAGGAGCAGACCCGGATCGGAGGAACTGCATACCTTCTGGTGTCCGATTCTCAGGATGATGAGGCGACAGCCTATATTTTTAAAGATGTGTCAGAGGATGACAGTCAGGAAGCCTGTTACGAGATGGTCGAAGATGAGGACGAATTACAGGCTGTATTTAAAGTATTCGAACAGATGCTGGATGATGTAGATTTTGAGATGTAAATAATAGATAGCGGACTACTGAATGGCTACAGAATATCATACATTATCAGCTCAGGACGGAAAAGCAATCTGCTGCCAAGAGCGGAATGAACGTGACAGTGCAGCGTAAAATATAAATAATGGAGGTGCGAATGCTTGAGTAACGAAAATAACAACGAGTATAATGAAGTGCGTGACGCTCATGATGGACAGTCTGGTCATGGAGCAAAGAGACCGTATAACAGACAGAAAAATTATAAATACAAACCACAACACAGAAATTCCTATAATAGAAAACAGACATCGGACAGAAAAATGACACAGGACAAAGAGAAGAACGGCAGAACTGTACCATTTAAGAATCCGGTAAAGAATGCTTCCCGCAAGCCGAAGAAACCGGCTTCCAAATTGAAGATCATTCCGCTGGGTGGTCTGGAACAGATCGGTATGAATATCACAGCCTTTGAATATGAGGACAGTATTGTGGTCGTAGACTGTGGTCTGGCATTCCCGGAGGATGATATGCTGGGAATCGATCTGGTCATTCCGGATGTTACTTATTTAAAAGAAAATATTTCCAAGGTAAAAGGTTTTGTGATCACTCACGGACATGAGGACCATATCGGAGCGCTGCCGTATGTGCTTAAGGATGTCAATGTTCCGGTTTATTCCACAAAACTTACCATTGCTCTGATCGCAAACAAATTAAAAGAGCATAACATGACCCGTACCACCAAACTGAAAGAAGTAAAACACGGACAGGTCATCAATCTTGGAGATTTTTCCATTGAATTTATCAAGACCAATCACAGTATTCAGGATGCTTCCGCGCTGGCAATCTATTCTCCGGCAGGAATTGTAGTACACACAGGTGACTTTAAAGTAGACTATACACCGGTATTTGGAGATGCCATTGATCTGCAGCGCTTTGCTGAGATCGGAAGAAAAGGGGTTCTGGCACTGATGTGTGACAGCACCAATGCAGAACGCAGCGGATTTACCATGTCCGAACGTACAGTTGGTCATGTATTTGACAATCTTTTCAATGAATATAAGACAAACAGAATTATCATTGCGACATTTGCATCCAATGTAGACCGTGTGCAGCAGATCATCAATACAGCATACCGTTTCGGACGTAAAGTAGCAGTGGAAGGCCGCAGTATGGTCAATGTTATCACCACTGCAGCAGAACTGGGATATCTGCGTATTCCGGATCAGACACTGATCGAGATCGACCAGGTGAAGAATTATCCGGATGAACAGGTTGTCCTGATCACGACAGGAAGCCAGGGAGAGTCCATGGCAGCTCTGTCACGTATGGCAGCCAACATTCATAAGAAAATCGTGATCAAACCGAACGATACGATCATCTTCAGCTCCAACCCGATCCCGGGTAATGAGAAAGCCGTATCCAAGGTTATCAACGAACTTTCCATGAAAGGTGCCAAGGTTATTTTCCAGGATGTCCATGTTTCCGGACATGCCTGCCAGGAAGAGATCAAGCTGATCTATTCTCTGGTAAAACCGAAATATGCGATCCCTGTTCACGGCGAATACCGCCATCTGACCGCACAGAAGAATGTGGTGGAAGAACTGGGAATCCCGAAAGAGAATATCTTTGTACTGGCATCCGGAAATGTTCTGGAACTTGACAGCCAGAGCGCACAGGTGACAGGAACCGTACACACAGGAGCCATTCTTGTAGATGGTCTTGGAGTAGGTGATGTCGGAAATATCGTACTTCGTGACCGTCAGCATCTGGCAGAGGACGGTATCATGATCGTTGTGGTAACACTGGAACGCCACAGCAACGTGGTTCTTGCAGGACCGGACATCGTCTCCCGAGGATTTGTCTATGTAAGAGAATCCGAGGATCTGATGGATCATGCCAGAGAAGTAGTGGAGAATGCACTGGATTCCTGCCTGGAACGCAATATCACAGACTGGGGCAAGATCAAGACAGTGATCAAGGATGCGCTCAGTGAATTCTTATGGAAACGCACCAAGAGAAGTCCTATGATCCTGCCGATCATTATGGAGGCATAAAATGGAACAGCCAAACACAATAGAGGAAAATATCAGCCGCTTAATGGATTCCATTAAGGAGAGTGCTGAATATCAGGAATTTCAGAAACAGAATGCGATCCTGAAGCAGAACCCGAAATTAAAAAGCAGGGTGGATGCTTTCAGGGCAGAGAATTACAGCGTCCAGAATGAATGCGATGCGGACAATTTATTTGATGTCGTGGAACAGATGGGAAGAGAGTCTGCGGAACTGCGCAGACATCCGGAAGTAAACGCATATCTGGATGCAGAGCTTGCTCTTTGCAGAATGATGCAGAGAATCTGCGTGAAGCTGACAGAAGGCGTGGAAATGGATGTTCCGGGGGCATTATTGTAAGCAGCAGAAAGGAAGAAAACTATGGGTGATACCAGAGAACGGGCAGGTGCAGCAGGCGTAGCAGTTGCAGGAGTCGCATTTAAGATCGCACTTTATGTCTGCGTGGTGGTTTTGCTTTTCTGGATCGGAAAGGCTTCATATCAGTTTGGACATGATGTATTTAACCAGCAGGCAATGAGTCCCGGGGAAGGCCAGGAGGTAACCGTTGTGATCAAAGAGGATGCCTCTCTGTACAAGATTGCCAGAACCCTTCAGAAAAAAGGACTGATCAAAAGCGCACCGGTATTTTATGTCCAGGAAAGACTTTCCACTTACCATGGAAAACTGCAGCCTGGAACCTATCTTTTAAGCACTGCCTATACACCAAACCGTATTATGGGGATTCTGGCAGGCGATGATGAACAGGAAGGGGTAAGCGATTCGTGATAGTAGAAGAACGGATGCGTACCTATATTAACTCTCTGGATATGGGAAATACACCGTTCCTTGAAGAACTGGAACAGTATGCCATCAAAGAACGGGTTCCCATTATCCGCAGGGAAATGCAGAGTTTTATAAAGATGTTTCTGGCTTTGAACCAGCCGAAACGGATTCTGGAGGTGGGGACAGCCATTGGCTTCTCCACACTTCTTATGTGTGAGTATGGTCCCGGAGATCTGGAGATTGTCACGATTGAGAATTATGAGAAACGAATTCCCATTGCAAAGGCAAATTTCCGGAAAGCCGGACGGGAATCACAGATTACTTTGCTGGAAGGGGACGCAGGAGAAATTCTGAAAGAACTGGAAGGGCCTTTCGACATGATTTTTATGGATGCTGCCAAGGGTCAGTATATCAACTGGCTGCCGGATGTGATGCGTCTGATCAGAAATGGCGGTGTCCTGATTTCTGATAATGTACTCCAGGAGGGTGATATCATAGAATCCCACTATCTGGTGGAGCGCAGAAACAGAACCATTTATAAACGGATGCGTGAGTATCTGTACGAACTGAAACATAATCCATCCCTGATAACTTCCATTCTTCCACTGGGAGACGGAGTTACAGTCAGTGTGAAACAGGAGAACTAAAGTATGAGAAAAATAGAATTGCTGGTTCCGGCAAGCAGTCTGGAAGTCTTAAAGATTGCAGTTATTTTCGGAGCAGATGCAGTATATATCGGCGGAGAAGCATTTGGACTGCGCGCCAAGGCAAAAAACTTTTCCCATGAAGACATGAAAGAGGGAATCGCATTTGCCCATGAGCATGGAGTAAAGGTTTATGTGACCGTGAATATTCTGGCTCACAATTATGATCTGCCGGGAGTCAGAGAATATCTGACAGAATTAAAAGAACTGAAACCGGATGCCCTGATCATTGCAGACCCGGGAATCTATATGTATGCAAAGGAAATCTGCCCGGAGATCGAGCGTCATATCAGTACACAGGCAAACAATACCAATTATGAAACCTATCGTTTCTGGTACAATCTGGGTGCCAAACGTGTGGTAACTGCCCGCGAGCTTTCTCTGGCAGAGATTAAAGAAATCCGCGGGCACATCCCGGATGATATGGAGATTGAGACCTTTATCCATGGTGCCATGTGTATCTCCTATTCCGGAAGATGTCTGTTAAGCAACTATCTGGCGGGAAGAGATGCCAATCAGGGAGCCTGTACCCATCCGTGCCGCTGGAAATATTCTATTGTGGAAGAGAAACGTCCGGGTGAATATATGCCGGTATTTGAGAACGAGAGAGGAACTTATATCTTCAATTCCAAAGATCTCTGCATGATCGAGCATATGGATGATATCATAAACAGTGGAATCGACAGCCTGAAGATCGAGGGCCGTATGAAAACCGCACTCTATGTAGCGACTGTTGCCAGAACTTACCGCAAGGCAATCGATGACTATATGGAAAGCCCGGAGAAATATCAGGCAAACATGCCATGGTATCAGGAACAGATTTCCAACTGTACTTACAGACAGTTTACAACCGGATTCTTCTATGGAAAACCGGATGAGAATACACAGATTTATGATAACAATACCTACCAGAAAGAATATACTTATCTGGGATTTGCAGAAGCAGTGGACGAACGTGGCTTCGCGCAGATTACACAGAGAAATAAATTCTCCGTAGGTGAGACGATCGAGATCATGAAACCGGACGGACAGAATGTATCTGTGACAGTGAAGGGAATCTATGATGAGGAAGGCAATCCGATGGAGAGCGCGCCTCACGCACAGCAGAAACTCTTTATTGATCTGGGAACAGAAATTCATGTTTACGATCTGCTCAGAAGAGCTGAGTAATTTTATAAATACAGGTATAGAATAAAACAAAAAAGAGAAGATAAGTAAATGATCGCAGCCAACAAAAAAAGAATGTTGGCTGCGATCATTGCATTTGGGGAAAAAGTTCCCGGAGCTTATGAAGGGCATTTTTTTCAATTCTGGATACATAGGACCGGCTGATGCAAAGTCTTTTAGCGATTTCCCGCTGGGTTTCTTCTTCCGCACCAAACAGTCCGTAACGATAACAGATCACCTGATATTCTTTATCTGTCAGAACCTTCTTCAGTGACCGGAGAAGATAAGAAGTATTTTCCCGGATATAACATTCTTCCACGATATCCACCGGAGCACTCTCGATCATATCCAGCAGATTGATCTCATTGCCTTCTTTATCCGTTCCAATCGGTTCATACAGAGATACTTCTCTGGAATGTTTTCTGCGGGCGCGCAAAAACATCAGCAGTTCATTTTCGATACACCGTGCAGCATAGGTGGAAAGGCGGGTGGCTTTCTGAGGATTAAAGGTATTGATCGCCTTGATCAGCCCGATCGTTCCAATGGAGATCAGATCATCCGTTTCCTCGTCCACGCCCTGATATTTTTTTACCACATGGGCAACCAAGCGGAGATTATGCTCAATCAGGATGTTCTTTGCCTGGGAATCACCCTCCTGATATTTTTGAAGATAATGTTTTTCCTGCGCTATGGTCAGAGGTTTCAAAAAAGCCTTCAAATGATTACCTCGAAGGGGATTTCCATATAGTTTATGTCGGGGACAGGGCGTCTGTGCTTTTCCAAGAAAGGATTTGACGGGAAATGGATAAGAAGATAGAATAGAAAACAGTGTGACAGAGAATTCTTTCTTATGGAGCTGCTATAAGAAAAGATTCGTTTGATAAAAAACATAACAGAAAAAGACAGGAGATGTAAATGAAAATATATTTAGCCCCACTTGAGGGAATTACAGGATATACATACAGAAGGGCACTTTATAATTGCTTTGGAGGGTTTGACAAATATTTTATTCCTTTTATTCTTCCAAACCAGAAAGGACATCTCAGCACCAGAGAAAAGAAAGATATTATGCCTGAGAATAATGAGGGGATGTATGCTGTTCCCCAGATTTTGACAAAGAATGCAGAGGATTTTATCCAGACAGCGGAAACACTGCAGGAATACGGTTATAATGAAGTAAATCTGAACCTTGGCTGTCCGTCCAAGACTGTTGTGACAAAAGGCAGAGGTGCGGGATTTCTGGACAGACCGGATGAACTGGACAAATTTCTGGATGAGATTTTCCGTAAATGTGATATGAAGATTTCCATCAAGACACGACTGGGTATGGATGATCCGGGAGAATTTGATGATCTGCTGACGATTTATAACAAATATCCTCTGGAAGAGTTGATTGTTCACGCAAGAGTGCAGAAAGACTATTACAAAAATACGCCACGTCTGGAAACATTTGGGGAGGCTGTGAAGCACTCAAAGAGCCCGGTTTGCTATAACGGAGATATTGTCACAGCAGAAGACTGTACCAGATTACAGGAAATGTTTCCGACCCTGGACTGCATTATGACAGGCAGAGGAACACTGAAGAATCCTGCACTTGCCAGAGAAATCCATGGCGGTGCACCTGCGTCAAAGGAAGAAATCCGCAGATTTCATGATATGATGTACAATGAATACTGTGAAGACCTGTCCGGAGACAGAAATATCCTGTTCCGTATGAAAGAATTATGGTCTTATCTGGCACCTATGTTTACAAACAATAAAAAATATGCCAAAAAGATTAAGAAGGCAGAGAAATGTGTGGTATATGAAAATGCAGTCAGAGAATTATTTGGCTGTGAACAGTTAATTGGAGAAGTGGAAGATGGGGATATGGAAAAAAATACTGGATCATTATAACAGATGGAAACTGGGGCATAAGCTGCTCTGTGCATTTACGCTGGCATCTATCATTCCGTTGCTCCTGATACAGATTTTTGCATTTCAGGTAAACCGCAGACAGATGACAGAGAAAATCGATGAGCTGATGGTCAGCAACCTGACGCAGATCGCAGAGCGTGTAAATCTCAATATGGAAGTATATACAAACCTGTTATATCAGATATACAAGGATGATCAGGTGATTGATAATGTAATAACCCTGACAGATGATAAGGAAAGCCATAAGGCTGTGGCATATAATCAGATTATAAAAGAATGAAACTGTATCGAAACAGTGATGCAGGAATCCGGTGTCTTAGCATTATATGCCCGGATGGAATGACAGTAACTTATGATTTTGAGACAGATTCCTCTTTAAATACAATCTGGTATGATTATCCGGATATGAGGCAGTCTCCCCCATATTGCGAAGCCGTAGATGCACCGGGAATGGTCCTGACAGATACGATGTATTTTGAAGGGGGAGAAAATGCCGGACATTTTTTCCATATTTCCAAGAGGCTTTTTGATTTTAATGATCTGGAAAAGGGAAGTATCGGAACAATTGTCTTGTCTGTTGATCAGAAAATATTAAGCTCTATCTGTGGAAATGGTACAACTCAGGATAACAGCATTAATTTCATTCTGAATAAGGAACAGAGAGTGATCTCATATCCTGATGAAGATTTTACAGGTATTTCCATAAATCCTGATTTAAATACAGAGGAATTTGTAAAAGTTTCCGGATATCTGAAAAATAAAAAAGTGGCATTGAATCAATATGAAGATGCAGATACAGGATGGATTTTCTGTAATGCCTATGACAGAGATTATATGCTCAGAGATGTGAACAGAACCCAGGGGATGCAGATCGGTATCACTGTATTATTGCTGGGATTTGCTGTGATCATGACTCTTTATACAGTCCGGAATATGGACAAATCCGTAAAATCAGTTGTGGAGGGAATGCAGGAAGTAAAAAAAGGAAATCTTGATGTTGTAGTACCGGTTCAGTCTTTTGATGAGATTGGTACGATTACCGATAATTTTAATGAAATGACAGTAAAGGTAAGGGAACTGATACAGGAAGTAACAGAAGCGGAAGAACATCAGAAAAATGCAGAGATACGTGCTCTGGAAGCGCAGATCAATCCTCATTTTCTGTATAATACTCTTGATTCCATTAACTGGATGGCAATTGAGAAGGAAGAGTATGAGATCAGCAAGATGATCCGAAATCTGGGAGTGATCCTCAGATACAGTGTCAATAAGAGTAATCAGATCGTGACTGTAAGGAAACTGTCAGACTGGCTGGAAAAATATATCAGTCTGCAGCAGATGAGATTTAATGATGCATTTTCCTATTGCCTGAATATAGATAAAGATACTTATGACAGGACAGTTTATAAGCTTCTGCTCCAGCCATTTGTAGAGAATGCAATTATCCATGGGTTTAAAGAAATGGAAAGTGGCGGTTTTCTTCAGATAGATATTATACCAGCAGAGAATGGTCAGGGAATTGTTATCATTATAGAAGACAATGGAAAAGGAATGCCTCAGGAAATGTTGAAATGCTATAATGACAGAGAAGAAGCTATTAAGGATGAAGGAAAGAGTATCGGACTTCATAATGCTTTTTCCAGAATGAATATGTATTATGGTGAGAAAGCTTCCTGGAATGTAAGCAGTATGGAGGGAATGGGAACAGTTATCACTTTACGTTTGCCGTTGCCTGATGACAGTTTATTATGAAATAATATATTTTTGAAGGGAAAGAGAAAATGAGAATTTTAATCGTGGAGGATGAAATAAAAATCCGAGTGGGTATTTCCAGACTGATCACTTCACATACACAGCACACTGTTGTAGGAGAGCCAAAAATGGGAAAGAAGGCCTGGAGATGATCAATCGTTATCATCCGCAGCTTGTAATCTCAGATATTCGCATGCCTGTAATGGATGGACTTGAGATGCTGGAGGAAGCAGTAAAACAGGGACATCACTGCCATTTTGTGATCTTGAGCGGTTATTCAGAATTTGAATATGCTCAGACAGCACTCAGATATGGGGTAGATGATTATCTGCTGAAGCCTCTGGCTCCTGAAGATGTAACAGAACTTCTGGATAAGATCCAGAAGAAGATTGATAAGGAAGAAGCCAGGAGTGTACAGACAACAGAGGGGATGATCCGGGAAATTCTTACAGGTGGACGCAAAGATATGACAGATATCCTTCAGGAACTTTTTGAAAATCAGGTTTTCATAAAAGACAGGCCTGTTTTTGTTGCTGCAGGATATACAGGAAACACCAGCCAGAAGTATTCTCAGGCACTGGTGGGACAGTGGGATAAGATGCAAGAAACCTATCCTCAGTTGCATATTTTCTGTGTTGTACTGGAAAATACACAGGAGATGTTTGTACTGGTACAGGGAGAGATTGAAGAAAAGGAACTTGAGAAAAAACTGAACAGAAGAGTGTATCAGAATGTTTCCGAGAAAGATCAGCCGGTATGGACATTTGCTGCTTTGAATAAGCCGGAAGAAATACAGAGCGCAGTTGAAAGAATGAGAAATTATTATCTGTATGGAATCCGCATAGGGTATCGTGAGATCATTACAGAGGAAAAAGTAAATGGCAGTGCGGAAGAAGAATTTCAGTATCCGATACATCTGGAAAATCGCATGCAGACAGCGATCTGTAAAACTGCGGCGGAGTATTTGAGAGAGGAAGCGGATTATTTTATAAACTATACAAAAGAAATGCAGTGCAGTCCTCGATATATAAGAAGGACATATAAAAAAATGCTGACATTTCTGGAGCATGTCTGCCATGAAGTGAATCCGGAGGCATATAAAATGCTTCAGAATCAGGATCTGGAGAAGGCTGCATCTGAAATGGTGACATCCGGTGAACTGGAAGCTGTTTTCAGAAAAGCTGTGGAAACTATTATAGAATCCAAAGATAAAAAAGAAGATATACGCAATTATGCGATCCGTCGTGCGATAAACTTTATCCGGGAACATTACAATGAAAATATTTCACTGGATATGCTGGCAGAGCGTCTGGAAATCACACCGGAATATCTGAGTGCTCTTTTTAATAAAGAGGTAGGAATTAATTTTTCAACATTTCTGAAGCAGTTCAGGATCAGTCAGGCGAAAAGACTTCTGAAAGGATCGGATGAGAAAATTTATACGATAGCTCAACTGGTTGGCTATAATGATCCGAAATACTTTAACAGAGTATTTAAAGACGAGGTTGGTATGTCTCCTGGTGATTACAGACAGAAAAATTAAGATGAGTGTCTGTAAAATGGAAGATAAAGAGAAGGAAAATAATGAAATGCAAGGTATTTGGAAAAAAATCAGCATTTTTCTGTTGATGATGTTGCTCGTGTCTGTCAGTGGCTGTGGTGTCACATCCAAAGAAAAGCAGGAAGAGATAGCAGCGGAGAAGAAAGAAAAGCTGGTGATATGGGCTTATTATGAAACACAGGCACAGAGAAGTGGTCTGGATGAACTGGTTAAGAATTTTAATCAGTCCCAGAATCAGTATGAAGCAGAGTGGGAGTATGTTCCCATGACAGGATTTGTAAAGGGTTTGTCTTCAGCCTATACTGAAAATAAACTTCCGGACATGGCAATTCTGGATAATCCGGATACTCCGTCTCTGATCCGGCTGGGAATGTTTGAAGATATCACAGAGCAGGTGGAGAACTGGAATCTGGAAGAAGAATATTATCCATCAATCCTGGGTACTGTAAAATATGAAGACCGCTATTATGGATTACCTTTAAACTGTAACAGTACAGCATTATTCTACAATAAAGAGATACTGAAAGAAGCAGGAGTTACCCCACCTTCTGACTGGGAAGAGTTGCATGAAGCAGCTAATAAGCTGACTGCCGGAAAACGGAATGGTTTTCTTATGTGCAGTATGGAGGGGGAACAGGGAGCTTTTCAGATTCTTCCCTGGATTTTATCAGCAGGCGGTACGATAGATGAGATTGAAGGCCGCCCATGGGAGGAAACCTATAAGTTTTTCTCGGAAATGTTGAAAGATAACAGTATGTCAGAAAACTGTATTAATCTGACGCAGACGGATGCGGCAAGAGAGTTTATAGAGGGAAAGGCGGCAATGATGCAAAATGGTCCATGGGTTCTTCCTATGTTGGAGGAGGCAGGAACAGAGTATGGGATCGTGCCTCTTCCAAAGAAAAAATCCTGTGCTGCAGTGCTGGGAGGAGAGAATATTACAATTGTCAAAGGCAAAAATGTAGAAGGTTCTCTGAAATTTCTGAATTTCTGCATGGAGGGAGAGGAACTTATACAGTTCTGTGAATCAGCAAGTATCCTTCCTGCGAAGATCAGTGCTGCAAAGGAAATGGCAGCAGAAGATGAAGACATGAAAGTTTTTGAAGAGCAGATGAATTATGCGGTTTCCAGAACTTCTGTTCTGCAATGGGAAACAATTGCACAGAAGCTGACTGACAGGATGTATAACCTGGTACAGGAGAATTAATCTATCAGTACAGAGAATATTATAGCAATTCCATAAAATAATGCACTAAAATAAAATAGTCCACCTTTCTTAAATTATTAGAATTAACCAGAAGGACAATCTCCCATATAATGAGTTCAACAGCAAAAGAGCTGAAACAAATCATTATATGGGAGGTTTTTTTATGAAGATGAAAAAAGTGTTAGCAGCGGCGTTATCCCTGGCATGTGCAAGTACTTTATTTACAGCGACAGCAGTGACCGCATCTGCAGCAGACAAAAAGGAAGTTGTGATCTGGGATTATTTCGAAACAGATGCACAGAAACAGATGATGAAGTCATTAATTGACGAATTTAATGCATCACAGGATGAGTACGAAGCATCTCATGTATATGTACCATTTGCAGATTACGAGAAACAGCTTACACTGGGTATCGCATCAGGAGAACTTCCGGATCTGGTTATCCTTGATGGCTGTGGTATGGCATCCTTCATTCAGTTAGGATTGTTTGGTGATATCTCCGATGCAGATATTAACTGGGACGAGTACATGGAAGGACCGATGGAATCCACAATGCTGGACGGAAAACATTATGGAATCCCATTTGCAACAAACTGTACCGCTCTGTTCTACAACAAAGATCTGTTTGATGCAGCAGGAATTGATTATCCGAATGAAAATACTACATGGGATGAATTCCACGAAATGGCAAAAGCTCTGACAAAAGACGGAGTATCCGGATTCGGAAATGCAGCAACAAACACAGATGAAGGTACATTCCAGTGCTTACAGTGGCTCTACACAGCAGGCGGATCTTATACAGACATTGAAGATGGTGTAGATGCTTACAAATTAATGCAGGAAATGATCGAAGACGGTTCCTGGACAAAAGAATGTGTAAACTGGACTCAATCAGACGTAAACAATAACTTTATGGCAGGAAACCTTGCAATGCAGCAGAACGGACCATGGCAGATTCCTGGAATCGAAGCAAATGCTCCTGATTTAAACTACGGTGTAACTGTTCTTCCTAAGAAAGATGCAGATTCCGAACAGGCAACATCTATCCTTGGCGGTGAAAACATGGGTGTTGTAAATAAAGATGATACTTCAGGCGCTGAAGCATTCCTGAAATATTATGATCAGACTGATGTTATGGTTGACGCTATGAAACAGTACGGTTCCTATCCTCCAAAAACAGAGGCAGCAAAAGATTCCTACTGGACAGATGATCCAATCCAGAAAGCGTTCCTTACACAGATCGATACATCCATTCCAAGAGGACCAAGCGCTGCATGGCCATCCTACTCAAGTGCGATCCAGACTGGTTTCCAGGAAGTTATGACATCAGCCAAAACTCCGGAACAGGCAGCCAAAGATACACAGGCAGCAGTAGACGCAGTGAAATAATATTAAATGAAATATAATGGAAAGAATGCCTCGCTTTGTGAGGCGGGGCGTTCCTTTCTGAAACTGGACAATATCCATGAATTTGCTCATACAGATATCCATACATGGCTTATTCATGGATGTTGTTCAGAATTTTCAGACAGTATTTTAACTACCACTTTAAGGGGGCAGAAGAATGAAAAAACAAAGAAAGTTAAACGGCGGGGCAAAGATGGGATTTCTGTTCGCCCTTCCCGCAGCGATTTATATGATGGTTTTTATAGGCTATCCTATGATCCAGAACCTGATCTTAAGTTTTAAGAATGTAGATGTTTATTCTTTCGCACAGCCGGACAATCAGGTATTTGTCGGATTACAGAACTATATCGAGTTATTTACCAGTGGTAACTCTATCCTGACTAAATCAATTGCAAATACATTGATTTTTACAGTTGGTTCTATTTTCTTCCAGTTTATCATTGGTTTTGCACTGGCATTGTTATTCAATAAGAAATTTGCCGGATGTTCTTTCTTCAGAGGCATGACAATGATCTCCTGGCTGCTTCCGGTAACAGTCGCAGGACTTCTTTTCAAATTCATGTTCGCAAGTTCTGGCGGTATTATCAACCAGTTCCTTGTATCTCTACATATCATCGACCAGCCAATGGAATGGCTTTTACATCCAAAGTCTGCAATGGTAGCTATCATTGTAGCAAACATCTGGATTGGTATTCCGTTTAATATGATGCTCCTGATCACAGGACTTACCACAATCCCGGCAGAAGTTTATGAAAGCTGCAGCCTGGATGGTGCAAACAAGATCCAGACATTAGTTATGGTAACAATTCCGATGATCAAACCGGCGATTATGTCCGTTCTGACATTAGGATTCGTATATACATTCAAAGTATTCGACCTTGTATGGGTTATGACGAAAGGCGGACCGATCAATTCTACGGAACTGGTTTCCACTTATGCATACAGGCTTTCCTTTGAGGAATTCCAGTTCAGTAAAGGCGCGGCAGCAGCCAACATCCTGTTCCTGATCCTGCTGGTAGTCGGAGTCTTTTATATTAAATTAATCAATGAAGAGGAGGAGATCATGTAATGGGTAAAAAACAGAAAAAAGGTCAGATTGGCGCTTTTATATGCGGATTCATTATTTTTGTGATTTTTATATTTCCTCTATACTGGATGGTAGTTACAGCATTAAAAACACAGGTGGAAATCTTTGAGATTCCCACACCATTATGGCCGAGAAATCTCTCTCTTGATGCATTTAAAGCACAGCTTTCCGCATCCAGTGATACACTCCGTGGATTCAAAAACAGTGCGATTATTGCTGTTGGAGCAACTATTATTTCCACTGTTTTATCCATACCTGCATCTTATGGTCTGGCAAGATTCCGCTTCCGTGCAAAAAAAGTCATGATCCTGTTCTTCCTGATCACACAGATGCTTCCATCTACTCTGGTACTGACATCATTATATATCATGTTCTCAAAAGTCGGACTGTTAAATACATACTGGGCACCAATCCTGGCAGATGCTACACTTGGTATTCCTTTCAGTATTATCATTCTGAGAACCTATTTCCTGTCCATCCCGAAGGAACTGGATGAGGCAGCAAATATTGACGGCTGTGGATACTGGAAATCCTTCTTCCTGATCATGCTTCCGATTGCAAAGCCGGGTGTAGTGGTTGCAGCAGTATTTTCATTCGTATATGCATGGGGCGACCTGATCTATGGTATTACATTCATCACAAACCCGAATATGAGACCAATCACTTCAAGTATTTATAATTATGTACAGCAGTATCAGACACTGTGGAACTCCACAATGGCATTTGGTATCATTGCAATTTCTCCTGTTGTATTAATCTTTATCTTCATGCAGAGATACATTGTCAGTGGATTGACAAACGGAGCTGTAAAAGCGTAAAAAACAAAAAATAATAAGTATATGAATGCAAATTGGAGCGTGTCTGAAAAATATTTAAAATAACTGACATGCTCTAATTTGCTATCAAAAACAGTAAAAGGAGACATAAAATATGAGAGCAAATTCACTGGACTTAAAAAAAGTTTCCATTCATGATTCATTCTGGTCCAAACACGTTGACCTTGTAAGAAATGCGATTATCCCGTATCAGTGGGAAGCAATGAATGACAGAATCCCGGATGCAGAATCCAGCCACTGTCTGGAGAACTTTAAAATCGCAGCAGGAAGAGCGAAAGGTGATTTTTACGGAGCAGTTTTCCAGGACACAGACGTTGCAAAATGGCTGGAAGCAGTGGGATTTTCCCTTGCCTGCTATTCGGATGAAGTACTGGAAAAAACAGCAGATGAAGTAATCGACCTGATCGCAGATGCACAGTGTGAGGACGGATACATCAATACCTATTTTACAATCAAAGAGCCGGACAAACGCTGGACAGATCTCTGCGAGGGACACGAATTATATACAGCCGGACATCTGATGGAAGCAGCAGTTGCCTACTATGAAGGAACAGGAAAGAGAAAATTTCTGGACTGTATGTGTAAATTTGCAGATCTGATTTGCGACACTTTCGGAACAGAAGAAGGCAAGATCCACGGATATCCGGGACATGAGGAAGTAGAAATAGGACTGATCAAACTTGCACGTGTAACAGGAAATAAGAAATATATGGATCAGGCAAAATATTTCGTAGATGCCAGAGGTGTTGGCGAAAATTATTTTATGAAAGAAATGAGCCGCCCGGACTACAAGATGATCTTCCCTGAATTTGCAGATTATACACCTGCATATTCTCAGTCACATAAACCAGTCAGAGAGCAGACAACAGCAGAAGGACATGCAGTACGTGCTGTTTATCTGTATTGTGCAATGGCAGATCTGGCAGAGGCTTATCAGGATGAAGGACTTCTGAAGGCCTGCAAAACCTTATGGAATAATATTGTAGAGAAACGTATGTATCTTACAGGTGGAATCGGTTCTTCCGGACATCTGGAACGTTTTACAGTAGATTATGATTTGCCGAACGAATACAACTATTCTGAAAGCTGTGCATCCATCGGACTTGCCCTGTTTGGTCTGAGAATGGCCCAGATCACAGGAGAAAGCCAGTACATGGATGTGGCAGAACGTGCATTATATAATACGGTTCTTGCAGGAATTGCGCTGGACGGAAAGAGTTTCTTCTATGTGAATCCTCTGGAGGTATGGCCGCCTGCATGCATGGAAGGAACCTCCAAGAAACATGTAAAACCAATTCGCCAGAAATGGTTTGGAGTAGCATGCTGCCCTCCGAATATTGCAAGAACACTGGCATCTCTTGGTCAGTATGTCTATTCACAGAAACCTGAGAAAAAAGAACTGTATGTAAACCTTTTTGTATCAAATGAGACGGAACTTGACTGGAATAAAGATAAGATTTTTGTAAAACTTCAGACAGAATTTCCATGGGTTAATACATACAGTCTGGAAGTAAAGAATGTACCTGCAGACGGAATGGATCTGATGCTTCGTGTGCCGGACTATGCACAGGATTATCAGGTGAAAGCAGACGGAAATATATACGAAGAAAATAAAGAATCTGAAAAAGGCTATCGTAGAGTTCATGTAGAAAAAGATACAAAGGTAGAGGTAAGCTTTGCTGCACCGGCTAAATTTGTCTATGCAAATCCACAGGTACGTGCAGATTCCGGAAAAGTGGCGATTGTACGTGGACCATTGGTATACTGCCTGGAAGAAATTGATAATTCCCAGAATCTCCCGGCAATCTTTGTAGACACAGATGAACCTCTGAAAGAAGAGAAATCAGATCTCTTTGGTGGAATTGTAACTGTAAAAGCCAAAGGAAAAAAAATCGTAGAAGCCTCCGTTTCCGACAGCCTTTACAGTGGAGAGAAACCACAGTTGGAAGACGTAGAACTCACAGCAATCCCGTATCCTTACTGGAATAACAGAGGTGAAGGTGAAATGCTTGTGTGGATGAAAGAACTCAGACCGTAGGAATGAAAAATACTCCTTAAGTAGATGGAAAATATCTATTTAAGGAGTATTTTTAATTTATATTGCAAATTTATATCTTTTTTATGTTACTTATAGAAGTAAGCTGACAGGAAATGTAACAGGAAGTGATTTGACATAGTAAACTGAAATGGAAATATGACGGAAAGTGTGATATAATTTGAATTACAAAATATATACAAGGAGAAATTTATATTATGTACGATAAATGTGTGGTGTTAAATGCAAAGAAAATGAATTTTGATGGGAAGCTGGATTTTTCCATCTTATCTTCTGATGTTACCGTATATGATGATACAACAGAATAACAGCTGACAGAACGTATTCAGGGTGCAGATATCATTGTAACAAAGGAGATGTCTGTGAGTGCAGAAATGATACAGAGATTCCCGGAATCTGTCAAACTGATTTGTGAGGCAGGTACAGGATATAATAATATTGATCTTGAGGCAGCAGAACAGAGAGGGATTACAGCCTGCAATATCCCGGCATGTAGTACAGAACGTGTGGCACATACTGCAATCATGATGATATTAAATCTGAGTTCTGCAGTGCAGGTACAGATGAAGATGCTGGCATGTGGAAACCATGACAATTTTACCAGAAATCTTCAGGTTCCACATGTTGAAGTAAATGGTAAAACACTTGGCGTTATAGGAGCCGGACATATTGGAAGGAAAGTCATGCAGATCGCTCAGGCGTTGGATATGAACATACTTGTGCATAGCAGGACACCAAGAGAGGATGAGAAAGGCATCCGCTATGTATCGCTTGAGGAGCTGCTTAAGAATAGTGATTATGTTTCCATGCACTGTCCATTGACAGAAAGTACAAAACATATGATCAACAAAGAGACTTTATCACTTATGAAGCCATCGGCGTTTATTATTAATACTTCAAGAGGTGCGCTTATTGATGAGGCTGCTCTTATAGAAGCATTGGAAAAGGGTACGATTGCAGGAGCCGGACTTGATGTTCAGGAAACCGAACCACCTGAAGAGAACAGCCCTCTTTATACTATGGACAATGTCATTTTGACCCCTCATATGGGATGGAAAGGACTTGAAACGAGACAGCGGTTGGTTTCCATTCTGGCAGACAATATAAAGAAGTATATGGAAGGAAATCCGATCAATGTTGTATCAGGTCTATAGGATCTGACAAAATAGGTTAAAAAAAAGCCTGTAAATCAGTATGCAAGGAAGAAAAACCAATGAAAAATATATTGATTATTTCAAGCTCGCCAAGAAAAAAAGGAAATTCGCAAATCCTTTGTGAGCTGGATGGTTTTGTAGAACATCTGGAAGAATACAAGATTGCAGGAAAGATATATGCAGCAAACGTGATGGATGCCGGATTAGTCAGAAATCAAAGTGTTTTCAAAAAAGCTTATGATATGGGATATTCCGTTCAAAATGCTGAGAAATTGAGAGTTGGCGAATAAAGCTTATGAAAAACAAAGGGATAATTATAGGTGTCATAAAAGCAAAAAAATTCAAATAGTTATTTTTGCCCCGGAATCCGTTAGCTGGCAGCAGATAAGCAAATTAGTTTCTTATCACTGTTAAGCCAAGGATTCCGGGGATTTTTTGTTTTCTACGTTCGTTTGTTATTTATGCTGCAGACACACCATTTTCACCTGTGCGTGTCCGGTTTTCTGCGCCGGAACGGCGGATTCCTGCAAAGATGGAGCCTGCAATATTATGCCATACACTGAAAATAGCACCTGGAAGTGTTGCCAGTGGATTGGCTGCAAAGTTAGCTGCTGCCAGAGAAACTGCCAGTCCGCTGTTTTGCATGCCCACTTCAATAGCTATAGCTGTTGTCCGTGTATATTCTACATGGAAAATTTTTGCTGCAAGGAGTCCAAGCATCATACCACAGAAATTGTGGATCGCAACAACGCCAAGGACCAGAACTCCGCAGCTTAAGATTTTCTCTGCATTAATTGCCACGATTCCGCCAATGATCATAACAATGGCTACAACAGAGATCAATGGCATAACATCTGAAACTTTATCTACATGATCTCCTGCAAGTGTACGGAGAAGGATTCCAAGAAGTACAGGAACCAGAATTACTTTTACAACAGACAGTACCATTGCCCAGAAGGATACTTCCACCCAGCACCTGCCAGAATGTACACAAGAAATGGAGTCATAACAGGAGCAGCCAGAGTGGAAACGATGGTCATTCCTACTGAAAGTGCAACATCACCGCCTGCAATATAGGTGATCACATTGCTGGCTGTTCCACCAGGACAGCATCCCACAAGAATCACACCCAGAGCCAGATCTGCGGAAAGATTCATAACTTTACACAATACCCAGGCTACGACTGGCATGATCGTATACTGTGCAACTGCGCCAATGATCACTTCCTTGGGTCTGGAAAAAATTGCCCGGAAGTCTTCCAGACGTATGGTCAGTCCCATACCAAACATGATCACGCCCAGAAAAACAGATGTATAATTTGTCATCCATGCAAATCCATCCCTCCAGAAAAAGGCAAGGCATGAAAAGGCAATGATGATGATTCCAATATATCTGGATGCAAAACTGCTGATTTTCCCGATTTTCTTTAAAATATTTTCCATATATTATACCTCGTAGCTGAAGTTATCGATCAGTCTTGTTTTGCCAATATAGACAGCCATTGCTACGAGAACATTATGATCAGCTTTTTCCACAGGCTGCATGGTAAGTGCATCTACCATGGAAACGTAATCGATTTTTGCCAGAGGCTCTGCCTCAATCACTGCACGCATTTTGCCGAGAAGTTCTTCTGTGGAAATACCTGCGTGAATGATTTCCTGTCCGAGTTTTACGGATCTGGACAGACAGAGAGCAGCCTTTCTCTCTTCATCGCTTAAATATGTATTTCTGGAGGATTTTGCCAGTCCGTCCTCTTCACGGATGATCGGGCAGCCTACGATTTCTATATCAAAATTCAGATCCTGGACCATTTTGCGGATGATGGCCAGCTGCTGAGCATCCTTCTGTCCGAAATATGCTCTGTCCGGGGCTACAATATGGAACAGCTTGGTTACAACTGTGCACACACCCTTGAAATGGATAGGACGTGTTTTTCCACAAAGTGTCTCAGATAATGTATCGATACTTACAAATGCATGTGGATCATGATACATTTCAGAAGGTTCAGGGCAGAAAATCAGGTCTGCGCCAAGACTCTCACAGAGTTTGCTGTCGCGTTCGAAATCTCTTGGATATGCCTCAAGATCCTCTGTCGGACCAAACTGTGTTGGATTGACAAAGTCAGACACAACTACAATGTCGTTCTGTTCTCTGCATTTTTTGATCAGACTTGCATGTCCCTCATGAAGAAATCCCATTGTTGGAACAAGGCCTATAGTTTTACCTTCTTTTTTCCATGCTTTGATCTGTTTTCTTGTTTCTTCTACTGTTTTTGTTACCTGCATTGTTATCTCCTCTTTCTCGGTCAATGGACCGGTATCATAGATTTTGAGATAGCCTCTTTTCTGAATTCACTTTCATCTTATGATGTTAGCTTCTGGCTCTTCGTTTTATTGCGCCCGGTGCGAAACGTGTGCGGATAAAACCTTTCAGGCCATGTCTTTCAGCAGACCATGTTTCTCATAATTGGTCACTCTGCTGATCTTATTCTCTTCATCTACAAATACAACTGCAGGCTTATGAGTGCGTGCCTCTTCAGGCTCATATCCTGCGTAAGCCATGATGATAATCTTGTCACCTGTGCTTACACATCTTGCTGCTGCTCCGTTCAGACAGATCATACCGCTTCCGCGTTTTCCGCAGATTGTGTATGTCTCGAATCGACTGCCATTGTTCACATCTACAATCTGAACTTTCTCATATTCCAGTATTCCGGCAGCTTCCAGCAGTTCTTCATCCACAGTAATGCTTCCCACATAATCCAGTTCAGCCTGGATAACAGTTGCTCTGTGGATTTTTCCTTTTAACATTTCTATTGTCATCTTATATAGTCCTTTCCTACGGGAAAAATCAGAGTCAAGCAGCACCATAAAAAGGAAATATACCTTTATGATCTGCAAAAAAAAGCGCATCAGGATACACTTTGACCCTGAAACGCTTCTGATTGATTCCCTGTATATTGAGTCCTGTTTCTGATACATAAAATACGTTTTACTATTCCATAGATTATTGGAAATCTGATTTTTTGTATCATAAATACCGGCTCGTATCTTTTAAAATTACATACATCCCTCCGTTCCCGTTTTCGGATTCCGGCTGGCTGTTTTTATATAAGATTCCAGTGATTTCAGCCAGAGTATAGTTTTGAGTCCAAATACTATCTCTGAGTGGTATTATTACATTTGGTCAGTTATTTGTCAATAAATTGTTTATTTACTGGTTACTGTTCATATACCACCATCGTGATGGGCTTTATTAATCTTACAGAGGCTTTGAAAAATTTATTTTTAATGGTTTATCTGCTGATGATTTTACCTGAATATCAGGGAGATGAAAAGTATTAACTCAACATGCACCGTATACCTATATTGATGTTATATTTTGGTGACCATTATGTTCGTTTATTGGAATCGTGAAAATACTGATGACCTATTTCAAATTAGAAAAGGGCAAAAAATCGGTTACATTCATCTCTGTAGGACTCAGTATAATTGCGGTTTTGTTTTTAGCTATGGCGAGAGAGCCGTATGCGACAACAGTAACGTTCCTGTTATTGCTTATCAAAGGCATTCTGCTTTATAAGCAAGCTAAGGCAGGTCGATAAGGAGTTGATCCATACAAATTCCAGTCTGAAGAAGAAAACAAAAATCATTCATGTCCTTTGTCATATAGTTTCTGTATATTTTTTGGAAGTTTATCAGGTAACATGGCATTTATCGTATCTTCATTACCATCTTTCATTGCTGTTTCATAATACCAGCACTTAAATTTTAAGAGGGAGAGAGTTTTTTGAAGTTCCTGGATTTCAGTTTCAACAGCTGATTTTCTGGCTTCAAATAATTCTTTCCTTTTTTCATAGCTGGCGCTGCCTTCAGATACCCAGATAAAAAATTGCTTTATATCTTTGATCTCAAGCCCGGATTTCTTCAGACATTCAATGATACGAAGCGCTTCCAACTCATTATCGCTGAAATAACGGATGTTTCCTTTACGTTCCAGATTAGGGAAAAAACCTTCCTTGTCATAATATCTTAAGGTAGAAACAGGAAGACTAAACATTGCAGAGACCTGACTGATTGTATACATAAAAAACCTTCTTTCAAAATATGCTTGACCTAAAGTTAACTTTAGGTTGTATGATATTTATATCATATACTATTGTTAGTGTAATTACAAGAAATTTTGCATATGGAGGATGTTAAATATGTTAAAAACAGAAGAATTAAAGTTGGTATCTGAATGGGATAAAACTTTTCCACAGAGTGAAAAAGTAGACCATAAGAAAGTGACATTTGTAAATCGTTATGGAATCACACTTGCTGCAGATCTGTATAAGCCGAAAAATGTGTCAGGGAAATATCCTGCGATTGCCGTAAGCGGACCATTTGGTGCAGTCAAAGAACAGTGTTCTGGATTATATGCGCAGACGATGGCTGAAAAAGGATATTTAACGATTGCATTTGATCCTTCTTTTACGGGGGAAAGTGGAGGAAATCCAAGATTCATGGCCTCTCCGGATATTAATACAGAAGATTTCATGGCTGCTGTTGATTTTCTTTCTGTTCGGGAAGATGTGGATACGGATAAAATAGGAATCATTGGAATCTGCGGATGGGGTGGAATGGCTCTTAACGCAACTGCATTGGATACAAGAATAAAAGCAACTGTAGCATCTACCATGTATGATATGACAAGGGTAAATGCAAATGGGTACTTTGATTCTGAGGACAGTGAAGAAGCACGTTATGCAAAGAAACAGTCACTGAATGCCCTCAGAACACAAGAATACCGTAAAGGCGAGTATTCCAGAAGTGGTGGTTGTGTTCCACTTCCGGTTCCGGAAGATGCCCCTCTCTTCGTAAAAGATTATAGTGAGTATTATAAAGGCAGATGTTATCATAAAAGGAGCCTGAATTCCAATGGGGGCTGGAACAGTATTGGATGTATGTCATTTATGAATCAGCCAATATTAAAGTACTGTAATGAAATCAGAAGTGCAGTCCTTATCGTTCATGGAGAAAAAGCGCACAGTTATTATTTTGGAAAAGATGCTTATGAAAATATGATCAAGGACAGCAAGTACACATCCAATAAAGAGCTGCTGACAATTCCAGGGGCTGTTCATACAGATCTTTACGATAATCTGGATGTAATCCCATTTGATAAAATCCAGAAATTTTTTAAAGAAAACGGGGTTGGTTAATCATGACATTTGAAGAATATTTGAGTAATATGAAGCCCGGATATACTGTAGACGGTGGAAGTGAAGACCATCTGATCATGCATGAGCTGTCTCAAAGGGCATTAAAAATAACGATGGAGCTGAATAACAAATATCATACAAAAGAAGAAATTGTACAGCTTATGTCAGAACTTACCGGGCAGAAAATAGATGAGAGTTTTGGAATGTTTCCTCCGTTTTATACGGATTGTGGGCGAAATATCCATATAGGTAATAATGTTTTTATTAATGCAGGATGTAAGTTTCAGGATCAGGGTGGTATTTATATAGAGGATGGAGTCCTGATTGGACATAATGCAGTACTGGCAACAATCAATCATATGGAAGATCCTGAGAAAAGAGCTGGTATGATATTTCAGCCAATTCATATTGAAAAAAATGTATGGATTGGAGCAAATGTAACGGTTCTTCCAGGGGTTACGATTGGTAAAGGTTCGATCATTGCAGCCGGAGCAGTTGTAACAAAAGATGTTCCGGCCAATATGATTGCGGCAGGAGTGCCTGCGAAAGTTATACGTAAGGTTAAAAAAGACGCTGAAAAAGGAGAAATTTAATTGTGGCAAAAAAAGTATTGATCATATCTACAAGTTTTCGAGGAGGCAGCAATTCTGATGTACTCGCAAAGGAGTGTGCAAAGGGAGCAAAAGAAGCTGGGCATGATGTGGAACTTCTTTCTTTGAAAGGAAAAGATATAAAATATTGTGTCGGGTGTCTATCCTGTCAGAAGACTGGAATATGTGTATTGAAGGATGATGTTGCAGATATTATGGCAAAGGTAAAGGATGCGGAGGTCATTGTCTATGCAACACCAATTTATTATTATGAGATGTGCGGTCAGATGAAAACACTTCTTGATAGATTGAATCCTTTGTATTCGACAGATTATTCATTCAGAGATATTTATATGATTGCAACTGCCGCTGAGAATGATGAAAGTGTATTTGAAAAAGCCTACAATGGTCTGCAAGGCTGGGTAGATTGTTTTGAAAAGGCTTCCTTAAAAGGCATCGTAAGTGGCGGTGGAATTGATGCTGCAAATACAGCTGCAAGCCATGTGGATGTGATGAAGAAAGCATATGAACTTGGAAAAGAATTATAAGTTTGAAAAGAGTACTATTATTTAGTCTTTGTGTGAGGTAGCATAATGAAAAGTATTTTAATTTATTATTCATACGGTGGAAATACCCGTCATGTAGCGGAGAAAGTTGCGGCTGAAATTGGCGCAGATCTTGCTGAAATTGAGACTGTCAAGCCATATACAGGAAGTTATGACCATGTGGTAGATCAGGGACAGAAAGAAGTAAACAGTGGATTTCTGCCAAAGATCAGGCAGATCAATGCAGATTTGAGCAAGTATGATACCGTTATTCTTGGAACACCGGTATGGTGGTACACGTTTGCACCCGCTATGAACAGTTTCCTTCACAGTACAGATTTATCTGAAAAATCTGTATACCCATTTGCAACGAATGGTGGATGGATAGGTCATACATTCAAGGATTTTGAGAATGCCTGCAAGGGTGCAACGGTTCATGCGGGGCTCAATGTCCGCTTTAATGAAGAAAAACAGATTACTTCTGATGACGAAATTCAAAAGTGGGCGAAACAGATTGTAAAATAGTACTCTTAGTTGAGCTGATCAGATGATAGGTAACATTTACTTCCGGATCAGTTAAAGGAATCCGTTTTCGTCCTTTCAGAGTCTGATCTGAATCGGTGGCTTTACTGCTGGAAAAACATAATAATGTGGAAGTCCGTACAAGTTCTTCAAACTCAAATTCATCTGTCTGTATCAGAAAGCGAGATGCTGGCATTTTGCTCTTTACCAGATTTGTCCAGAAACCGATTTCATCACGAAGAAGGCAGTTAAAACCGTTAAGCTGTGAAAGACTCAGCTGTGAATGTTCTGCCAGTTTGTGTTCTTTCGGGATGCAGACATAGAGCTGCTCTTTAAGATAAGGGATGCAGAGAAGATTTTTATCTGAACAGACCTGTGGCAGAATACCGATATCAGCATTGCCGGAACTGGTATTTTGAAGGATTTCACCCATATTTGTCAGTTTTGAGGAAATAATATTATCAGGAAATCTGCGTGACAGTTCAGGCAATAATGACCATAGAGGTACGGGAGCGCAGGAATGAATGGTAATCGTATGCTGATTGCGTTCAAATGTCTGTACGGTCTGAACTGCTTTTTCAGACTCGGAAAGCAGAGACCTGGCCTGCTCTACCGCAACTTTACCAGTGGCAGTTAATTTGATACGGTTTTTACCACGATGAAAGAGTGGAACACCAAAAGCATCTTCCACATCATGCATGGTTCTGGTAAGAGTCGGCTGGGAAATATGAAGTTTATCTGCAGCAGCAGATAAGGTACCACAGTCTGCGTAGATTACAAACTGGTAAAGATTTGATAAGTCTAACATTTAGATACTCCTTGCTATTCATAATATGAATAGCAGATTCGGGAATTAATATTGTATATATTCATTTTAACAGGATATAATTTGAATGTAAACAGAAATGAGGAAATGAAGCAGATTGAAGCGCTCGATGCTGGAAAGAGTTTGTTCTTCTCCCATTATTCACCGGAAACAGTGGAATGGTTCATGAGTATTGTGTAACAAAGCAGCTTCATAAAGGCAAAAGCGTATTGCGGTTTATGCGACCGGCAATGCGCTTTTGCTGTATAATAGGATAAGAAAATTGTTATACGGAAAGGATAAGAAAATGAAGGAACAGAATCATTCGAATGTGATTAAAATTCGAAATGCACATGTTCATAACCTGAAACATATCGATGTGGATATTCCACTAAATAAGATTGTGGGAATTGCCGGAGTATCCGGTTCCGGGAAGTCATCTCTTGCACTTGGAGTGCTGTATGCGGAAGGTTCACGGAGATATCTTGATGCGTTATCGACCTATACCAGACGAAGAATGACGCAGGCACCGAGAGCACAGGTGGACGAGGTGCTGCATATTCCGGCAGCACTGGCATTACACCAAAGACCGGGGGTTCCGGGAATCCGAAGTACGTTTGGAACCGGATCGGAACTGTTGAACACATTACGACTGATGTTTTCGAGACTTGCAAATCACTGTTGTCCCAATGGCCATTATCTGGAACCCACACTTGATGTGGCGGCAGGGAAAGAACTTTGCTGTCCTGTCTGTGGAGCACAATTTTTTGCACCATCAGCAGAAGAACTTTCTTTTAATTCGCAGGGAGCCTGTCAGACTTGCGGCGGAACGGGATTTGTGAGGAAAGTAGATGAATCTTCACTGGTTCCGGATGAATCCCTGACAATTGATGAAGGTGCGGTTCTTCCGTGGAAAACATTGATGTGGTCACTGATGACGGACGTGTGCAGAGAAATGGGAGTGCGTACAGATGTACCATTCCAGGAGCTTACAAAAGAGGAAAAAGAGATTGTATATCATGGACCGGCAGAAAAAAAGCATATTTTTTATAAAGCAAAAAATACAAATCAGTCAGGTGAGCTTGATTTTACATATTTCAATGCCGTGTATACCGTGGAGAATGCCTTGTCCAAAGTAAAAGACGAGAAAGGTATGAAACGTGTGGAACGTTTTTTAAAAGAGGATGTCTGTCCGGACTGCGGCGGGACAAGACTTTCTAAGAGAGCGAGGCAGCCACAATTATGTGGTATCACGCTGGCAGATGCCTGCAAGCTGTCGCTTTCAGAGCTTGTAGATTGGGTAAATCATGTGCCGGATGCCTTGCCGGAAGAAATGCGGTCAATGGCAGAAAATATCTGTGAATCTTTTCAGATGGTTGCAAAAAGACTGATGGATCTGGGACTGGGATATTTGTCCCTGGACAGAGCGGCTGCTACCCTTTCGACAGGGGAACGGCAGAGGATGCAGCTTGCACGGGCAGTCAGAAACCGGACTACAGGAGTATTGTACGTGCTTGATGAACCGTCTATCGGTCTTCACCCATCCAACATCGTGGGCCTTACCGATGTCATGCATGATCTGATTGCGGATGGCAATTCTGTTATTCTGGTGGATCATGATACGCAGATTCTTTCAGAGGCAGACTGGCTTGTGGAGATGGGACCAAAAGCGGGGGCAGACGGAGGAAGAATCATTGCACAGGGGACGATTCCTGAGATTGCAGAAAATCCGGATTCCAAAATTGGAACATTTCTGAAGAAAACGCATCCCATTTATCGGAAGAAAGCATCTGAACAGGAAATGTTTTCTTTGGGAACCATTCACCTTTCGACAGATGCTATTCATACGGTAAAGCCGTTGGAAGCAGATATTCCCAAAGGGAGACTTACAGTGGTGACCGGTGTCTCCGGTTCCGGAAAAACGACATTGATACTGGAAAGTCTGATTCCGGCATTAGAGTCGATGATAAATGGAACAAAACTTCCCTCTCATGTGAAAAATATTACTGCGGAAGATATTGAACAGGTAAAACTGATTGATGCGGCACCGATTGGAATCAATGTGCGTTCTACGGTGGCAACTTATGCAAATGTGCATGATGAGCTGAGAAAGGTATATGCAAAACTTCCAGATGCAAAGGAAGCAGGATATAAAGCAGGGGATTTTTCTTATAATACAGGAAACTGCGTTGCCCGACCTGCGATGGAACAGGTTCTATCAGCCTTGATGTGCAGTTTTTACCGGATGTGGAAATACCTTGCCCGGACTGTCATGGAAGCAGATATAACAGGGATGTTGGGAATATTAAAAGGGAAACAAAGTCCGGAGAGTTATATTCTCTGCCGGAACTGATGGATATGGATGTACAACAGGCTCTACGTGCCTGTGAGGATATGAAAAAGATATGCTCAAGATTGCAGATTATAAAGGATCTGGGACTGGGTTATCTGACATTAGGCGAAGCAACTCCAAACTTATCCGGTGGAGAGGCACAAAGACTAAAACTTGCATCGGAAATGGAACGCAAACAGGATGCGTCGGTGTTCGTCTTCGATGAGCCGACGATTGGTCTACATCCTTTTGATGTGCAGACTCTTTTGCAGGTTTTTGACCGTCTGGTATCCAAGGGTGCAACAGTCATTGTCATTGAGCATGATCTGGATGTAATCCGTAATGCAGATTATATCATTGATATGGGACCAGGAGGCGGAGAAGCCGGTGGAAGAATCATTGCAAAAGGAACCCCGGAGGAAATTGCCAGTGATAAAGAGAGCGTTACGGGGAAATACCTTCGATGATCAGTATTATGAAATCAGAAGCATTTCAATCAGTTCACCATGTCGCTTTTATTTTATGTTATAATGTGTTATCAGATTTTTTTGGTCTCCGCTGTCGCTCTTCGTTCCACTACGGTCGGTGCAAAGCGGACATCCACTGGATGTCCTGCACCCTTGTATTTTCTCTTATCAGAGTTCGTAAACCCTGGTGGGACGATATAACACAAGGGAAACAATAAGGGAAAGCTCACCTGCGACAAATCCAGTGTTTTCAAGGGTTTACAGAGAATTTAATAACAAAATATAACAGTTATTAAATCTCTTAAAACAGGTGAAATCTCAATCGGGATTTGTTATCAGGTTGGAAAAATCTACCGGAAATTTGTATCAGGAGTAGTGCAAACTCCTTCTGATAAACTGCGGAGCAGTTATTCGGTGTAGAGCTACGTAGCGAAGTGGATTGCGAATATCCGCTTGATTTATATTTATAAATGTGACGTACATCACGGAAAACGATAAACTTTTTCACTATAATACAAAAGGAAAGCAAGACAGGAGTAGTTTATTATCAAGGGCTGCAAAAGTTATGCCAGTGAGGTTGATACAATGGGACAGATAACAATCAGGGAATTGGGGAATATGGATTTTTTCAGAGAAATACCAAAGGATATTCTGCAGAATCTGCTTAATGAAAGTAAGATTGTTTCTTATAAGAAAAAGGAAGTGATTTTTCATTCACGCAGCAGAACAAAAATAGTGTATTTTGTGTATTCCGGAGAAGTGATGCTTTATAATCTGACAAAGCACGGAAATCGAAAGGTGATTTTTATCCTGGGAAAAGGACGGCTTTTAAATCAGAGTATTATAAGTAAAAAGCCGAATGCACTTTTCTGTGAGGCGGCCTGTCCGGTGCAGATACTGGAAATTGCAGAAGAACCATTCCTTCATCTTATGGAGCAGAGTCATGATCTGACAAGAGCTGTTCTGAGAGAATATGAAAGAAATCTCTGGCGAATGGGCCATCAGTTAAAAAATACGACCGGGAACATGCAGATGGAGCGAAAAATAGCTGCAAAATTGTGGAAGCTGGGTCGTGATTTTGGTGTGGATACGGAAGACGGAGTGATGATAGATATTGATCTTACCATTACCCTGATGGCAGATCTGGTTGGAGCACCAAGGGAAAATGTATCCCGTGCCTGTAAAGTCCTTACGGACAGAGGTCTGATCCATTATGGTAATAAGCGATTTACACTGATAGATTTTGAAGGTCTTGCAGAATTCTATAAAATGTGATTATAAGAAAGGGGTATCTGATGGGAAAACATTTCAACAATGATGAGATGCAGAAGATTTTTGAAATTCTGCAGGAATCCTATGATGTGTATGGACCGAGAATTTACCAGGGAACAGGATGTTTTTCAGATACAGATGTAATTCGTTATGGACGGTTGGACAGCTGGGAAGAACTTGTCTGGGATCAGAAGTCGGATTACAGTTTTAAGGAAGTATTGTTTCCAATTTCAGAGACGATTCTTTATTTTACAGAGAATGAGATGAAAACAGCAGACGGAGCAGCAAGGCAGAGATTGATTTTTTTGAAAAGCTGTGATTTTCATGCTCTGAAACGTCTGGATGAGATGTACCTGAAAAACGGTGCAGAGGATTATTATTACAGAAGAATGCGGGAAAATACAGTTTTTGCTGTGATGGGTTGTAAGGAATCCGGCAAAAACTGTTTTTGTGTAAGTATGGGCACAAATCGTTGTGAAGAATATGATATGTATATTTTTCAGGATGAAAAGGGCTGTTATGTGGAACTGAGATGCAGAGAACTGGAAGAATTATTATGGGATTATGGACAGAATGTTCAGGAGGAACCCACTTTTGTGGAAAAGAATGAGGTTCATGTAGAGGTTCCGGAGAAACTTCCGGATACAATTCACCAGGATTCCATGTGGCAGGAATATGGCAGCCGCTGTATTGGCTGTGGACGCTGCAATTTTGTCTGTCCCACATGTACCTGTTTTACTATGCAGGATATTTTTTATAAAGACAACCCAAAGGCTGGAGAGCGCCGCCGTGTATGGGCTTCCTGTCAGGTGGACGGATATTCTGACATTGCCGGAGGGCACAGCTTCCGCCAGAATCAGGGTGAAAGAATGCGCTTTAAGGTATTACATAAAATTTCAGATTATAAGAAAAGATTTGGATACCATATGTGTGTCGGCTGCGGACGTTGTGAAAATGTGTGTCCGGAGTATATTTCCTATATTGCATGTCTTCAGAAACTGAAAGAAAAGGAGGGGAAATAAGATGGCAAATGAATATATTCCTTTCTTATCTAAGATAAAAGAAATTGTGAAGCATACAGAAACAGAATATACATTCCGCATGACATATGTGGGAGATGTAAGACCAGGGCAGTTTTTTGAAGTTTCTATTCCTAAATATGGTGAGGCGCCCATTTCTGTCAGTGGTATCGGAGAAGATTATGTTGATCTGACCATACGTAAGGTTGGTAAAGTAACCGGAGAAATTTTTGAATTGAATGAGGGAAGCTGCTTTTTTATGCGTGGTCCTTATGGAAATGGTTTCGAGAAAGAGAATTATCAGGGGAAAGAACTGATCGTGGTAGCCGGTGGAACAGGAGTATCTCCTGTGCGAGGTGTGATCAGTTACTTCGGTGAGCATCAGAATGAAGTAAAAAAATTACATACGATCCTTGGTTTTAAATCTCCGTCAGATATTTTGTTCCGTGAAGATCTGAAAAAATGGGAACAGCAGATGGATTTGATCCTGACGGTGGACTCATCTGATGACGATGCTTATAGGACAGGACTTGTTACAAAATATATTCCGGAACTTGAACCTGATAATATCCATGAGACTGCAGCTATTGTTGTCGGACCTCCGATCATGATGAAATTTGCAGTAGCAGAGCTTTTAAAGCTGGGAATGAAGGAAGAACAGATATGGATCTCTCAGGAAAGAAAAATGTGCTGCGGGCTTGGTAAATGCGGGCATTGCCGAATGAATGACACCTATATTTGTCTGGATGGTCCGGTATTCTGCTATTCAGAAGGCAAAAAACTGTTTGATTAGGGAGGAAATCATAATGGATATTAATACAAAGAAACTGAAGAAAAATGCCTTCCGTGTATCAAAGGTTCGTGGGCTTACGGCTTCCAGAGTGCGTGTTCCGGGAGGCTGCTGTAATGCAGATGTCATGCAGCAGGTGGTGGATATTGCCAGAAAATATGGAAACGGACAGATTCATCTTACCACACGCCAGGGATTTGAAATTGAAGGAATCCATATGGAAGATATGGATAAAGTTAATGAGATGCTCCAGCCGATCATAGATAATCTTCAGATTAATCAAAATGAGACAGGCACCGGGTATCCGGCATCAGGAACCAGAAATGTCTGTGCATGTATCGGAAACAGAGTCTGTCCTTTTGGAAATTATAATACAGCAGCCTTTGCGAAGAGAATTGAAAAGGCGATATTTCCTAATGATCTTCATTTCAAAATTGCACTTACAGGCTGTGCCAATGACTGTATCAAGGCGAGAATGCACGATTTTGGAATTATCGGCATGACAGAGCCACAATATGACCCGAATCGTTGTGTTTCCTGTGGTGCCTGCATAAAAGGCTGTGATAAGTTATCGGTGGATGCGTTAAAGATGGAAAACTACAGGATCGTACGCAACGAAGAAAAATGCGTAGGATGTGGCGTCTGCGTGACAAAATGTCCGACCAGAGCATGGACCAGAAGTGAAAAGAAATACTATCGTCTGACACTTATGGGACGAACAGGAAAGAAAAATCCACGTCTGGGAGAAGATTTTCTGATCTGGGCAGACGAAGACACCATCATCAAAGTTATCCTGAATACCTATAAATTTGTGAAGGAATATATTGATCCCAATGCGCCTGGCGGTAAGGAACATGTGGGATACATTATTGACCGTGTGGGTTTTGCAGAATATAGAAAATGGGCATTGGACGGTGTAGAACTTCCACCAGAAACAATCGTGAAAAATAATATTTACTGGAGCGGAATACATTACAGATAATTAGGGAAAAGACAATTAGAATCAATAAAGCCGATGCGGGACTTTGGAATCCTGTATCGCTTTATTGATTTTACAGAAGTTTTGAAAGATTTACTTTTAATGGTTCATCAGTGCTTTGATATTTGGGGCTGTGTGGATTTTTTTCGATACAGCAGGAATAACATAAACAATAGAATTACCGGAAAAATAAGTCCGAATCCCATGCCAATCCTAATATTATTTCCGGCATTCTGGGTGATACGACCAACAATTCCAGGTCCAATGCTGCCACCTAAATCTCCTGCCATGGCAAGAAGAGAAAACATAGCCGTTCCACCTGTTGGAAAAGTTTTTGAGGAAATACTGATTGTTCCAGGCCACATGATTCCAACTGAAAATCCACATGCAATACAACCGATAAGTCCGATAATCGGGCTGGATGACAAAGCGGCAAGTAGATAACAGACAACGCATAATATGCCTGAACCACCCATAAACTTCATTAAATCTAACTGTTCTCCATATTTTCCAAAAATTATACGGCTGATTCCCATTGTTACTGCAAACATACATGGACCTGCTAAATCTCCCAGGGCTTTTGACAATCCCAGTGCAGCTTCTGCATAAGCAGATGCCCATTGAGCCATTGCAAGTTCAGAAGCTCCGGAACAGATCATCAGACATATTGCAACCCAGAAAAATGGTCTGGAAAACAGATTCTTAATTCCCATTCCAGAACCATTGTCAACCAGAGGTTCAATGGGACAGGTCATGAAGTTATAAGTATTAACTGCAGGAATGATTGCCCATATTACGGCGAGCCATTTCCAGTTGTCTATTCCAAATATCAGGAAAAATAAGCTGGAAATCAAAATTGTCCCAACAGCTCCCCAGCAGTAAAACGAATGGAGCAGACTCATAGTTGCTTCTTTGTTTTCGAACGGACAGGCCTCGATAATAGGGCTACAAAGTACTTCTATTAAACCGCTTCCGATGGCATAAACAATAACACTACATATAATTCCAATAAAAGGATCAGGTAAAAAATCAGGTAAAAATGCCAGTCCAAGCAGACCCAGTGCAGCAAATATTTCTGATGCAACAATGCACACACGATATCCGATATGATCTACGAATTTGGCACAGAACAGGTCAACCAGAAGCTGTGTGAAAAAGAAGAAAGTGGATATCAGAGCAATGTTACCGAGAGAAATATGGTAGTCACTGTGAAATTTCAAAAAAAGAAGCGGTGCGAAGTTTGCCGCAATAGCCTGTGTGATAAAGCCCATATAACAGGCGATTTTTGTCCTATGGTAGTCTGTTTTTTTTATAGAATTCCTACATTTAAAAATCATAAGTATACCTCTTTTCTTTTTTTGCTTGATTATATAGCAAATATTGGATATATACATTGAATTAAATTGTAGAAATACTGTATAATATCGTAAAAAGGAAAGAATGTGATATGAAGATGGATTATAATAAAACATATAATAAGATACTTACAGACGAGGAGTTCATGGAAACTAAACAGCATGGAAGCAGTGATTATCCATTCCAGTATTATTATGATAATCTGGAACTGTTTGATTTTCATTGTATTGAGTGGCACTGGCACAGAGAATTTGAGTTTTTATATGTGGAGTCCGGACAAGTTACATGCGGAATAGGAGAAAAACAGATTATATTGTCAGAAGGAGAAGCAATTTTTATTAATTCTAAAATATTGCACCGCTTTTACGCATCATCAGGTGGTATCATTCCTAACTTTGTATGTATGCCGGAATTTATTGCGCCGGAGAACAGCCTGATCTATAAGAAATATATATTGCCAATCATTTCATCGAATATATATTTCCAGCATTTTCAGACTGATGAACTATGGCAAATAAAGATTATACAAACTATGATAAAAATAATAAAAATACAGGAGAATGAGAAAATAAGAGAACTTGCTACTTTGTCATTGATGCAGGATTTATGGCTGACTTTTTATGAAAATGTAAAGTTATCTGATAAAGGAGATGTACAGACAGTTGATGAAGTTGCACAGAAAAGAGTACAGTTAACCATGCAATATATACATGAAAACTATAATCGCAATTTGTCTCTGGATGAAATTGCCTCGCATATAGGAATCAGCAAAAGTACTGCACTTAATTTGTTCCACCGGTTTTTACATACTACACCGGTTAATTATCTGATAGGATATCGACTTCAGGCAGCTTCCTGGTTATTGAAAAATACGAATAAAAAAGTAAAAACAATTGCCTATGAAAGTGGATTTCATAACGTTGATTATTTTTGCAGATTGTTTAAAAAACGTTATCATTTAACCCCATCAGAATATCGTTGCACATGTTTAAAATTGTTGTCGGCAGATCCGAGTCTTCAGACCCATAAATAAAGCCGATGCGGGATTTTTGAATCCAGTATCGGCTTTGTTAATTTTGCGAAGATTTTGAAAAATTTATTTTACTGCTTCATCAGTGCTTTGATATCTTCTTCCGGTGTGGTGATAGGTGCAATACCATAATTTTCCACAAGATAGTTCAGAATATTAGGAGACAGGAACGCTGGAAGAGAAGGACCAAGACGGATGTTCTTGATACCTAAGTGTAAAAGTGTCAGCAGGATACAGACTGCTTTCTGTTCATACCAGGAGAGAACGAAGGAAAGCGGAAGCTCATTTACAGAACATCCAAATGCATCCGCAAGTGCCACAGCAACCTGGATTGCACCATAAGCATCATTACACTGGCCCATATCCATCAGTCTTGGCAGACCACCGATTTCTCCCAGATCCAGATCGTTGAAACGGAATTTTCCACATGCCAGGGTGAGAACGATACTGTCAGAAGGTGTCTGTTTCACGAATTCCGTATAATAGTTTCGACCCGGTTTGGCACCATCACAGCCGGCAACCAGGAAGAAATGGCGGATAGCGCCTGATTTTACAGCTTCTACTACAGTATCTGCATGGGAGAGAATAGCTGCATGACCGAAACCAGTTGTCACTTTCGTGCCGCCGTTGATGCCTGTGCGTATCTGTTCCTCTTTGTAACCACCCAGTTCCAGTGCTTTTTCAATAACCGGTGTGAAATCTTTCTTCTCGTCGATATGAACAGCGCCTGGGAAAGCAACCACTTCTGTTGTAAATACTCTGTCAGCATAACTGCTTTTTGGCGGCATCAGACAGTTGGTGGTGTAAAGGATCGGAGCCGGAAGATGATCAAACTCTTTCTGCTGATTCTGCCATGCAGTTCCGAAATTTCCTTTTAAGTGGGAGAATTTCTTTAAGAGTGGATAGGCATGGGCAGGGAGCATTTCACCGTGGGTATAGATGTTGATTCCTTTTCCTTCTGTCTGTTCAAGTAAAAGCTGCAGATCCTTCAGATCATGACCGGTTACTACAATAAATGGTCCTTTTTCTACAGTAAGTGTAACTGCAGTCGGTTCCGGTGTTCCGTAAGTTTCTGTATTGGATGTGATATCCATCATGAAAAATTGTGTATTACAGTTATGTCAAGCGGATATTCGCAACCTCTGCAGGGGACTTACTTGATTCGGTTAAACTTTCGTGTGACAAACGTAGCTGTCTGTGATATTATGAAAGTGATATAAGCGAAAATGACTTTTGCAGAAACGAAAGTATCTTTAAATTTTATTTACAAATATACTTCCTCTAATGGCTTAAAGGGAAGTTTTATGGATACGGAACGGTATGAGTACAAATGAGCAGGAAACAGTAATGTCAATGCTGTATGGACTTCAGAAGTAGGAGAACAGTTCGAACATATGTATCGGCTGTTCTTTTTTTGTTTTCAGGCATTAATGCGGTACTTGATGCGGTAGTATTTTCTATATAAGTGTTGGGAGATTATATGAAAAAGTTTAAGGCAAACGATAATAAGAGTGAAGAACATGAGATCAACTACAGACAATTCAACAAAAAGCTGGAACTGCTGAATCAGATTCTGTCTCTGATATCAGACATCAATCAGGCGTCGGATGAGAAAGAAGTGAAGGACTGTATCCCTGCATTGCTTCAATACACCGGTGAATACACAGATGCAGACAGGGTATATATTTTTGAACTGATGTCTGAAAAACAGGACTATTACAGCAATACCTTTGAATGGTGCAGAGAAGGGATCATCCCCCAGATTGACAATCTGATTCGTATTTCTGCCGATAGTATGCCGGTGTGGCATGAGAAATTTCTTCGTGGAGAAACCATAATTATTCATGATCTGGAGAAAATAAGCGAAACCATGCCTTCGGAATATGACATCCTGAAGGTTCAGGATATTCATTCTCTGCTGGTTTTACCTTTGTTTGCAAATACGCAGTTGAGCGGTTTTATCGGTCTGGATAATCCGGATCTGGTTAATCCCGGTGTTTCCATATCGCTTCTTTCCAATGCAGGCGGACATCTTGCCAGTACACTGAACAATCTGCGCATGTTCAGGATGCTTGAGGAAAAACAGAAAATACTGGAGAGCAATCTGGAGGAACTTCAGAAGGAGAAGCATATCCTGGAAGCTCTCTGCGTAGATTATACCTCATTTTATTTATGTGATCTGGCAAATGATACTCTGGAAATGATCAAACAGAGCATACATTCCAATTGGGCAGAGATTGATGAGATGCCGGAGCTGAAATCCAGTTATACCTCTGGAATCAGATATTATTATGATCATTATGTAATCCGGGAATCAGCACCGGATTTCCTCCGGAAGATGGAACGTCACGCTCTCATAGAGTATCTGCGGAATCACAAACGTTTTGCATATCGTTATCAGTCAGTGAAAAACCATGCCGGGCATGAGTATTTTGAATTGCAGGTGATCCGTCTGGAGACAGGCAACAGGGATGATTATAAGATCATTATGGGTTTTCGCTATATTGATGATATTGTGCAGGAGGATATGAAAAAGAAGCAGCAGATGGAAGAGACTATGGCTGATCTGAAAATGAATAATGAGATCATCTCTGCAATCAGCAAAATGTACTGGATCATCTACCGGATGGATCTGCTCCATGATACCTACGAGGAGATTTCCAGCAAGGAATCCATGCACCGTCTGACCGGCAGAAGTGGAAAGATTTCTGTTCAGTTTACAAAAGCCAGAGAGAAAATCGTAGCTCCCGAATTTCAGGAAAGAATGAGAGAATTTCTGGATGCTTCCACGCTGGCAGAACGTCTGAAGAACAGAGAGGAGGTTTCCACAGAATACAGAGCCATAACCGGAGTCTGGCACCAGGCCAGATTTATTGTGAAACTGCGAAACGAAGCAGGGGAAGTGACTAATGTTCTCTATGTGACGAGAGATATTAATGACCAGAAAATATCTGAGCTGGAGAGCCGGGAAGAACTGAGAAGAACTGCTCAGGAAGCGGAGAAAGCCAATTTGGCAAAAACAGATTTCCTGAGGAGAATGAGCCATGATATCCGTACACCGATCAACGGGATCCAGGGCTGTGTGGATATTGCAGATCGTTATCCCGATGATCTGGAGCTTCAGCAGGAAGCACGTACCAAGATCAGGACTGCTTCCGGTTATCTTTTAAACCTTGTCAATGATGTGCTGGATATGAATAAGCTGGAATCCGGCAATATACAGCTTGAGAGAAAGCACTTTAATCTGCTGGAACTTTTGCATAATACGAATGAAATCACCAGGATGCAGGCAAATGAATCCGGCGTTAATTATTATGTGGAAGATGGAGAAATCATCCATACACAGTTGTTTGGAAGTCCGGTGCATTTCCAGCAGATATTAATGAATATTGGCAGCAATGCAGTAAAATATAATCATGATGGCGGTTCTGTGACAGTTACCTGTCGTGAGGTTTCCTATACGGATACCACTGCGGAATATGAGCTGACCTGTACAGATACCGGAATCGGCATGAGTGAGGAATTTCAGAAAAAGGCATTTGAGCCTTTTGCCCAGGAAGGGCAGTCAGCCAGGACAAAATATGCAGGTACCGGTCTGGGTCTTGCTATTGCCAGAAAACTCATAGAGCTTCAGGGAGGAACCCTTTTCTTTGAGAGTATACAGGGAAAAGGAACCAAATTTATTCTTCATATTCCTTTTGAAATTTCTGCTGAGGAACCGGAAAAGAAATCTCAGATGTATCAGAACTGTTCAGTGGAAGGAGTTCAGGTTCTGTTGGTGGAAGATAATGAGCTGAATATGGAAATTGCTGAGTTTCTGCTGAAAGAAGAAAAAATGATAGTGACAAAGGCATGGAATGGACGGGAAGCTGTAGAAATCTTTGAGAATTCAGAGTCCGGATACTTTGATGTGATCCTGATGGATCTGATGATGCCACAAATGGGAGGGCTGGAAGCTACCCGCAGAATCAGAAAAATGGATCGAGAGGATGCGAAATCTATCCCTGTTTTTGCTATGACAGCCAATGCCTTTCTGGATGATATTGCACAGAGTAAAGCAGCAGGAATGAACGAACATTTTTCAAAACCTCTTCAGATGGAGAAAGTGATAGATACCATTAGATCTTATTGTACAGCCCGATGAAAAACAGTTGGAAGATAACATAACGAGGAAAATTTAATGAAAATAAATAAATCCGCGGATATGATTGTATAAGTTGATCATATCCGCGGATTTTTTGTCAAAATCTATGAGCTTATATAGTATTAAAAACTATATAAACTGGTTTCTCTTGACAAGAACAAATATTGTGATATACTTTGAATATCAAAATATTTAAAATACAAACAAAATAACAGGAGAAGAATCACAATGAAGAATTTCAAAATAGGAGATAAAATCACAAGAGTTCCGTTAATCCAGGGGGGAATGGGCGTTGGAATCAGTCTTGGCAGGCTTGCAGGTTCTGTTGCAAAAGCAGGAGGAGTTGGTATTATTTCCACTGCACAGATCGGCTACAGAGAAGAAGACTTCGACAGAAATCCGGCAGCAGCTAATGAACGTGCCATTGCCGGCGAAATGAAAAAAGCCCGTATGATTTCCGAAGACGGAATCATAGGATACAATATTATGGTTGCGCTGAAAGAATATGCATCTCACGTAAAGGCAGCAGTAAAAGCCGGCGCAGACATTATTATTTCCGGTGCCGGACTTCCCACAGAACTTCCGGAATTGGTAAAAGGAAGTCTGACAAAGATCGCTCCTATTGTATCTACAGACAAATCCGCAAAAGTAATCCTGAAATACTGGGACAGAAAATACAAAAGAACTGCAGATCTGGTAGTGATCGAAGGTCCTCAGGCAGGCGGACACCTTGGTTTTCATAAAGAAGAACTGGAGAAATATACCGAAGAATCCTATAGCGAAGAAATAAAGAAAATCATCACAACAGTAAAAAGTTACGCAGAGAAATATGAGACAGAAATTCCAGTGATCGTAGCCGGTGGCATCTATAACAGAGAAGATGTCCGAAAAGTGGATAATCTTGGTGCTGATGGCATTCAGGTTGCTACCCGCTTTATCACAACGGAAGAATGTGACGCAGACATCCGCTACAAAGAAGCCCATTTAAAAGCAAAAGAATCCGACATTGCCATCGTAAAAAGCCCTGTAGGAATGCCAGGTCGTGCCATCATGAATAAATTCATGACCCGCGTCATGAACGGCGAACAAATTCCCCACAGTCCCTGCCACGGATGCCTCGCAAAATGCAGCCCAAAAGAAATCCCCTATTGCATCACTGACGGACTCATCAATGCAGTGAAAGGAAATATAGAAGAGGGACTTCTTTTCTGTGGCGCAAAAGCATGGAAAGCAGATCATCTGCAGACGGTCCCGGAAGTGATCAATGACTTGTTTTGAGTAGAACTTCATGATAAACTGGGATTAAATGATGAAGGAAGTTCTTATAACTTTTTTTGATGGAGGTGTTCACATATGAGTCAGACAGTGTCCCTGGGAGCACAGGATTTTGCATACATCAGAGAAAACGACTGCTTTTTCGTAGATAAAACTGATTTTATCCGGGAGTGGTGGGAGAATAAAGATGCGGTTACACTGATCACACGTCCGCGCAGATTCGGAAAGACGCTGAATCTGAGTATGATGGAATGTTTTTTTTCTGTTGCATACAAGAACAGAAATGACTTGTTTGAGGGATTATCTATCTGGAAAAAAGAAGAATATCGTAAACTTCAAGGGACATATCCGGTAATATATATGAGTTTTGCAAATATTAAAGGAAACACTTTTCAGTCTGCCAGAGAGGGGATTATACAGAGTCTTGTCAGATTGTATGGAAAATATGCACATATTCGAAATGCTGAATTTATGTCGCAGCAGGATCAGGAATTTTTTGATTCCGTGCGTCTTGAAATGTCAGATACGACTGCTGCACTGGCTGTCAGTTCACTGTCTGACTACCTGAGCCGTTATTATGGAAAAAAAGTGCTGATTTTTCTTGATGAATACGATACTCCTTTGCAGGAGGCGTATGTAAATGGGTTCTGGAAAGAACTGGTTGACTTTATGCGGGGATTGTTTAATGCAACTTTTAAAAGCAACCCGTTTCTGGAACGCGGTCTGCTGACGGGCATTACCAGAGTCAGCAAAGAATCTATTTTTTCAGATTTAAATAATCTTACAATAGTAACGACAACATCTGAAAAATACAGTATGCAGTTTGGATTTACTCAGGATGAAGTTTCTCATGCACTTGAAGAATATGGACTGGAAGCGCAGAAAGAAAAAGTAAAATACTGGTACGATGGTTTCTCTTTTGGAAACCAGAAAGAAATGTATAACCCATGGTCCATTACCTGTTTTCTGGAAGAAAGAAAATTTAAACCATACTGGGTCAATACCAGCTCTAATGAAATGATCACTGTGCTGATCCAGAGAGGAAATACTGAGACCAAAACAATTATGGAGGAACTTCTTGAGGGAAGAGAGCTTGTAACAGAGATTGACGAGGAAATTATTTTTGAGCAGCTTGGAAAAAAGAAAAATGCAATATGGAGTCTGTTGCTTGCAAGCGGATATCTCAAAGTAGATAAAGTCTGCATGGACGAGCAGACAGACCGGTATATATATCATTTGAGTATTACTAACAGGGAAGTTCGGATGATGTTTGAAAACATGATCCGGGACTGGTTTTCAGATGAAGATGTCCTATATAACGAATTTGTCCGTGCGTTGCTGCGTGATGATGTGAAAGAAATGAATCATTATATGAATGATATATCTATGGCAACATTCAGTTATTTCGATGTTGGCAATTCTCAAAATAATTATACATCAAAATCAGACAGACCAGAACGCTTTTATCATGGATTTGTACTGAGACTGATTGTAGAATTGAAGGGAAGATACCACATATTTTCCAACAGAGAAAGCGGCTATGGACGCTACGATGTTATGCTGGAACCTGTTAATGACACAGATCTGGCTTTTGTCCTGGAATTTAAAACACGTGAGGAAGGGGAACAAACACTGCAAGATACCGTAGCAGCAGCTAGGAAACAGATACAGGACAAACAGTATACCAGAGAACTGGAAACAAGAGGAATAAAGCTGGAGAGAATACGGTGTTATGGGTTTGCGTTTCAGGGGAAGAAAGTATTGATTGGATAGAAATATCGTAAAGAAATGTCTGTCTGAATAACTTTTAAAGGAAAAAGGATAAGCGATGGAACTTGATCATAGAAGATGAGATACGACTGGCGGATATATTACAGGACTGGTTTACTGATAAGGGATTTAAAGTTACAGTCTGTAATGATGGAATATCAGGTTATGAGGCTGCGTTAAAGGAATCATACGATGTAATTATTCAGATGTAATGCTTCCCGGAATGGATGGATTTACACTGGTGAAAAAGTTAAGAGATATGAAAGTCCGAACACCTGTTATCATGCTGACTGCCAGAGTAGAACTTCAGGATAAACTGCGAAGCAGTTATTTGGTTATGAGCAAGTAGCAAAGCGGATTGCGAATATCCGCTTGACGGGGCGAACGTTTCGATAGGATATCTCCTAAGCAGATAAGGTAAATAATCAAAATCTGCTTAGAAGGTATCTTATCAGTTAATGTTTGCCCCTTATTGTAAGTTATAAATTATTTAATTCCGAATTTCAGCAAGTGCCTTTTTAAACTGAATCGTAAATAACACAGATGTAAAGAGCACTGCAATAATATCAGCGATCGGTTCTGCCATATATACGCCTGTAGTCGGGTTGGACACCATATGCGGTATAATGTAAATAAGTGGGATCAGCAGTACAAATTTACGGACAACCGCAACAATAATAGAATTTACAGCTTTTCCAAGTGAAGTAAATGTCATCTGGCAGGCAATCTGGATACCGAACAGGAACAGTCCGCCAAGATAGATTTTCAACATTGGTGAAGTAAAATCAATAAGGCTTGTATCTGCTGTAAAAATGCTTACAAACATTCTCGGAACAAGCTGTACAGCAGCCCAGAGAATTGCAGAATATGACAGACAGACAATCAGAAGTAAACGGAAAGTTTTCTTCACTCTGTCTGCATTTTTTGCTCCATAATTATAACTGGAAATTGGCTGCGCTCCCTGTGCGATTCCCTGAAGCGGAAGCATGGCAAACTGCATAACACTGGTTAAAATGGTCATAGCTCCGACTGCAATATCTCCTCCGTAACGAAGCAGAGAAGAATTAAAGCAGACAGATACAACGCTTTCGCTTGCCTGCATAATGAAGGCAGCAAGTCCAAGCGCGACACATGGGAGGATCACCTTTGGTACCAGACGCATATATTTCTTTCTGAGATGAAGTTGAGTCTTTTTACCGCAGAGAAACAGAACAACCCAGATTGTAGAAATCGCCTGAGAGATAATAGTTGCCAGTGCTGCGCCTTTTACGCCCATATGAAGAACAAAGATGAAAATTGGGTCTAAGGTAATATTGCAGACAGCACCAATCAGGACAGATACCATGGAAATGCTTGTAAATCCCTGCGCAGTGATAAATGCGTTCATACCAAGAGTTAACTGTACAAACAAGGTACCGAATGCATAGATATTCATATAGTCTACCGCATAACTGATCGTATTTTCGCTGGCACCGAATGCCAATAATAAATCTTTCCCCCAGATCAACAGGATTACTGTCAGAATAACAGAAACAATGATCTGGAGACTAAAACAGTTGCTTAATATATTCTCAGCAGAGTCGTTATCCTGCTTTCCCATATAGATAGAAGCTCTTGGCGCACCACCGGAGCTGACCAGTGCTGCAAAAGCGGAAACGATCATAATGATCGGCATACAGACTCCCACACCGGTAAGTGCCAGACTGCCGTCTCCTGGAATATGGCCGATATAAATTCGGTCTACAATGTTATAAAGCATGTTGATAAGCTGTGCGATTACTGTTGGAACAGACAGCTTCAGCAGAAGCTTCCCAACAGGCTCCGTACCCAGAAAATTTTTATTGTCCTGCATGGATGTACCCCCTTTTTATTATTCATTCATCATCTGGCGTGCATTAACTGCCATAGATTCGATGATTTCTTTGTAAATACTCAGGTGTTCTTCTGGAATATTGAGAATCAGTCGTTGGTTAAAATCCTGTTGCATTTTAAGCCCGGCTTTAAGAATTGGCTTTGCTTTTTCAGTGCAGGAAAGCAGGATCTTCCGCCTGTCCCCGACAACAGTTCCCCTCTGCAGATATCCTGCAGTTACCAGCTTATCGACATGCACAGAAACCAGATTCTTTTTTATATTTCGAAATTCACTGATTTGCTGGGCAGTACATAAATCCGGATTATTCTTCAGAAACATTAAAATATCGAAAGAAACCTGTGGAATATCAAATTCATGAAGAATAGGTTCACACATTTTATTATAAGCATTCAAGGCATCATGAAAGAAAGTTATGAATGTGGATGGAGTCATAGCATAGGTTCACCTCTTTTTGAAAAGTATTTTTTTGAACTGTATTAAATAATACAATATAACTAAAAGAAAGTCAATGTAAGCGTTAATACTTTTGGTCAGGGATTGATTTTTCTTCAGGTATCTCGTATTATACCACTTTACAACTTTTTCATAAAAAAATATCGTACAGGACTTTCTGATGTATAATGAATTTGACCCAAAACATTATAAAGGAAAGTGACCCTGTACGATAAAACATTATACAACGAAAAAACACTGATTGGTAGACTTCATCAATATTTTTTTGATTTATTTTGAAACTTTTTCTGTTCCGAC
>NZ_QUDO01000026.1 GCF_003477525.1 Ruminococcus sp. AF41-9
CAGATCTGAAAGAACTTCATTTACAAATGGAAATCTTAAAGGCGGCATAAATGCAGGCAGATATACAGCGGACTACCTGCAATGTGGGAACCTGCCATATCTGGCATGGAAAAATGCGCATAACTGCGCTGGCCTAAGTTACAGGCGTATCCGCCGATATTTAGTCTGACGCCTAAAGCGTCTGGAAGCACGCGACTTCAGTCGTGTGAGGATAAAGTTTTTAATTCACAAATAGAAATAAGACCAGGGGAGCTTTAAGTGAGAAGCTGAGAGTAAGGTATTCCTTAGACCCTTTTAACCTGTTGGATCATGCCAGTGTAGGAAGTGTTGATAAAATACCGAAAGTATGAAGCATTTGCCGGCAGCAGATGCTTTTTTCTTTTCTTTCTGCAGTTTTCACAGCGAAAACCAGGGAAAATCATTTCAGGAAAGTTCAATAATAAATAATAAGGAGGATTAGTTACTATGTTAATCTGTGATTACATTGTAGAATCTATAGATGGAGATTACGCACATCTGCGCAGGACAGATGCTTCTGATGAAGGATTAAAACTTGTTGCGAGAGCGCTTCTTCCTTTTGATATTGTAGAAGGAAGTAAGTTACATTATGAAATGATGCAGTATACGATAATTGGGTGATCAATGCAAGCAGTATCTTGCTATGATAGACAGAGGAATTGCTCAGTTATCAGCAGGCAATGGACAGGAACATGAACTGATCGAGGTGGATGAATGAAAAAGTTATGGGCTGACAGAGCATGGAGCAGGCGGATTGATGATGTTAACAGGTTGGTTTACAACATAGATGAGAATGGATTTCTTTGGATTATTGCTTGCAGAGGCCATTATGAAGAGTAAAGTGAGAGGCTGGAGTTGTAAAAGACTCTGGCTTTTTCGATATAAAAAAGTTGTATTCTAAGATATATTTGCGGGAATGTTTACCAATGATGCAGATTTGATCGAGTTGTTTATATTGTGGGAATGTCCATTTTGGGACTGCAAAGCGGAATACAGAGCTCTTTCCGTGCTTACAGCCTGCACATTATTCCTGTTAAATATCCGAAAGATCCTGTCACTGGATATGCTTGCGAAAGTTACACATACAGAAGGAAAATAAAAGGATGTTATCATTTTGTTGGACGATTGTCATGAGATATGATACAATTTTCGTATAATACAAAAAGGAGAAACTTATGGAAAATCAAAATCAGACCCCACATAAAAGACGTGTTCGTTATAAAGGAAAATACCCGAAGAAATTTGAAGAGAAATACAAGGAACTTCAGCCTGAGAAATATAAAGACACGATTGAGCATGTAATACAGAAAGGCAATACTCCGGCAGGAATGCATATTTCCATTATGGTAAAGGAAATTATTGATTTTCTTAATATTCAGCCGGGAGAAACCGGATTTGATGCCACACTGGGCTATGGCGGGCATACAAAGGCAATGCTGCAGTGTCTGAATGGCAAGGGTCATATCTATGCCACAGACGTAGACCCTGAGGAATCTGCAAAGACGAAGAAACGTCTGGCAGAGCAGGGATTTGGTGAAGATATGCTGACAGTGAAGCTTCAGAACTTTTGCACCATTGATGAAATTGCAAAGGAAGTAGGAGGATTTGATTTTATCCTTGCAGACCTCGGCGTTTCTTCCATGCAGATCGACAACCCTAAGAGAGGCTTTTCATTCAAAACAGATGGTCCTCTGGATCTTCGACTGAATCAGGAAGCGGGCATCAGTGCAGCAGAGAGACTGGATACCATATCCAGAGATGAACTTGCCGGAATGCTCTACGAGAATTCTGATGAGCCATACTGCGAAGAGCTTGCCAAAGCTATTACTGATGAGATCCGCAGGGGGAATCGTATTGATACAACGACGAAACTGCGTCAGGTCATAGAGAAAACTCTGGATTTTCTGCCGGAAAAAGAAAAGAAAGACACTATTAAGAAAACCTGTCAGAGAACATTCCAGGCACTTCGTATTGATGTAAACCGTGAATTTGAAGTATTATATGAATTTATGGAAAAATTGCCGGATGCCCTGCGACCGGGCGGACGTGTGGCAATCCTTACCTTCCATTCCGGTGAGGACAAGCTTGTAAAGAAAGCCCTCAAAGAAGGATATAAAGCAGGAATTTATTCTGACTATGCAAAAGATGTGATCCGTCCGTCTGCTCAGGAATGTGCACAGAACGGAAGGGCCCGCTCCACCAAAATGCGCTGGGCAGTAAAAGCGGAGTAATATGACAGAGAGGAACAGAAATAAAATCAGAAAACCAAAGAAATCAATCATCTTCTTATTCCTGATAATTGTTTATATCTGTCTGGTCTGTTTTCCATATTCCAGACAGGGGACAGCATCAGAGGAAACACAGCAGAACTTTAAACTGGATGAATTTTTCAGTGATAAAAAAAGCAGAGAGAATCGTCAGACACGGTTCTCTCTGTTTTTGCCTTGCGAAAAAGATGGAAGGTCCGGTAAAAAAATGATAAACTGTAAAAAGAAAGAAAGTTAAAAGAAGCAGCTGTTTTTTCGAAATCAATTCAACAAGAGGAAAAGGAGTGTGGAACGTATGGAACGCCTGATCTTTCATATAGATGTAAACAGTGCCTTTCTTTCCTGGGAGGCAGCAAGAAGAGTAAAGCAGGGACTGCCGGATCTGCGGGAGATTCCGGCCTGCATTGGCGGTGATCCGAAGAAGCGTACAGGTATTGTGGTTGCGAAATCAATCCCTGCAAAGAAATACGGTATACAGACGGGAGAACCCATGGCAATGGCTCTGAGAAAATGTCCGAACCTGACCGTCGTGCCAGGTGATTTTGCACTTTTTGACCAGTGTTCCAGGGCATTTAAGAAAATCTGTGCTTCTTATGCACCGGTAATGGAGTCTTTTTCCATCGATGAAGTTTTTCTGGATATGACAGGGACATCCCTGATCTATCCGGATCCTGTTGCGACAGCACATGAGATCAAAGACAAGATATACGATGAACTTGGTTTTACTGTAAATGTAGGAATCTCCACAAATAAACTGCTGGCAAAAATGGCCTCTGACTTTGAAAAACCGAATAAAGTGCATACGTTATTTCCAGATGAAATTCCGGTAAAGATGTGGCCGCTTCCTGTAAGAGAACTGTTGTTTCTGGGAAAAGTATCAGAAAAGAAACTGACAGAGGCAGGAATCAGAACTATCGGAGATCTGGCTCATGAACGGGAAGAAAGAATTCAGGCACTGCTGGGCGAAAAAGCAGGCCATCAGTTATACAGATATGCCAGAGGGCTTGACGATTCCCCTGTCCGTGCTCAGCCGGAAGAAGCAAAGGGATTCAGTGTGGAAACTACTTTTAACGATGATATCGTTTCCATGGAACAGATACTGCCTGTATTACTGGAACAATGTGATGTACTTGCAACGAGAATGCGGCGAAAGAAAAAGAAATGTACCTGCATTTCCGTAACTTTCCGTACTCTGGATTTCAGGAACCGTTCTCATCAGACGAAACTCGAAAATCCCACAGATCTGACAGACGAGATTTACAGAAATGCAAAGAAATTATTTGCAGAATTCTGGAAAGGGCAGCCGCTGCGACTGATCGGAGTAGCATTGACCAACCTTACAGAAGACGGGTTTGAGCAGTTGTCATTGTTTGAAGATACCACGGACAAAGAACGGCACCAGAAACTGGATGCAGCCATGGATGCGATCCGGAGCAAATATGGCAACAGTATGATCACCAGAGCCAGCATCATGAACAGCAACTCAGGGATTGCCCGGAAAGCAAGAGCACAGATGGAGAATGAACTAAACGACTGATAAAATACCCGCCAAAGACAGAGAGCAGATCTGTCACGGCGGGTATTTTTATGGAAAAAACTTGTCGGAGTAAACAGATTATATTACAATCGAAAAGAACGACATGTTCCTGAATATTATGCTTTCAGTGAATCAAATGATACAAAATCCACCTGGCTGTCAGATCAGCACAGATGGATTCTTTGCTTACAGGGCTTCTCAGATTATTTCAATCTGTGAAAGCCCATACTGTTAAGTTTTTAATCAAATCACTGATACTATCATATTCTGATTGTGCCATTTTGTCAATAAAAGTCGTTTTATTTGTAAAAAATTGACATAAAATGGTAATTTAATTTACTTTTTTAAGTATGTTTGATCCCCAAAAAAGCAAAACTATTTATTACGGGTCAAAATAGTGGTCAAAATCCACAGAAAGGAGCTTATATTTTGGCAAGACGAGGAGAAAATATCAGAAAAAGAACAGACGGAAGATGGGAGGGAAGATATCTGGTTACCATAAACGGAAGTAAAAAATACCATTCTGTTTATGCACATTCCTACAATGAAGTGAAACAAAAATTATTTATCAGCAAAAAAGAAACCGAAAAGAGGTCGAAAGAACAAGAGAGAGCTCAAAAAGATACCGCAGATGTAAGCCTCGATGAAATCGCACAATTTTGGCTTTTGGATATTAAAAATAAAAGAAAATATTCCACATACAGAAAATATACGGATATTTACCGGAAATATATCCAGGATGCTTTTGGCAGATTCAATATCAGCGAAATCACACAGAATCTTGTGGTGAAAACGTTACCGGACTCATTATCCCCAAGTCTTTATAAAAGCATTTACTGTGTTTTTAACCAGATTCTGGTGTACGGAAATCAATATTACAAGACTCCGTCGGTTCATCTGCATATTGAGAATATATATGAAACATCGAAACCTGTTCAGACGATCAATTTAGCAGATCAGAAAAAGTTATGTGCATATTTACTGTCAGAACTTGATTCCTATAAACTGGGGATTCTGATCTGTCTATATATGGGACTCAGGCTGGGTGAAATATGTGCCCTGAAATGGGAAGATATTGATTTTCAGTACAAAACCATTCATATCAACAGAACTGTACAGCGGCTGCCGGCAGAGCAGGGAAAAACCAAAACAATATTATATGAAACCATTCCCAAAACTCCGTGTTCTGTCCGGGAAATTCCCATTCCGGAATTTCTCTATTCTATTCTTCTTTCCTATAAAGATGACGGAATCTACGTTCTGAATAAGGTTTCGCCAATGGAGCCTCGCACATATCAGTATAAATTTCATTCATATTTAAGCAAAGCAGTTGTACGGCAATCTCATTTCCACGCACTTCGCCATACGTTTGCTACCAACTGCATTATCAATGGGGCAGATGTCAAGAGTGTCAGTGAAATACTTGGTCATTCTAATGTAAATGTCACTTTAAACAGATATGTCCATCCATCAATGGATACAAAAAGAAATATTCTTGATTCCCTTTCTTATATAAATGGTCAAAATAATGGTCATAATATCTGATATTCCCTGATTATACGCACATTTCAGGTATTTTTCGTAGATTGAAATAATCTGCGAAAACCAAACTCCTTTTGTTATGGATTTTGGAGAATTGTGAAATGAGCATACATCTTTTTGAACACAACCAAAAAGCATATGAGGCAGTAACCGAGATGCTTGAGAAGGATGGAATGGCAGCAGTGATCCATCCAACCGGAACAGGCAAATCCATGATTGCCTTTAAACTGGTCGAAGAACATCCTCTCAATCACTTTTTATGGCTTTCCCCAAGCGAATACATATATCAGACGCAGGTCGAGAATCTGAATGTGAAATTTCCGAACATTCAGTTCATGTCTTACAGTCGCTTGATGAAAAATGAAGACTGCATCGAAACCCTGCATCCCGACTATATTATCGTGGATGAATTTCATCGCTGTGGTGCCAGAGAATGGGGAAAGAGTATAAAAAAACATGCTGGATACATATCCAGATGCCAGACGTCTGGGCCTGTCAGCAACGAATATCCGCTATCTGGACAATCAGAGAAATATGGCGGAGGAAATTTTTAATGGAAAAATCGCATCTGAGATGACACTCGGAGAAGCCATTGTCCGGGAAATTCTTCCGGAGCCGAAATATGTAATTGCCATGTATTCTTACAGGAAAGAACTGGATCAGTTAAAAAAACGAATCCAGACATTATCCAATCAGGGACTCGTGGCAGAAAATCAGAAACTGCTGGAACAGCTGCGCCGTGCACTGGAGCAGGCAGATGGTCTGGAACAGGTATTTCAAAAACATATGGAAAAGAAAGACGGAAAATATATTGTTTTCTGCTCTGACAAAGAACACATGGATGAAATGAAAGAACAGGTTCCGGTCTGGTTCGGACAGGTAGATTCCAGACCACATATCTATACTGCATTCTATAACGATACAGCTACAGACAAAGAATTTGCAGCATTCAAAAAAGATGACAGCGGTCATCTGAAACTGCTTTTCTGCATTGATATGCTCAATGAAGGAGTCCATGTGGATGATGTAGACGGAGTGATCCTTCTGCGTCCAACTGTATCACCGATTATTTATCTGCAGCAGATTGGCCGTGCCCTGTCAGCCGGTTCTAAAAAGACACCGGTGATCTTTGACCTGGTCAACAATTTCGACAGTCTTTGTTGTATAGATTGTCTGAAAAATGAAATGGAAGAAGCATTTGTATTGTTTCCGACCACCTATGGTGAAAGAGCACATTTCAGTGATCGGTTCCGCATCATAGATGAGACAAAAGACAGTAGAATACTTTTTCGAAAATTGCAGGCAAATCTCAGCTCGGCATGGGATACATATTATACGGCAGCCAGACAATGGTATCAGGAAAAAGGAAATCTCAGGATTCCAAAAAGCTATGTTACTTCAACAGGACTTACGCTGGGGAGCTGGATACAGACACAGCGCAGAGTATATTCCGGTGCAGTAGCCGGAGGTCTGACAGAAGTAAAAGTAAGAAAACTGAATGAAATCGGCATGATCTGGGATGCCAGAGATCAGAGCTGGAATAACGCACTGGCAGAACTACAGACATATTTCAACGAACATGGAAATCTGGATATCAAAGCCAGGTATGAAACACCGGATGGCTTTAAACTTGGCAGATGGGTCTGTAACCTGCGGACAAAAGTCAGAACAAAAGGACTGGATCAGGCACTTACCCCCGAACAACGGCAGCAGCTGGCTGAACTTGGGATGATATGGGATCGCAATTCAGAGAAATGGGAAGATTATTTCGAGGCAGCAGAGAACTACTACAAAACGCATGGAAATCTGGATGTCATGACAAAATATGTGACGGAAAACGGCCTGCCCCTTGGCAGATGGCTTTCGGAGATCAGCCATCAGGTATGCGGTGAAAATCAGGATCAGATATCCCTGTCAGAGGAACAACTGAAACGCCTCAGAAGCATAGGCTTCAGACAGGAAAAAAAGACAGACAGACAATGGAATGAGAAATATATGCTGGCGAGAAATTACTACGAGACATATGGCAATCTGAATATCCCGCTGTCATATTCCATAAATGGCGTCAGACTTGGCAGATGGATCGCCAACGTACGATCCAAACGCAAACATCCGGCTTCCAGCGGAATGGTTTTGGGCGAAGAACGGATCAGGCAGCTGGACAGCATAGGGATGAACTGGAAATAGGAAGAGAAAAGAAAGAGAAAGATACTTATAGGGAGTTAGAGCAAGTATGTACAGAAAAAAAGGAAGAGGGTGGACAAAACATGTCGATTTTATGCTGCTGGATGTTTTATGCCTGCAGCTGGCATTTATCGTCTCATATATATTTCGGTTTGGGGCAGATAATCCGTATACGGACAATGATTATCGAACCCTTGCAATCGCATTTCTATTCATCGATTTCTTTGTGGAAATCGTATCAGATTCTTTCAAGAATGTTCTGAAGAGGGGCTATTTTGATGAATTTATCGCAACGTGTAAACATGTAGTACTGGTAGAACTTGTAGCGACTTTTTATCTGTTTACCACACAGATGGGAAGCGTATATTCCAGAATTTCCTACTACATCATGGTTCCGGTTTATATCGTAATCGCTTATACAGCCAGACTACTCTGGAAAAGAGTTCTTCAGAAACAGGAGTTTAATTCAGAAAAAAAATCACTCTTAATTATTGCACCGGAAATGATTCTGCGTGAAACACTTCAGGCAGTGTCACAGAATCGGCTGGGTTATTCAAAAATTATGGCAGTTTCGCTGGATACAGATCTGAAAGGAAAAGTGATCTGTGGAATACCGGTAGTAGCTGATAAGAAAAATGTAATCGAATTTACCTGTGGTGAATGGGTTGATGAAGTGTTTATCCCTCCTGCGGGGAAAGCGAGTATCCGGATAATCTTGTCGAAGCTTTCATGGAAATGGGAATTACCGTACATACAGGAATCACCAGAGCAGGCTCCTTACCGGCAAGCCACCAGCAGGTGGAAAAAATCGGAGCTTATACCGTCATTACCACCAGTATGAATTATGCAGATTCTTCGAAACTGCTTGTCAAACGTCTTATGGACATTGCAGGAGGACTGGCAGGGTGCCTGATTACTTTAGTGATCACGATAATTTTCGGACCATTGATCTATATCAGTTCTCCGGGACCGATTTTCTTCGCACAGGAGCGAATCGGACGAAACGGCAGAAAGTTTAAGATGTACAAATTCCGAAGTATGTACATGGACGCAGAAGAACGGAAAAAAGAACTGATGGCCCAGAATAAGATCAGTGACGGGCTGATGTTCAAGATGGATTTTGATCCAAGGATCATCGGAAACAAGATCCTTCCGGATGGAAGAAAAAAGACCGGCATTGGTCAGTTTATCAGAAAAACAAGCCTGGATGAATTTCCGCAGTTTTTTAACATTTTTAAGGGGGATATGAGTCTTGTAGGTACACGCCCCCCGACACTCGACGAATGGGAACAGTACGAACCACACCACAGAGCAAGAATGGCATTCAGACCCGGACTGACCGGGATGTGGCAGGTAAGCGGACGGAGCAATATTACGGACTTCGAAGAAGTGGTGAAGCTGGATACAAAGTACATCAATGAGTGGAGTTTAAGACTGGACGTGAAGATTCTTTTTCAGACGGTTTTGAGTGTGTTTAAGAGCGATGGGGCGATGTGAGAAAGAAAAGATTGTGGTAACAATTAATGTCTACGGGGCAAACCGAAGCAACGTAGCATAGTCAAAAAAGACCCGATTTTCACACTCAACATACCGAAGATTCGTTGCAAAATGCCCTGATATATGAGGTGAAAATGGTTGATATTTACACAGTTTGCCGGTGGATGAGGAACACATAGTGGGAAGGATAAGGCGGATGTGGGTGGAATGAGAAAAGTGGTGGCGCAGATGATAAATTCATCAAAAATCCATGAGCTTATCACCTACTCTGCTAATGTTCTATTGAGTACACTATCGCCGGTAAATATGAGGGCTACTTTGCTGCGGTTTATTGAGTCATGAAAATATCGGGAAAAATGGCGATTTCTACTCCGCAACTTTTCTGTTGAGTAGACCTGTCGTGGAGATGATAGGTACATAAAGACGGGGTGTCGAGGGTGGAAAATCTGCATGATTTGTTCGAGGTGACGGTGGAGATATGGTTGAAAGTGGATAATATATACAGTTTCAACAACATATACGCGCCTACGCCCTTTGAGTGTATAAACCGACACTTCGCAAAAATGGGGTATGAGCATGGACGGGGTTCGACAGTATAAAACAACACTTCGATGATTGCAAAAGCAAGACAGATGTACTCAATAAACCGGAGAAAAGTAGAAATAAGATTGCTGCGCCGAAAGGGTATGATAGTAAGGAAAAAGACTTAGGTGAACACACGCTGATATCATCCTGAATTTGGATGTGTAGATAGATTAAAAAGAAATGAAAAAGAGATGACGGAAAATGAGGGGAGATAATGATGCAAAATTCAAAATATACAGTTTTAATGTCGGTATACTATAAAGAAAAACCTGAATACTTATCATTGAGTATCGAAAGCATGCTGAATCAAACTGTTAAGCCGGATGAATTTATTATCGTAAAAGATGGTCCTCTCACGACGGAACTTGATGAAGTGATAAATAATTTTGTGACGGCGTATCCTAAAACGTTTAATATTATAGTCAATGAAACTAATCTTGGGTTGGGACCAGCACTTGCAAAAGGAATAGAAAATTCTAAAAATGAGCTTATCGCCAGAATGGATTCGGATGATTATGTGGTCAGCACGAGATGCGAAAGGCAGTTGGAGAAGTTTAGAGAAGATCCAAAATTGGGAATGGTTGGATCTTATGAGGCTGAATTTGTAGATGATATAGATAATGTTATATCAATTCATAGAGTGCCATCTGAGAATGATGAAATCGAACGATTTATGCACCGTAGATGTTCAGTATTGCATCCAACAGTTATGTATAAAAAAAGTGCGGTGTTAAAAAGCGGCAACTATCAGTCAGTCTTGCTGTATGAAGATTATGATCTGTTTGCAAGAATGGTGCTAGAGTATCACATAAAAAGTTATAATATTCCGGAACCTCTGTATTATATACGAACTAGTGAAGACTTTTTTAAACGTCGTGGCGGCATTAAATACGCAAAAACTGTTTTGAAATTTAAGTGGGGACAGTATAGGAAAGGGTATATGTCATTGATGGATTTTTGTATTAGTGGTTTGGGGCAAGCATTTGTTTGCGTGCTTCCGAATTCATTGAGAAAAAGCTTTTACATGAAATTTTTGAGAAAGTAATATAGGGATAAAAATAATTATGACAGAACCGATAAGAGTTTTACAGGTTGTAGCATCATTAAATGCTGGAGGAATGGAAAACTATATAATGAATTTGTACCGAATGGTTGATAAATCAAAGGTGCAGTTTGATTTTGTAGTTCATCATGCAGCTGTTGGTCTTTATGAGGATGAAATACAGAAACTGGGCGGTAAAATTTACCATTTTACAGTATTGGATGATAAAAATGTTGTTAAGTATATTTCTGAATTGAACAGGTTCTTTGATGAGCATAAAGAGTATCAAATCATTCATGGTCATCTAAGTAGTCTTGCTGTTTTTTATCTTGGAGTAGCAAAGAAATATAATGTACCATGGAGAATAGCTCATAGCCATGGAGCTGGCTTTTTGCATACCTTGAAAGGGACGGCAAAATATTTGTTATTCAGAACAACAAAATGGAATGCTAATGTTCGTCTGGCGTGCTCAACGGAAGCAGGTAAGTATCTTTATGGAAAAGACACTTTTGAGTTTGTACCAAATGGAATAGATGTGGACAGATTCACGTTCGATGAAAACAAGCGCATTGAAATGCGGAAAATGCTTGGTATCCGTGACGAGTATGTTATTGGTCATGTTGGAAGATTTAATTTACAGAAAAATCATGAGTATCTTTTGCGAATTTTTAAAGAAGTTCAGCAAAAGACACCGAATATCAAGTTATTACTTCTGGGAGAAGGAGAGCTGTTTTCAAAGATTCAAAATTTAGCAGAGGATTTGGAAATCAAGGATAAAATTATCTTTGCCGGGGTTCATAAAGATGTAGAGAATTATTATCAGGCAATGGATGCTTTTGTTTTACCATCCTTGTTTGAGGGACTTCCTGTAACAGGAATAGAAGCGCAGTATTCAGGACTTCCTTGTTTCTTTTCAGATGAGGTGACGAGGGAAGTTAAGATATGCTCTGACACAAAATTTTTGAAAATCGGCAATGAAAATCTTGGCTTATGGGTAGATGCTATCAGCCAACAAAGAATAAACAAGGAACGAAATAAAATTGAACTAATTACGAAAAAGTTTGATATAAGAACTGCTGCAAAATCAATGGAAAAAAGATATATAGATTTGTGGAAACAAAGTAATAGTTGAAAGGATTATTGATATATGAGTAAAAAGGTTGGGATAATAACACAACATCGAGTGGTTAATTACGGGTCGGTTTTGCAGACCTATGCATTACAAGAAAAAATCAAAGATATGGGCTATGAATGTGAAGTCATTGATTATTATCCAGAACGTTTTACTCCGCTCGGGATGCTAAAAAGGATAAAGAACAAGGGAGAAAAATTCCAAAAGAGTTTTTTGATTAGAAATGCTGCAAGAGCAATAATTATTCCATCTTACATTATACGATTTCGGATGTTTTTTAAGTTTCTCAATGATTATATTGATATGACACCTAAAACATATAAAAGTGAGAAAGAATTAGAAAGCGAAAATTTTGATTATGATGTTTATTGTACAGGAAGCGATCAGGTCTGGAATTATGGATGGAATGAAAGAATTGAATATCCGTATTATCTGGCATTTGCTCCTGAGTCAGCCAGAAAAATATCATATGCTGCGAGTTTTGGAAAAAGTAAATTAGAATCAGATGAAGTAAATGAAACGAGGCGTCTTTTAAAAAGATACAATAGTATTTCTTTGAGAGAACTATCAGGAGTAGAGATTGTTGATAAATTGGGAATCGAGAATAGTACAAATGTTTTAGATCCCACATTGTTATTAAGTGGAGAAGATTGGAGAAAAATTTCTTCCAGAAAGTTCACGAAGGACAGGTATATTCTAATTTACAATTTGAACAGAAATCCAAGAATTGATGCGTATGCAAAAGAACTTTCAATTAAAACAGGTTTGGAAGTTAGGTATTTAAGTTATCAATTACATGAGTTTTACAAGAATGGAAAAATGTTCTGTAATCCACCGGTTGAAGATTTCCTTGCCTTAATTGATGGGGCAGACTATGTTATAACAGATTCGTTCCATGCGACAGCATTTTCTTTGAATTTCAACAAAGAATTTGTAATTGTATATCCGGGAAAATACAGTACAAGATTGCAAAGCATCTTAGAAATTTTAGGATTAACAAATCGAGTTGCAAAAAATGAAAGAGATTTGAGCATTGTTGAATCAAAAATTGATTACAACCGTGTAAATGAGATACTTGCGGCAGAAAGAAAACGTTCTTTGCTATGGCTTAGCAATGCTTTGAGTGGTGTGAAAAATGAAGACAGTATGTGAATTGAATATGTGTAATGGCTGTATGGCTTGTGTGGAAAAGTGCCATAGAAATGCAATTACAATCAAAGATGATTTGAAGTATTATAATGCTCTGGTTGATACTAAAAAATGCGTTGACTGTGGACTTTGCACGAAAGTGTGTCCACGAGAAAATGATAATGACATGAGTAAGCCGAAATGGTGGTATCAAGGATGGGCAGATTCTGAAATAAGAGAACATGCTTCATCTGGGGGTGCTGCATCTGCAATTATTCGCGCATTTATAAAGCACGGTGGATATGTAGCATCTTGCTTGTTTGACAGCGGAAAATTTGTATTTGAAGTAACAAATGAGATGGCAGTTGCAAGAAAATTTGCAGGATCAAAATATGTTAAGAGTAATCCGGAAAAAATTTACGGAAAAATTCAATCACTATTGAAAGCAAATCAGAAAGTTCTTTTTATTGGATTGCCCTGTCAAGTAGCAGCGGTGAATCAATTTATTAAAGATAAGACCAATTTAGTTACCGCTGATTTGATATGTCATGGAACTCCATCACCTTATTTACTTAAAAAGTGCCTTCAAGAATATGGACATGATATAAATACCCTTACAGATATCAATTTTCGAATAAAAAGTTTATATGAGTTGAATAGAGACGGGAAACCTATTGCAGCGTTTCATACTATGGATAATTACCTTATCGCATTCCTTCACTCATATGATTATACAGAAAATTGCTATTCGTGTAAGTTTGCTACTTTAGACAGAGTATCTGATATAACGCTGGGAGATTCTTGGGGAACCGAACTAAGTGGAGAAGTGAAAAATGGTGTGTCACTAATTCTTTGTCAGAGTGAAAAAGGTAAAGAGCTGATTGAGAGTGCTGGATTAAACCTTTTAGATGTCGACATCAATAACGCGATTTCACATAATGAACAGTTAAATAAACCTTCAAAATGCAGTAAATCGCGTGATCAATTCTTTGAAAACTATAACAGGTACAATAACTTTGGAAAAGCCTTGGTGAAAACAGCACCAGGAATTGTGGCGAAAGAAAAAGTAAAATCTATCGTTAAGTATATTGTTCGTGGGGGGGAACACAGGCCTTCATGATTACAGTAAAAGACGGTAAGATGTAATTGCGAGTCGGCAACGGTAACGGAGGAAAACATATGAGCAAAAAGAAACTTTTAATATACTATCCAGAAAGTATGCTTAAACCAGTAGGAGGTCCGGCAGGGTATCTATTTAATTTGAGACAGGGCTTAGATACATTGAACAAGGAGGAATTTCCGATAGATGTTTCTTTTTATGAAGCGGCACCTAAAAGTTTAAGGGATACTGTCAAAAATAAAGACAAAATACCAAAACGTTTGCGAGAATTTAGAAGAGCAGTTGATGACATTTTTTATGAAAAAAAGGCGTATCCATTGGACGAGAAATTACATCAATATGATATGATTCATTTCCATTCAATTGATGCAATGTATTTATGTAGAAAAACTTTGGAAAATTATAAGGGAACTGTAATTCTAACATCGCATTCTCCGTGCGCAAAGTTTAAGGAAAAACTAGCGTGGCTGAATCCGTTTGATTATAAGATGTTGAAAAAATGGGTTGACAGAATTGAAGAAATGGATGCCTATTCTTTTAAGCGCGCAGATTATATTATTTTTCCATGTAAGGAAGCGGAGGAACCATATTATCATACATGGGAAGGTTATGAACAACTCCGAGAAGAAAAAAAGTATCGTTATATGCCAACTGGAATAGTTGGATGTAAAGCAAAAGTAAATAGAGAAGATTTCAGAAAGAAATACGGAATTCCAGACAACGCTTTTGTGATTTCTTATGCCGGAAGGCACAATGAAATAAAAGGATATGCTGACTTAAAAAGACTTGGAGAAAAGCTCCTTGCGGATAAGAATGTATATTTTCTAATAGCTGGAAAAGAAGAACCGATGACGGGATTGAAAAACGATCACTGGATTGAGGTGGGATGGACAAATGATCCACATTCACTTATTGCCGCTTCAGATGTTTTTGTATTGCCAAATCATGAAACATACTTTGATTTGATATTATTAGAGGTTCTTTCACTTGGAGTACCCGTTGTAATGAGTCGCACAGGCGGGAATAAGTATTTTGAACAGTTCAAGCAACCGGGATTAAAATTTTATGATACGTTGGAAGAAGCACAAGATAGGATATTGGATATTAAAAAAATGCCAGTAGATGAATTGTGCGATGCCAAAGCTGGAATAATTGAAATGTTTAATAATGAATTCACTGTTGAAAAATTTGCAAAAATTATATTAATATTATTTCAGAAATTGCAGCAAGCATTAGATGACATATAGGAGACTTTTGATGAGCAGCGTATTCTCAAAGGTAAGAAGAAAAATTGAATATATCCATAATAAAAAAGCAACTTATGATTACGCTCCTCAGCAGGGAGGTTGGGAAAAATATGGATCGCCAGTGTTTGGCGATGAAACGACAGCCTCCGTGTTTGATCCATTTGTAGTAATGATAGAAGATAGATACCGCCTTTTTGTCTCGGAACGAAAAAATAGCGGAATAATATGTACTGATTCTACGGATGGTACAGAATGGGAAAAATGGAAAGTTGCTTTAGAAGCAGGGGATAAGGGAAGCTGGGAAGAACGGGTTAATCGCGCTTCTGTTTGTAAAATAGATGGAAAATGGTTGATGTGGTACACTGGACAAAGTAGAAATAATAGTGCAATAGGCATCGCCACAAGTGATGATGGCATTCGATTTACAAGAATGCAACAAAAACCAATTCTTGTTCCGAGTGAGCCATACGAAAAAGGCTCGGTTATGAATCCGTGTGTTCTCTGGGACAAAGATGAAAAAATCTTTAAAATGTGGTATGCAGCTGGTGAGCAATTTGAACCAGATGTTCTTTGCTATGCGGAAAGTAAAGATGGCATTAACTGGGAAAGGTATGCAAATAACCCTATACTTGAAAAGTCGAATGAAAAGTATGATCAATGCAAGGTAGGCGGATGCGATATTTTGAAGGAAAATGATAGATACTATATGTTCTACATTGGATATCAAAATGTGGATACAGCTAGAGTTTGTATGGCAGAGTCAAATGACGGAATACATAATTGGGTTAGAAGTATGGATAATCCTGTTATTTCACCAGAAAAAAAATCCTGGGATGCAGATGCAGTTTACAAGCCTACGGTTGTTTTAAATAAACAAAAAAACAAACTGTTGATGTGGTATAACGGTAGAAAACAAAATTGTGAGCGAATTGGTTTGGCAGAATATCGCATCAAATAGAAGATATGGGGAGGGTTAACCGATGATAGTAAGTATAATTATTCCGGTTTTTAATACAAAATATGAAGATTTATTAAAATGTTTGGATAGTATCCTTGCTCAAACTTTCCCCAATTTTGAAGTGGTTATTATTGATGATGGAAGTGAAGATTATTACAGTAATAGACTAGATGAGTTGGTTCAGTTAGATTCTCGTATAAGTGTGTTTCACAAGAAAAATGAAGGGGTCTCAGTAGCTCGTAATTTTGGAGTGAATAAAGCAACAGGACAGTATATCTTATTCGTTGATGGTGATGATATATTAACTCCGTGGTTACTAGAAAGTGCGGTCCAAGCTGTTGAGGATTATGATTGTGATGTTATAGTTGGAATGATAAATACAACAGATAAAAGGCCAAGTATTTTTCCAAGTAGAGAAAAGAACGTAAAATTTGAACTGTTGGATGATCATAAGAAAAAAGAATTGGAGTGTCATATTTTTTCAAAAAGCTGTGAGAGGTGGAGACCTGATCAGGATGGATGGGAATTTAATGGAGAAGGATGTTGGGCACATTTCCTGAAGAAGGAGATTGCACTGGAAAATCAATTTATCCCAGGAGTTGCAGTTGGCGAAGATACTATTTGGGCATTAACCATGTTAAATAGTTCTAAGGATTACCGAATTGGAATGCTTTATGAAAAATGGTATTATTATATTCAAAATGATTATAGTGTGTTGAATAAATATAATCCTAAAATCGTGGGACAATTAACTCTTCCAGTGGATATTCTGGAAAAAAAGTATGGTGCTTCAACAGGCATTGTGCATGCCGCATATACAGATTGGTTACTTATGAAGCTAAAACATATATGTTTTAGAGCATATTTAGCAGAGGAAAATACTTACCCATTTAATAAGAAAGTGTCTGAATTTTCAAAAGTTTTACATACTGCTCCATGGATCGAAGTTTTAAACAGACGTAATACTCAACCGTTCAAAAAGAGACTGAAGTTTTTTTTGTATGATAAGAATATTGCGTTATACTTCTACTCTTGCTTGAAATTGGTGAAAAGAAAAAAATACGATATAGAGGACGGGAGTAGAAATGAAAGTAAAAATTAATCACACATTATTTATAACGCTAAGTTTAATTACGCTGCTGATTGCAGGAAATTATTGGGGGATTGCTCAGTTCGTTTTGCCTTATAAAGCGAGACTATATATTTTGGTTCTTTCTGGAGCGATACCTTTATTATTACCGCTGTATTATAAGAAAAGAAGTATTATTATACCTTGGATGCTTTGTTTTTTCTTTGTGCTTTTTAGAAATCAAGAATTTTTGAGTGGAGGCTACTACAATTCAATAAGATTAATAGGCGCTTACTTATTCATATTTGCCAGCGTTAAAAGTTGTGATTGGATAAAAAAGGCACCCCAAATAATAACAGCCGTAGGAATAGCAAATGTTATTGCAACTCTTTTGTTTTTTGTGAATAATGGATTGTATCAGCTTTTTATTAATACAACTTACAAACAATATCAAGATGGAACACAAGACGGATTGTATGGGTATCGAGCGGCTCTTGCAGATCATTACTCTCAAAATGGAACATATATTACAATAGTTTTATTGACTGTATGGGCTGTATTTTTGACCTTAAATGGTCACGAAAAGAAGCGAAAATATATAATGATAGCTGGTATTGCTACAGTTATCGCACTTCTTCTTACATCTAAAAGAGCACATTTGCTTTTCGGCGTAGCAACTTTAATAGTCGTTTATTATGTTGTTAATCCTGAAAAAAGGTTGTTAAAATCCTTCAAGCTCATGATGGCAGCGGTGGCTGCTTTGATAGGATTGAATTTTCTTATGGATTATGTTCCAGATATTGCAAGAGTATTTGAACGATTTCAAACAGCCGGATCTGATAATGCAAGTTTATTGCGGATTCTTATGTGGGATAGGGCGTGCTCTATTTTTAATCAAAATCCAATATTGGGAATCGGATGGTATGGATTTCGATATAAATCCGGCTTGAGTACGTTAACGGGTGCCACTGCTGGGTGTCATAATATATACCTTGAATTATTATGCGAAACAGGACTTTTAGGTTTCTGTGTGTTTATTATGGCAATGGCATCAAGTATAGTAATAACATGGAAAAATATTAATTATCTTAGTCATCAAGAACGTGATGTCGAATTGACAAGTATAAAATTAGCCTTATCGGTTTCGTTTGCAATTCAATTTTTTGTGTTGTTATATGGAATGACAGGAAATCCTATATATGATTCGACTTTTTGTTTCTATGCAGTCGCAGTGGCAATTAACATCTCTTTTACATCAAATATGCGAGGTAGAATATGAAATATGATTATTTAGTAGTAGGCTCCGGCCTTTACGGAGCAATATTTGCACATGAAGCAAGGGTACATGGCAAATCTGTATTAGTTGTTGATAAACGCCCCAATATTGCGGGCAATATTTATACCGAGAACATTGAGGGCATTAACGTCCATAAGTACGGCGCACATATCTTCCATACCAACAACAAAAAGGTCTGGAATTATATCACCCAATTTGCCGAGTTCAACCGCTTTACGAACTCGCCTGTAGCCAACTACAAGGGCGAGCTTTACTCGCTGCCGTTCAACATGTATACCTTTAATAAGATGTGGGGCGTGGTTACGCCGGAGGAGGCTGCCGCCAAAATTGAGGAGCAGCGCAAGGAAATCACCGGCGAGCCGAAAAACCTAGAAGAACAGGCAATCTCTCTCGTGGGCCGTGACATCTATGAGAAGCTCATCAAGGGCTACACCGAGAAGCAGTGGGGCCGCGACTGCAAAGATCTGCCCGCCTTCATCATCAAGCGCCTGCCCGTGCGCCTGACCTTTGACAACAACTATTTCAATGCCTTGTATCAGGGAATCCCAATCGGCGGCTACACCAAGATGATTGCCAACCTGCTGGACGGCATCAAGGTGCGCCTGAATACGGACTATCAGGAGCACAAGTCCGAGCTGGATGCGCTGGCTGACAAGGTGGTCTACACCGGCCCCATTGACGCCTACTTTGATTATAAGCTGGGCACCCTCGAGTACCGTTCGGTGCGCTTCGAGACGGAGCTGCTCGACCAGCCGAACTTCCAGGGCAATGCTGCCGTCAACTACACGGACCGTGAGACGCAGTGGACCCGAATCATCGAGCACAAGTGGTTCGAGTTCGGCAAGGATGAGAATGGAAATGACTTGCCGAAAACTATCATCAGCCGTGAATATAGCAGTGAATGGAAACCGGGGGATGAGCCGTATTATCCGGTCAATGATGCTAAGAATAGCTTGCTGTATTCTGAGTACAAGAAGTTGGCAGATGCAGAGAATAAAGTGATTTTCGGCGGTCGTCTGGGCGAGTACAAGTACTACGATATGGATCAGGTTATTGCTGCTGTACTAGAGAAATGTGAGAAAGAATTCGTGGGAGAAAATGTATGAGCAGAATTGGTATATTAACTTTTCATTCTGCAAATAATTTTGGTGCATTGCTACAGGCTGTATCATTACAAAAGACAATTATAGAACATGGTGGTACAGAATGTGAACTTATAAATTATGAGCCAGAGTTTATTTATAAGGATTATTCAATTAGCCCATTCAAAAGTAAGCATCCGAAAGTTATTATTAAAAGCATACTGAGAATTCCGGATAAGATCAAGCGAAATTCAAAGTTTCAGTCATTCAGAGAAGAAAATACAATTTGTTCAGGACAATGCCAAAGTGAAGATTCTTTTGAGAAGACTTGCAACTCCTTTGAAAAAATTATTGTAGGTTCGGATCAGGTATGGAATTACAATCTTACTGAGCATGATATGCACTACTTTCTGCCGGAGATCGATGACTCAGTAGAAAAAATAGCTTACGCAGCAAGTACAGGCGGTGCTGATTTTTCAACAGATGAATCGAATGAAATGATTCAGTGTCTTCAAAGGTTTAAGAATATCTCGGTAAGAGAAAGTGCATCCAAAGAGGCTCTTAATCAAAGATTAAAAGAAAAAAACATTGAAATTGTATTAGATCCGGTTTTCCTCACAACCCAAAGCAATTGGTTGCGTTTGGCGGCAAAGCCAGTAAAAAAAGATTACATCCTTTTTTTCAAAATGGGATATAGTAAGACCGCTGAACCGGCACTGGAGTTTGCTAAAAAATTAAGCGAAGAAACAGGCTATGAACTTCTTATGTTGTGGGATCAGGAAACGTGGTTTAAATATCGTGATGTTAAGCACATTGGAGCTGCAGGCCCAGCAGAATTTTTGCAGTGGATTGCAGGTGCAAAATGTGTAGTAACAAATTCGTTTCATGCTACAGCTTTTTCTATTATCTTGAACACACCTTTTTATGTGGAAACAGAGATTGAAAGAAAAGATAGGGTTCTTAATATTCTCAATATTTTCAAGTTAGAGAAATGTGGACTTGTAAAAGGAAAATCTGCAAATGGATTGAACATACCAAAAATTGAATGGAATGTAGTGAATTTACTACTGGACAACGAACGTCACAGGTCACTGGATTACATTGATAGGATATTAAAATAAGCAGTTCTGCCTTGGTATTTTATAGCCACATATCAAGGCAGAACTTGTTATAGGAGATACTAATGAGTCGTAAAACAGAATTAGCAAAAAATACGGCCATACTGACAGTGGGAAAGTTATGTACGCAGTGTATTAGCTTTTTCCTACTGCCTTTATATACGGCAATTTTATCAACGGAAGAGTATGGTACATTTGATTTATTAGTCACATATTCAGCTTTATTATTGCCTTTGGTAAACTGGCAACTAGATCAAGGACTATTTAGGTTTATGTTAGATTACCGTGGGAACAAAGAAGAAGAAAGCAAACTTTTGTCAACATTGTTGTTTTCTAGTATGATGCAATCTGTTGTCTATTTTGGTATGTATCTAATAATTACTCCCAAACTACATATCGAAAATGCATACTTCCTTTTGCTTTATGTGATTTTACAGGTATTTACAGCACTGTTCTTGCAGTTTGTAAGGGGATTAGGAGAAAGTGTCAAATATACGGTAGCATCCTTTATCTCGGCAACAACAACGACAATATTAAATGTTATTGCTTTGGTTATTTTGAAAATGGGACTCCAAGGATTGTTTGTTTCCACGTTATCTGCACAGATTGTTACATTAATTTATTTGATATTTGCATCAAAATGCTGGGAATATATTTCTCCAAAAAATATTCACCTGAGTATATTTAAAAGTGTTGGAACGTACTCCATTCCGCTAATTCCAAATAATTTGGCTTGGTGGGTTGTAAATGCTTCAGATCGAACAATTATTGCACATTTTCTTACAACAGCAGCAAATGGAATTTACTCTGTTGCAAACAAATTTCCAAATGTATTTATAAGTTTTTATAATATCTTAAATTTATCTTGGACAGAAACAGTTTCATTGCACTATGGTGATGAAGATAGGGATGAATTTTTGACAGAAACAATGACATCATTGTTCAAGTTATTTGCAGCAGCTTGTTTTGGTATTGTTGCCTGTATGCCTTTTGTTTTTCCCATAATGGTTAATCTAAAATACAGCGCTGCATATAATCAGATTTTGATTTTAATGTATGCGATGCTTTTCCGTGTATTGGTTGGATTATATAGTTGTGTCTATGTGGCACAAAAAAACGCAAAAAAGATTGCGTACACATCAATCTCAGCGGCTATTATTAACATCGCAGTCGATTTGATTTTAATTAACAAGATACAAGTGTTTGCAGCATCCCTTTCAACGCTGATTGCCTTTCTTTCAATGTTTATTGTTCGTTATATTGACGTAAATAAAACTGTACACATGAAAATTAGAAAGCCTATTATTATTGGCAGTGTCTTTATTGGTGGGATGCTCATAGGAACATACTATTGCGGAAATAGGATGATCCAGTTTGCAGCACTTTGTATTACTGCAGTTTATGCAGTTTTAACTAATGTGGACATGCTGAAATCGGGTGTAAATCTGGTGAAGAGCCGTCTTGGAAAATAAAACTTGAAATAGTGTGAGTTGGGGAGGACAATCTTGAGAGCAGAGCAGAGCAGAGCAGAGCAGAGCAGAGCAGAGCAGAGCAGAGCAGAGCAGATAATATTGACATTCTGAAAGCAACTTGTGCTTTTCTGATTGTTTGTATTCATGTACCGTTTCCGGGAGTAATTGGAGAATATTTTACAGCATTGACTAGAATTGCTGTACCAGTATTCTTTATGATAACCGGATACTTCTACTTTGATGTCGAGGAAAAAAACGGCGAGACTCGGCAGATAAAAAAGATTTTTAAATTGGTACTTGAAGCAAATGTACTTTATCTGCTGTGGGATTCTTTTTATGCCGTATTAAGCCGAAACATGAGCTTCTTCGCTTGATACATTTACGATTGAAAATGTGCTGAAATTTATAGCTTTCAATGAGTCTCCGCTGAAGGGGCATCTTTGGTACTTGGGAGCAATCCTGTATGTGCTGATTATTATGCACATCTTTGATAAGCTGAAAATCGAAAAATGCCTTGTTTTTGCGGCACCGTTTTTACTGATGGGAGATTTAATTCTAGGAAAATATTCTGTTCTGTTGCTTGGAAGAGAATTTCCTTATATCCTTGTCTGCAATTTTTTGTTCGTTGGTATTCCTTATTTCTGTATAGGGCGGTTGATTAGAAATGGATTTGGGCAAAAAGTCAAAAAGAAAGTCTTGGCTATTTTCTTGATTGTGTTTTCTGCGACATCACTGCTTGAACGATTTGCTCTGGTTAGCCTTAATGTTAATTCAGCAAGAGATCATTATATCAGTACGACCTTATTGGCTATTACGGTATTCTTATTTACCTTGCAATGTCATGGGAGTAATAAAACACTAGCATTGATTGGAAGAAAATATTCCACATGGCTTTACATTTTGCATCCGATATTTATTACCTGTATTGGCATGGTTGCCCATAAAGTGGGTGTGTACGGCATCTATAAGTTCATTGCGCCAATCGTGGTTTACATTACAACATTGATTTTTTTGATGATAGTTGACAAGATAAAAATGGCGGCAGTAATAGACCGCTGAAAGAAGGTGGCAGTTTGATAACAGAAGTGAAAACGAAAGTTTATGCTGGAAGATTGAAAGATAGGGCTTCTCTGTTACGCAGTTCATCCGGTGGAGCTTTTGTAGCTCTTTCGGATTGTTTTCTGGATAACGGTGATGCTGTGGTTTGCGCTGTGTACAATTATGAAGATCACGCCACTGAGTTTCAACTAATCGAAAACAGAGAAGAACGTGACAAGTCTATTGGCTCTAAATATATGCAGAGCAAGCCAGGAAAAATCTATAAGATCGCAGAGGACTGGCTGATTAATCATCCGGGAAAACGATTGCTTTTTGTCGGCATGGGATGTCAGGCCGATGGTTTTCGTAAGTTTGCGGAAATGAAGGGATTCCGTGAACGAGTATGGATAGTTGATATTATCTGTCATGGATCGCCGAGTCCAAGGCTCTGGAAAGAATATGCTGAGTCTGCTGAGAAAAAGTATGGGAAGATTACATATTTGACATTTAAGGATAAGCGGAATGGTTGGAAAGCTCCGACGGCATATGTAACAGCTGGCGGTCAGGAGCATCTGATAAAGGATTATGTTAAAGTCTTTTATAACCAATGTGCATTACGTCTGTCCTGCTATGAATGTCCGTATGCGACAACTGAACGAAAGACGGATATGACAATCGGAGATTTCTGGCATATTGAGGAAACAATTCCGGACTTCTATGATGAAAAAGGCAACTCAATCTTCCTGATCCACACAGACCGAGGAGAGCAGCTCTTTGAGACAGTCAAAGTGAAGTTGGAGTATAGACTAAGCGATACAAAACAATGCTGGCAGGCGAACTTGGAAGCTCCTACTAAAAGATCAGAGCAGAGAGATGAATTTTGGAATGATTATCAAAGGAAAGGAGTGGATTTCGTTATGAAAAAATATGGAACAACTCCCTTAAAAACGAAAATCAAAAACAAGCTTGTTAAGCTAATATCAATCGGGGGGGGGGCAAACCCTAAATCCTGATTTGATTTATTATGTTGACTACTCCGAAAGGAGGGCGGCATAATGAATTGGTCGCAGCCTAAGGTATATGCTGTAAAGCATAAAGACGAAGAAATCAGGACAGCTTCACGTTCTGGTGGTATTTTCACGGCATTGTCAGACTTGGTTTTGGATGATGGTGGTACTGTTTATGGATGCGTTTTAACTGATGATTTTCATGCTGTTCATGTGAGAACTGATAGCAGAGATGGACGAAATCAAATGCGTGGTTCAAAGTATATCCAAAGTAAAATGGGAGATACATATAAGAAAGTACAGGAAGATTTGAATGCAAAAAGAGAGGTGCTATTCTCTGGAACTTCTTGTCAAGTCGCTGGATTAAAGCATTTTCTTGGTAAAGATTATGACAACCTTATATGCATAGATATTGTCTGTCATGGAGTTCCGAGTCCTGTTGTTTGGGATAAGTACCTTAGATGGCAGGAACATAAGAATCATGGAAAAGTTGTTAAGGTTGACTTTAGAAACAAGAAGGATTTCGGGTGGAAAGATCATGTTGAAACCATTTGGTTTGATAATGGAAAAAATGTAAGTAGCCCGATTTTTAAGAATCTCTTCTATGGTCACATGGTTCTTAGACCGAGTTGTTATGAATGTCCATATAAGTCCATCATGCATCCAGGAGATATTACGATAGCAGATTATTGGGGAATCGAAAAGGCTGCTCCGGAATTCGATGATAATAAAGGAGTGTCATTGGTCCTAGTTAATAATGAAAAGGCTGATAGCATCTTTGAAAATGTGAAGATTGAATTGAAGTGGAAGAGCACAAGAATTGAAGATAGTATGCAACCACCTTTGAAAGCCCCATTTCCAAAACCAGAGGGAAGAGAACAGTTTTGGAACGATGTGAATGATAAATCTTTTTCGTATATTGCCAGAGCATATGGGGACAATGGAACTGCAAATTATATAAAGAAGGTTCTGAGAAGAGCAAAACGAAAAATACAGCACTTAATAAGTAAAACTTGAGGAAAGGAGTATTTATGAGTGGAAAAGCATTAAACAAGCAGGAAATGGATAGTATCGATCTGGCTAAATTTGTTTTCGCTTTTGCGGTTATTCATATTCATGCGGGGGGGGGGACGGTCGTACATCCGATTTTAGCAAGTATTGTTAATTCTTTTGATAGCTTAGCGGTTCCGTTTTTTTTTATAGTGGCAGGTTATTTCTTTTTTAACAGAATTGAAAAACTAGAAAACGAAGCTCAGAAAAAAGAATATGCGATAAGTTATCTGTTGAAAACATTGAAAATATATTTTGTCTGGTCAGTTGTGCTTTTACCGAGCAGGTTGATACTGAGTAAAAGTAGTATGCTTGGCGTACTTTTGAAGTGGTTCAGAACCGTATTTTTTATCGGTGATGCGCAGCTATGGTATCTGAATGCATTACTGATTGGATTGATTCTGATTTTGATATTGAAGAAATCGAAAATCAACGATACTTGGATCATGTTGATAGGAGTTGTATTCTTTATTGCCGGTATCTTTGTTCAAAAACAGTTGGATGTGGCATCTGTCAATGGATATGCAGGATTTTGGAAATTGTATTATATGATTTGGGGAAAGACAATAAAAAATGGTGTGTTTATGGGGATGTTTTATTGTATGCTTGGGACGCTAATCCAGAAAATCCCTCAAACAAAAACAGTATTCATTTGCACAATCTCAGCTTTTATACTTTATGTTGTGGGAGTGTACTTTCAGTACGAATGGAGAAAACTGTTGCTACCTGTTGTGTCGGTGCTTGTAGTTGAGTCAGTTATTATGCTACCTTTGCATATTGGATCTTTGGGAAAATGGTTCCGATCTATGAGCACGTTACTGTTTCTGTGCCATTATATTTTTGTCAGAGCGTTTGAATGTTTTCCAACATTAGCAGTTTGTTTCCCAGAAGGAATACATAAATTTATGTTTGTTGGTGTGTCTGCATTTTTATTGTCTGCATTGCTCGTCTGGGCTGGAAATAAAAATAAAAGAATTAGGTGGTTATGGCAATAGTGAAATGAATAGGAAGGTTGTTGTGAATGGTGGAAAAAGAAGTACCAGTATTATATAAAAGAAAGGAAGAATGCTGTGGTTGTACGGCTTGCTATGCAATCTGTCCTAAAGAAGCAATCTCTATGGTAGAGGATGAAGAAGGATTTGAGTATCCGCAGATTGATGAAAGCAAGTGTGTACGCTGCTATCAGTGCATTAAAGTATGCCCGATAAAAGCAGCACGAGCATAGGAGAGAAAATGAAAATAACATTACTTATCATGGCGGCCGGAATCGGTAGCCGATTTGGAACAGGAATAAAACAGTTGGAGCCGGTGGATGCTTCCAATCATATCATTATGGACTACTCAATCCATGATGCGATAGAGGCAGGGTTCAACCAAGAGACCACATTGGGTCAGACCCCATAAAGAAAAAATAAACATTTCTAAAGAAATTACAAACAATAATGAAGGAAAAAAGAAACAGGAAGAATAATCGGAAACGTCCGAGAAGAACTGTTTTGAGTGGATTCTGTGTGTGTGGATACTGTAATCGGGTCATGCAGTATGAATACCGGGCAACCTTACCGGATATCTTTCTTTGTCCAACGACCAGACCTGCGGATGTGCCAGTGGATGAAAATACCTGTGACTGCCGGGAATATGAGGTAGATAAGATTAACGCTGTTGTGCTGAAAGCGGTGCAGTAGATCGGGGAGCTGGCGGAGAAGAAATTTTGTATTGCAAAGAGTGACAGCAATTGCCGGAGGGAAGCTGCAACAAGGCTGGAGCGGGAGATCGGACAGCTGAGGCAGAAAATTTTGCAAAAGAAAACAGAGAAGCAGGATAGCTATGAGTTATATATCATGGAGGAAGTTGACCGGAATCAGTATCTAGCAGCAAAGCAAACCTGTGATGTGGAGATTGAAAAAGCAGAAATGCAGATAGTTAAATTAAGTAAGGAAATGGCGATGCAGGCAGAGGTAGATGATGAACAGCTGAAGAAAATAGAGAATATTTCCTTGTTTTCAAAAGAACCGGCACTGACTAAAGAAATGGCTGAGTACATGATAAAGGAAGTGAGGGTATATCGGGATGACCGGTATGAGATTAAATGGTAATTTAGGAATATGTTTGATGAAGTGGCTTGTCCGTAGGGACAGGCCGCTTCATCATATAGGATAAGATTGTCTAAATAGAGATGGCGGATTTAATAAGGATACGATATAATGAAAAAAGAGAAATCTGATTTTACATTGATATAATATATAGTTTTATTTGGAGGCAATAAATAATGGATGAGAATATTTCAAAATTGAAGCTTTCATTAGAGCAAAAAACCCCGACTTTATTACTAGGAGCTGGTTTTTCATATGGTGGAGTAAATGCTGATGGGGATAGTTTGCCTTTGGGAGCCAAGTTAGTTGATATGTTATATCAGCATATGTTTGTGGATAATCCCCCATGTAGAGAAATTTATGACGAGGATATAGATGGTGCAAAGAATTATAAAGAAAGAGTTGATCTTAAAAAACTATGTAGTTTAATACGTGGAGAGAAGAGAGTAGACGAAAGAGATAGCTATTTAACATCAATTTTTTCAGGAGCTTCAATAGATGATGATTCGAAATTATTTAACATTGTAAATTACAAATGGGATAAAATTTTCACATTGAATATAGATTGTCTTCTGGAATTTATTTTTGAAAAGAAATCTGTACCTTATAAAACATGGAATCGAGATAATGATGATCGTAGAAACAGCAGTGGTGGTACTTTAATAGTTAAATTGCATGGATGTGTACAAAATAGTAAAGCAGGATATGTGTTTGATGAAACAGAATACATTAATTTTTTGAATGATGATGATTGCTTTTTAAGAGATTTTGGAGACGCCTTTTCAAAAGGTGATATGATATTTATCGGAACTGAATTTCAAGAAGATGATTTAAAGACGATTATTAGTAAATATGGGTCTAAAGGTTATAATAAAAGCGGTAATAATTATTTTTTTGTTGCACCTAAAATAAATGATGCTCTTTTAAAAAGAGAAATAGCATCTACAGATAATTATTATTGGATAAAATGGACAACGGAAGAATTTTGTGATTTTTTATACAATAATGTGATTTTAGAAAAAAAAACTCAGCAAATTCTTCAAGAGCGGGGAATGCAGATAGTCGATGAGTTGTATAAAAACAGAGTAGTAGATTATGAGAGCAAACTATATGCAGGGTATGAATCTGCGTATAATGATTTCTTTTATGATTGGGATATTATTCATCCGGGTTTAAAGCAATTTGAAGATAGAATTGTTGGTAGTGGAAGAAATGTCGTTGCGGCAGTAATAGGAAAAAGTTATGTAGGAAAAAGTTGTGCAGCAAAAAGAGTATTAATTGATTTGCGGCAGAAAGGTTTTTTTACAGTTGAATTTGCTATGAGATCTTCTGAAAATATGCAGTTGTTTTTGGAGTATCTGAAACAATTACCTCAAAATACAAATGTTGCCGTATTATTTGAAGAAGCATCATTTTATTATAGCTTGATATATTCAAAACTTATTAGAAATTGTCCATCAAATATAAAGCAGCTTATTATAATAACTTCTGATACATTTGGAAATCATTTTGCAAAGAGAGATATTTTGAAAAGTAGTAATTGTATATATACTTTCAGAATTGATGAGAGAATATCTTGGATCTTTGCTGAAGAAATATATCAAAAGTTAAAAAATAAGCATTGGCTGAACAAACCAGCAATTAGCGGTAGTAGAAGAGAAGATGTAAAGAACTATGCTTGTAAAATTAACGACATAATTGAATTTTTGTATAATATATCCCATGGATATGGATTTGAAGCCCATTACATTGATATGTTTACATTGCTTGAAAAAGATGTTAATTATAGATATTTGCAAGCACTTGCAATATTAGAAGTTTTGGGAGTGGGAAGCGTACCAAATAGGATTTTACCATCGTTGGTGAAAAGTGAACGTGTACGTTTTAATTTTAAAGAATTCCTGAAAAAGTTTGATGAGATATTGGTAGTTGCGGATCATAGAATAAAAGTACGTTGTTTAAGGCTTATTAAAAAAGCGATAGTTACAAGTGTAGAAGAAAGTGAAATAAAAGAAATTATAAGTGAAATAGTACGTCAGACACAGGGGCAGTTTAATGAGGGAGATATTAATGAGTGGAGCGAGATTTTCCAGAAAGTATTATCTGTCAAACGCATATTAAAGGAGAAGTTAATTTCATTAGAGGCAATAAGGGAATTATTAAATGAAGTCGAAAGGTATGGTGAAAAGTATAGCTTTTATTGGATTCAGCGTGGCATTGCAGCGCAAAAGAATAGGGAATTTGATTTAGCAGATCATTATTTTAGAGAGGGAATAAGGATTAGACCAAATTCATATCAGGCTCATCATGCGTTAGCTAAAAATTTAATGGAAAGAGCTGTAGAGCAAGTAGAAAAAGGTGATTCTGCATATGCACCCTACTATATGGATGAAGGTATCAATGAGATAAAAAGTATTATTGATAATCCTGCATATAGCAGAGGTTATAAGTATTCTTTGCATGCGCTAATTGATATGAGTATTAAATATCATAATATAGCCGGGAAGAAAATAAAGGGTAATGAGATTGGATATATGCAGGAACGGATTATGCGCCTGTCTAAGAATGAAATTGATACGTATATTTTGAAGGGTATAAAAGACTTCATTCGTTATTGTCAAGGGCATGGCTATGAGAAATATTGTGATCCAATTATACTGAAACATTATGAAATGATACCTAGTATTCAAGATGCATCTGAAGAAGATTATCTGGTAGAAAATTTGGATTGGGAAGATTAGATTTGACCACAGCAACATTGGGGTCAGACCCCATAAAGCGACCCAGAACTGGATGTGGGTATATCTCACGGATGAATTCAGTGGTTCCCCGCAAATGGTACTCTTCGATTATGAAAGGACCCGTGCGGGATATCATCCTGTAAATTTTTTAAGGGACGGGTTTCATGGGTATCTGACCTGCGATGGATATCAGGCTTATCACAGTTTAGGAGAAGGTATCATAGTAAGCGGATGCCTTACCCATGCAAGACGACACTTTGATGCAGCCCTCACAGCATTGAAAAAAGATTTCACAAAAGAACAGCTGAAAGAGACAGTTGCATATCAGGCGATGTCAAGGATCGGGATTCTCTATAAGATCGAAGAGATGATCCATGACAAAACACCGGAAGAAAAATATAAAGAACGCCAGAAACAGTCCCGTCCGGTCCTGGATGCTATGTTTGAATGGCTGCATACGATGGAAGATTCTGTGGACAGATCTTCCCTTATTGGTGATGCCATTTTGTATACACTTAATCAGGAAGTATATCTGAGACGGTATCTGGAAGATGGTCATCTCAGCATAGACAACAACAGTGCAGAACGTGCATTAAAAAACTTTGCAGTGGGACGCCGCAACTGGCTGTTTGCCAAAAGTGTACGAGGAGCTGATGCCAGTGCTCTTGTTTACAGCATTACAGAAACAGCACTTCAGAAACATTGGGGTCAGACCCCATAAAGATTATGGCCAGAACAAAAGGAAGCAAGAACCGTCCCAAATCTGACGTTGCATCCCAGATCACAGAGAAGCAGGAGACTATTACGTCTCTGAATACTGAGATCGCATCCATCCAGAAAGCGATTGAAGAGCAGAAGAACATATTGAAAGAGAAGAAGGCTGCTCTGAAGAAGCCGAAAAAGAAGTGGCATCCTTGGAAGCGAAGAAGGCAAAAGCAGATGCTAAGGCCGCTGAAGAAGCTAAAAAGACCGAAGCGGAGGCTGTGCTGAAGAAGTTGCTAGCAAGCGGAATGAGCGCGGATGAGATTCTGGAAAAACTGAAATAAACAAGGAACCCAAGAAAAAATAAAATCCGTGTGGACAAACTGAACTCCAGGAGTTCACACGGTAATTTTTGAAGGTTGCCGTATAGTTTGTAACGAAAATAGAAGAGGAACAAAACAAAAGAAATGGAGCGTAAGAAAAATGAATTTATCAAAAATACACCACATCGCAATTATCGTATCTGACTACGAAGTCGCAAAGAATTTTTATGTGAACAAGCTGGGCTTCGCTGTCATCAGGGAAAACTATCGCCCGGAGCGTAAGGACTGGAAGCTGGATCTTCGTATTAATGAGCACACAGAGCTGGAGATTTTCGCTGAGGAAAACCCGCCGAAGCGTGTGAACCGCCCGGAGGCCTGTGGTCTGCGTCATCTTGCCTTCTGCGTTAAGAGCGTGGAGCAGACGGTAAAAGAACTGAGAGAATTAGGTATAGAATGTGAGCCAATCCGGGTTGACGATTACACCGGCAAGAAGATGACTTTCTTCCATGACCCGGACGGACTGCCGCTGGAACTGCATGAGTAAAATGAGGAAAACAAGAAAACCAGGCGGTGGCCGGAAGAAGCTGAAGCCGGAGTATGATGCCGGGAAAAATCTGAAAGAGCAGTTGGAAAGTGCGGTGGCACTTTATGATTCTGAGATGTCCTTGCAGGCTATCGGTGAAGAACTGGGGTTAAATCCAATAAAGGTACGGAAGCTGCTCATCACGGCAGGTGTGTATGAATCTGAAGTGGCGGAGAAGGTGCAAGCTACCTTTCAAGAATACCGTGAAATACAAGACTACAAAACCTCCATACTCTCAACCGCAAATATCTTGAATCTTTCCAAAGTCTCCGTCACCTCGTATCTGCCATATCAGAAAGGCGTGTACTTCCCAAGTACAGAAAAGGAGAAAATCAGTGTTGGTGCAGAACGGCAGCGGAGATACAGAGCGATGAAACGGTGGAGGGCTCATCCGACAGAAGAAAACTTCTGGGGCGTAGTTGTGGCCTATGCGGGCGTGAAATTCAAAACTTACTCTGGATTGCCATTTACTTATGAGGTGCGGAAAGGCAGGAACGGCGAGTACACAAAGGAACTGTGGATCGACCGCCGGGAGAATAGTAAAAGCCTGGCATGGAGTTCAGTGCTGCTGGCATTACGGAATATGAAAAAGGTAGGAGAAGTGGTAAACCGTCCGAAAGCTCTGGGGGATATCCGGGGAGTGACTTATATTTACGGAATGTTCTATCGGTTTGGGCTGATTGATGTGCCGGACGAGGTAAAGGAGAAGATGGGCCATCCGAAAAACCGCAAAAAATAGGTTGCTATGTGCAAAAGTCTACGGTAATATGTGCCGTAACTGAGGATGTGAATCTCAGTTGGGAAGGATGGTAGCATTATAGAAAAGCTGAAGGAAATGCTGGAAGAGTACATGAAGAAAACAGAGCCGGAGTATTATCCGCCGGTGGAGAATCTACTGGATCTGATTTATGAGCATTACACGGAGAACAACCCAGTAGAGAAAAACACAGATGCCGGGAAAGCAGCAAAGGCCAAGGAAAAAGAACTGGAAGAGTGGCTGCGTAGCTTGAACGGAATGAATAGACTCGTAGATGACTATGTTGGAGATAAGATTCCGCTATGGGAAAAGATCATGGACCGGCAGGGGACGGTGTGCTGTGCATGGGAGAAGACCGCTTTTGAGGAAGGCCTGAAAGTCGGAATTCGGCTTATGATGGAGGTGTATAGTTTGTGACGGAAATAAAGTGAACTCCTGGAGTTCAAAAAAGCCCTCGCTTGTTGCGGCGAGGGCGTGTGTTCTTATTTTTCAGGCTTTTCAGCTTTTTTCTTTTTTGGTGCAATTTTGTGGCCTGAGTAGATTGCCATGCCCATGCAGACCAGAGAGCCGCAAGTGAAATACTTGTGAGCCTGCATCAGTTTCTTGCAGCCTGTGTAGAAGCATCCTGCCATGCAGGCAAGTGCGCCGAGTGACCAATATTTATGTGTTTTCATTTTGTGTGTCCTCCTTATCTTCTTTCTGTATTTTGAGCAATTCCTCGATTTCCGTTTTACTCGTCGGCCGTACTGCCTTTTTATTATCGTGTGCTACCGCTCCACAGTCGGGGCATCGATCTGGCAGTTTCTTAGCAGAGAAGCAGTAGCGGCAGGCGTCGCAAAAGTAGTAATTCAAGTCATATTCATCCCAATCTCTAATATATCCTCAAATGTAATAATGGTCGGCAGCTCTTTGCCGGTATCGTTTATAAAGCCTGTGTAATCATCTGACAACAGCAGTTCAGCAGCAAACGTGTTCGCTCTGCGCTCTGCTTTTGCGTTGCTGAGACTATAAAAATATGTATCTTGGGAGACAGAAAAATAGTTGTGTTGCACCGGTGTATCAACTTGCTATTTGGGCGGTTAGATGGTAAAATCAAAGTACACTGGGAAAGAGTATCCTCATACCCAGTAGTATAGCTTAGGAAAGGAGCGTGGAAGGATGGCAATAAAGTTGAAACTTCCAGTTGGAATCGAAGATTTAGAGAAATCCGTCGAAAGGGTTTTTACTACATTGATAAGACAAAACTAATCGAACAGCTTCTTGACAGCTGGGGAAAGGTGAATCTTTTTACAAGGCCTCGCCGTTTTGGTAAGACCTTAAATATGAGCATGCTCCGACACTTTTTTGAGATCGGAACAGATAAGACACTGTTTGATGGACTTCACATCTCGCAAAGAAGAGACCTTTGTGACGAGTATATGGGGAAATATCCGGTTGTGGCTCTTACGCTTAAAGGTGTGGATGGAACCACGTTTGAGGAGGCTAAACTTAGTCTTGCAGAATTAATCGTGGCAGAAGCCAGACGGTTTAAATTCCTGTTAGAAAGCGATAAACTGGATGCAGACGATAAAGAAATGTATCGTGAACTAATTTCTTTAAACAAAGAACAAAGTCCAGCGGCTTCGGTAAAACTCAGATTTTCGCTTAAAAACCTATCTGAGTTGTTATATAAGCATTATGAGCAGAAGACTATCGTGTTGATTGACGAATACGATGTGCCACTTGACAAGGCCTTTCAGGACGGATACTATAGAGAAATGGTATCGTTAATTCGCGGATTGTTGGGCGAGACTCTTAAGACGAACGATTTTTTGCAGTTCGCAGTTTTAACAGGATGCTTGCGAGTATCTAAAGAAAGCATTTTTACAGGTCTGAACAATTTTAAGATTTTTTCTATAACAGATGCTCGTTTTGATGAACAGTTCGGCTTTACAGAAGACGAAGTCGAAAAAATGCTAAAAGATTACCAATTGGAAGATCATCTGGCGGAAATGAAGGAATGGTATGATGGATATCATTTCGGAGATGCCGATATTTATTGCCCCTGGGATGTAATCAATCGGTAGATGATCTATGTAATAAACCAGAAGAAAAACCGAAATGTTATTGGATAAATAGCAGCGGAAATGCTTTAGTTAAACGATTTGTCTCTATAGCAAATAGAACAACACAGGACGAAATTGAACGTTTGATTGCAGGTGAACCAATTGAAAAGTCTGTTCGGCTTGATTTGACATACGATGAGATTGATAAAAGTATAGATAACATTTGGAGCGTTCTGTTTACAACGGGATATTTGACACAGGTTGGTATGACAGAACAGGGAGCATATAAGTTGGTCATTCCAAATAAAGAGGTTCGAGAGGTATACAAACTTCAGATACAGGACTGGTTTGATCAGAAAATAGCAGATAATGCGGAGCAGATGACCTCTTTTTGGAAAGATATTGAAGAGGGAAACGCAGAGGCAATAGAACAGTATTTAAACCGAACATTAAGTAATACAATCAGTGTTTTTGATACGAAGGCACCTGAAACGGAAAAGGAAAACTCCTATCATATTTTTCTTGCAGGGTTGTTGACGGGAAACACAGATTGGGTGGTTAAGTCAAATGTGGAAGCCGGAGAGGGATTCGCGGATATTATCATTAAACCGCAAAATCCGGACGATGGTATTATCTTTGAACTTAAGTATTCAAAGGAAGTATCAGGATTGGATAAAGCCTGTGAAAGAGCAATCAAACAAATCAGAGATCGAAGGTATTCTGAGTATCTGAAAAATGATGGCCGCCACGATATGATGTTTTACGGCATTGCTTTTTACAAAAAGAGATGTAAAGTAGTGGTTGAGAAACTGAAGGAAGGGGACTTGCCTGATTCGATTAAACTGCCGTGAACATGGATTGCTGGTATAAGGATGGATTTATGAATAAAAACGAAATTTATATAAAAAGTGGTACACAGTATAAAGAAATGACAAAAGAACTTCTGGAAGCGTGTGATCTGGCGGTTCAGATTCCGGATATGGATATGCAGATTGGAATCAAGCCGAATCTGGTGTCACCATCCGAGGCTTCCTGGGGAGCTACTACACATCCGGAGGTTGTTGCAGGAATTATTGAATATCTGCAGGAGCGGGGATATCATAAAATTGCCATGCTGGAAGGTTCCTGGGTGGGCGATAAAACAGCAGAGGCGTATGAGGTATGTGGATATCGGGACCTTTCGGAAAAATATCAGGTGCCTTTCTGGGATATGCAGAAGGAGAAGGGAATCGCGAGAGACTGCCGGGGCGTACAGTTAAACATCTGTAAACGTGTAACGGATGTGGATTTCCTGATCAATGTTCCTGTGTTAAAGGGACACTGCCAGACAAAGATTACCTGTGCATTAAAAAATATGAAAGGTCTGATCCCGAATACTGAGAAACGAAGATTCCATGCGATGGGCCTGCATAAGCCGATCGCGCATCTGAATGCAGGGATTCATCAGGACTTCATTGTGGTCGATAACATCTGTGGGGATCTGGATTTTGAGGATGGCGGAAATCCGGTTGTGATGAACCGGGTTCTGGCCGGAATGGATCCTGTGCTGATGGATTCTTATGTCTGTCAGGTTATGCATTATGATACAAAAGAAGTTCCATATATCGGACTTGCAGAAGCACTGGGAGTTGGCAGTGCAAATTTGGAGAATGCCCGGATCATTTACTGCGAAGAAACAGCCAGAAAAGAACTGCCGAAGTCCAGAAAGGTTGTGGAACTTCAGGATGCTGTGGAGGAAGTGGAGTCATGCAGCGCATGTTATGGCTACCTGATTCCGGCATTGGAAATGCTGAAAAATGACGGTTTATTTGAAAAACTGGATACAAAAATCTGCATTGGTCAGGGATACCGTGGTAAAACAGGGAAACTTGGCGTTGGTGCCTGTACCTGTAAGTTTGAACATAATATAAACGGATGTCCGCCTACTGAAAATCAGATTTACGATTTTCTCAGACAATATATTTCTGAACAGGAAGAAAAGAAATAAGCGTAATGAAGTATCTATGGTGTCCGATTCCTGCGCCTGAGAAGTGCCTGATATGTGTTATTTTTTGCAATAAAAACAGGCTCCCGGAGAGGAACCTGTTTTTGTATTATAGCCGAATTTACATTCCCTGATTATTTTTATACACCCAGTCCCAGCTTGATCATTTTCACAATGGTATCCTGATCAAATTTGCTGCTGTCGAATGCCAGATGATACTGGGAAAGATCAGCCCATTTCCGGTCTGTGAAATATTCGTAGTAGGTGCGACGTTCTTTGTCTACTTTTTTCACCAGTTTCTGGGCACTTTTTTCTTCACGTCCGGTACGTTCCATGATCGTCTGTACACGATACTCATATGGTGCATGGATAAATACGCTGAGACATTTATCCTGAAGAATATGGTTTGCACAGCGTCCGACGATGACGCAGTCTCCTTTGTCAGCGGCTTCCAGAATGATCTTACGCTGAAGATCGAAGAGAACATCATTCATGGGAACAAAGTGAAAATCGCTGTCCATCTGAAGTTCATGGTCGATCGGGAAACGCCACTGGCTGCCTCTTTTTTCATCAACTTTAGCAAGTAAATCAAAAGGAATATTCTCTTTCTGAGCTGCGATATCGATCAGCTCTTTGTCATAAAAAGCAAATCCAAGTTCCTCTGCAAGAGTCCTGCCGATCAGACGACCGTTACTGCCGAGCATCCTGTTTATGGTGATTACACGTTTACTCATAATCAAAACCCCCTTTGTGATCTCCCTGTTACTGCTGATCTGTTTACAGTAACATATGTTTTTTATTTGTTAACATTATAACACTAATGTCAGAAAAATACCAGCAAAATACATAAAAAAACAAAAATAATACAGGTATATTTATATATGGTATACAAAATGATGGGATGATGGAAAAATAATACCACAGATATCCTGAGGAAGGAACAGCAGAAGAAGATGATTGCCGGTTATCCGCACAGATTCCCGGATGATTGTGTAATTCCTGCTGATTTTCCTGTCATATTTTGGATATTTTTATCAGTAGACATCGAGATTTGTCTTATGATAAAATTATATCGGAAAATTTATTTATAAGATTGACGATATTTATAGATTTTTGCTTTAAGTTATGTTATTATACTTAATTGGCTGTCTGGCGGAAACAGACAGAAGTTTACCGGATACGGATCATACAAAGATCTGTGGAAGTGCTGCTGTATAAAAGAGAACAGCAGCAAAAACGACGAATATGATAAAAAAGTTAAAGTAAAGTATGGAAGAAAGGGATACGATACATAATGCTGAAAATCAAAAGCTATGTAAAGGTAAAAAGTCTGGCGGAAGCGTATGAGCTGAACCAGAAGAAAACAGCCCGTGTTCTTGGCGGAATGGTCTGGATGAAAATGGGCAACAGAGCCGTGTCTACAGCAATTGATCTTTCCGGTCTGGGACTGGATACGATCTCAGAGAATGACGATGAATTTGTAATCGGATGTATGACACCACTTCATGATCTGGAGACGAATGAAGCTCTGAACACCTACACACATGGAGCTATGAAAGAAAGCCTTTGCCACATTGTGGGCGTACAGTTCCGAAACTGTGCCACTGTGGGAGGAAGCATTTATGGAAGATATGGTTTCTCAGATGTTCTGACCATGTTTCTGGGAATGGATACATGGGTGGAACTGTATGATGCAGGCCGCATTCCACTGACTGAATTTGTAAACATGAAGAAGGATAACGACATTCTTGTAAACATTATTGTGCGCAAGGAACCGCTTCTTACCTGCTATTTAAGCCAGCGAAACACGAAAACGGATTTCCCGGTACTGACCTGCACAGCGTCAGTGATCGGAGAGGAAGCGAGAACAGTGATTGGTGCCAGACCTGCCCGTGCCATGGTCGTGAAAGATGAGAAGCAGATTCTCAAGAACTTCAGACACATGACAAAGAAGCAGAAAGCAGAGGCGATCGAAGCATTTACCGAATATGCAGCCGAGACGGTTCCGACTTCCGGTAATATGCGTGGATCAAAAGAATACAGAACTCTTCTTGTAAAAGTACTGACAAGAAGAGCCTGGGAAGCAGTAGGAGGAATGAAGAATGAATATTAATTTCTGGCTTAACGGCGTAAACCGTCATGCGGAAATCCAGCCGGATACCCTGCTGATCGATTTTTTAAGAGAACAGGGATGTTTCAGTGTAAAAAGAGGCTGTGAGACTGCAACTGCGGTCTGTGCACTGTTCTGATGGACGGACGCCCGGTTCTTTCCTGCAGCACCCTTGCAGCACGCATTGAAGGAAAAAAGATCGTAACGCTGGAAGGAATGCAGAGAGAGGCGCAGGAGTTCGGAAGTTTTCTGGCGAATGAAGGTGCAGAGCAGTGTGGTTTCTGTAATCCGGGATTTATCATGAATGTGTTTGCCATGCTCAGTGAGATCAAAGAACCGACAGAAGAGCAGATCAAAGAGTATCTGGCAGGAAACCTCTGCAGATGTTCTGGATTTGTTTCTCAGACTGCAAGTATCCTGAAATTTCTGAAATATAAAAAAGCACAGGAGGAAGCATAATAAGATGAAATATGTAAATCAACCTGTACGAAAAACAGATGCAATGTCACTGGTAACAGGTAAGCCGGTCTATACAGATGACCTGGCACCGAAGGACTGCCTGATCGTAAAAGTCCTGAGAAGCCCTCACGCAAATGCCTGGGTAGAAGATATCAAGACAGGTACAGCGGAGAAAGTTGCAGGCATTGTATGTATCCTTACTTATAAGGACGTTCCGAAGAAACGTTTTACACTTGCCGGTCAGACTGCACCGGAAATGAGTCCGGATGACAGACTGATCCTTGACCGTCATGTACGCTTTGTGGGTGATGCGGTTGCTATCGTGGCAGGTGAGACAGAAGAAGCGGTAGATAAGGCGATAAAGAGAATCCGTGTGGATTATCGTGTGGAAACACCGATTCTGGATATTCATAAGGCGAAAGACAATCCGATCCTGGTTCATCCAGAGGAGGACTGGAAACTGAAGATTCCGCTGGGTGGAGATAATAAGAGAAATTTATGCGCCACTGCCATGGAAGAGCAGGGAGATGTGGATAAAGTTCTGTCAGAATGTAAATACACGGTAGAGCGTACTTATCACACAAAGGCAAATCAGCAGACTATGATGGAAACGTTCCGTACAGCCTGTTACATGGATCATTTTGGCAGACTGGTCGTGCTGTCTTCCACGCAGATTCCTTTCCATGTGAGAAGAATCGTGGGAAGAGCACTGGATATTCCGGCTTCCAAAGTCCGTGTGATCAAACCGAGGATTGGCGGTGGCTTTGGTGCGAAACAGACTTCTGTCAGTGAGATTTATCCGGCGATTGTTACCTGGAAAACCGGACGTCCGTCCAAGATGATTTTTTCCAGATATGAATCCATGATCTGTTCTTCTCCGCGCCATGAGATGGAGATTACGGTACGTGCAGGTGCAGATGAGAATGGTATCATCAGAGCGATTGATGTGCATACGTTATCCAATACCGGTGCATACGGGGAACACAGTTCCACAACCGTAGGCCTGAGCGGACACAAATCTATCGCTCTTTACAGACATACGGAAGCTTACAGATTTTCCTTTGATGTGGTATATACCAATATGCAGGCAGCAGGTGCCTATCGTGGATATGGTGCCACACAGGGTATTTTTGCCGTGGAATCTGCGGTAAATGAGCTGGCTCACCAGATGGGAATGGATCCTGTAAAGATTAAGGAACTGAATATGCCTATAGAAGGCGGCCCGCTTCCGGGATATCATGATGTACCGTTCGCACAGAGCTGTTCCATGGACCGATGTATGGCGAAGGCAAAGGAAATGATGGACTGGGATTCCAAATATCCACGCCGTGATATGGGAAATGGGAAAGTCCGAGGTGTCGGTGTTGCCATGGCAATGCAGGGATCTTCCATTGCAGGAGTCGATGTCGGCGGTGCGGATATCAAGCTGAATGAGGATGGTTCCTACACACTCGCACTTGGATGTACAGATATGGGTACCGGCTGTGATACGATCATGGCACAGATCGCTGCAGACTGCCTGAATACGCCGATGGATAATATCGTAGTATTCAGTGTGGATACGGATATTTCACCATATGATTCAGGTTCCTATGCCTCATCAACCACCTATACAACAGGCGTGGCAGTCATGAAGGCATGTGAGGATCTGAAGAAAAAGATCTGTAAACTTGGTGCAGAGATGATGGAAGTTGATGAGAAGAAAGTCGACTTCGATGGTTCTTATGTATTCTATGATGAGACACTTGATATGGATGAGACAACTGGCGCAGATCGCAGCAGTTCTGCCAGCGAAACATCAGAAGATAAAACTACATCAGCAGACTCAGGTAGAGTTACAGAAAACAGCTTTGACAGTGGAGAGGTAACATTTAACAGTTCAGAGGATGCAGAGAAAAAAGTATCTTTGCAGGATATTGCATTGAAGAGTACCTTCTTTAACAATATGGAACTTCAGTCTGTTAAACAGCATTCCTCACCGCTTTCACCGCCGCCGTTCATGGTCGGTATGGCAGAAGTGGAAGTGGATATGGAAACCGGAAACGTCGATGTGCTGGATTATGTGGCAGCTGTTGACTGTGGTACACCGATCAACCCGAACCTTGCCCGTGTACAGACAGAGGGTGGTATTGCGCAGGGAATCGGTATGGCGCTCTTTGAGGATGTGCAGTACACAGACAAAGGAAAGATCCGTAACAACTCCTTTATGCAGTATAAGATCCCGACCAGACAGGATATCGGAAACATCCGTGTAGCGTTTGAGAGCAGCTATGAAAAGACAGGTCCGTTTGGTGCCAAATCGATCGGAGAGCTTGTGATCGATACCCCGTGTCCGGCTCTGGCAGAGGCGATTTATAATGCAACAGGTGTGCGCCTGACAGAACTTCCAATGACACCGGAGAAGATTGCCATGGGAATCCTGAAAAATAAAGCGGAGCAGTAGAATGCAGATTTTGATAAAACTCGTGCTGGCAGGAATCTGGATGGGATTGATACCTGCTGTTTCCGGAGTTATCTGGGTAAAAAGAAAGAAAGACTATACATTTGGAGAAAGTTTCCTGGCGGGAATCATATTTATGTTTGCTCTGGCAGAGATTCTGATCCTGCCTGCGATATACAGGAAACTGTCTCTGCATTTTGTCACAACAGTGTTTACAGTGATCATGGGAGCAGCTGCCGTTTACGGACTGTGGGAACTTCGGAAAGATGCAAAAGCCCATATCCGCCGGATCAGGAGAGAGCTGCCGCAGGTATCGTTCTGGATGTGGATCGCAGCAACTGCGATCCTGGTGCAGATTCTGATCGCGGTAGTTTATGCACATATGGATGCAGATGATTCTTTTTATGTGGCAACTGCCACAACGTCCGTACAGACAGACTCTGTATTTCAGTTCAATCCTTATTCCGGAGTGGAATATAAAATCCTGCCGAAACGATATGTATTATCACCGTTTCCCATCCTGCTGGCAGTTCTGAGCCGGCTTTGCGGCGGGCTTCATCCGGCAGTGATGGCGCACACGGTTTATCCGGTGGCCTTTTTTACGGCAGCATATCTGGTATATCATCAGTTTGGAAAAATGTGGTTTCCGGAGAAGAAAAGAGAACAGGGGATTTTTCTGCTTTTCTGTGCTGTGCTGATCTGGTTTTCCGGTTTTTCTGTCTATACTGCCGGGAACTTTCAGCTTGTGCGTATCTGGCAGGGAAAAGCGATTCTGGCATCTTTGATCCTTCCGTTTCTGATGTATCTGGGATTTGAGATCGTGCTGGAAAAAAACCGGGATATTCGCGGGTACTGGTATTTCTGACAAGTATGGCAGCCTGCCATGTTTCCTCGATGGGGATTATGCTTGCACCGGTCGTTCTGGGAGCGTTTACGCTTCTTGCGCTGTGGAGGCTGAGAAGTATTCGCTGTATCGGAGCTGCTTTTTTATATGCGCTTCCGTCCCTGGTTCTGGGAACGGTTTATCTGATGCTTTAACGGAGGGAAAGCAGAATGAGAGAAATTTTTGAAAATGCCCTCACAAGCTGGGATAAATACTGGGATGGAAGTTTCTATCCATATCTTCTCCTGGGGGCGGCCCTTTATCTGCTTCTGTTTGAGAGAAATAGGAAAAAAGCGGGTTATCTGCTGGGATATCTGGGAATTACGCTATTTCTGTTTTTCTGCCCGCTGACTTCCGCTCTGATCCAGAAATGTATCGGCAGTATGGTCTACTGGAGGGCTATCTGGCTTCTTCCGGCAGTTCCGGTCATGGCATGTGCTTTTACAGGGCTGGCAGGAAAGATCAGAAATGCAGGACATCAGATCATTCCGGTAGTATTATGTCTGACACTGGTGATTTTTTGCGGTACCAGTGTCTGGCAGGCCGGAAATTATGTGAAGGTGGCAAATCGTCAGAAAGTTCCGGAGGAAGCAGCACAGGCAGCAGAGGTGATCTGCCGGGAGAGAAGTTCGCAGAACAGTCTGGTTGTGGCAGATAATCATATGGCATCTTACCTCAGAGTATATGATCCTTCAATCCAGCTTGCTTTCGGGCGTGACGGAAAGGGCAGGCGTTCCCGTAATGGAAAACGACTGTATGAACATTTAAATGCACCGGAACCGGATTATACGATTGTGGCCAAACGTGCGAAAAAAGAAAAATGTGAGTTCCTGATTTTCCGGATTCCGGCAGAGCGGGAAGCGGAAGTTGTCGGAATTATGGAAAAATATGGATATCAGAGGATATCTGTGATAGATAATTACAGTATTTTTCAAATATCTATTGATATTTTGAATGAAAACTGATAGAGTGAATAAGTAAAAGAGAATATATGATAAATGATAGAGGCGCGGGATTCATCAGTAGACCGGAAAAGAAGGCATGGCAGCCATCCGGAGGAAAGGGGAGACCGCCGAAGGAATCTGACAGGCCAGGAGGCGGATTCCTGGGACGTCACAGAATATGTGCCGCACTGTCACCTGGGTGAAGCGCTATCGAAAGTAACTAACGTAAGCTACAATAGATACCACGAGTGTGTTTCATGATACATTCGTGGTTTTTTGTGTTATAGGAAATTACTCCGTAATGTTCTTCCTTTCTGGTGGTGAAGAGAATTTGTTATATATTTGAATACAAAAGAGGGAGGTATTTTTATGAAAGTCAATTTAAGAAAATGCTCTGTCGCCCTGTCCATGATCATGCTGATGATCCTTGCAGGCCCGCTGACTGTACTTGCTGCGGAGGAAGAAGCGGCAGCGTCCACAAAATTCTACGGGACGTTCTGGGCACTGATTCCGCCGATCGTAGCCATTGCACTGGCACTGATCACAAAAGAAGTTTACAGTTCTCTGTTTGTGGGAATTCTGGTGGGTGCACTGTTCTATTCTAACTTCAGCTTTGAGGGAACCGTTCTTCACATTTTTGAAGGCGGAATGATCAGTGTTCTTACAGATTCTTATAATATGGGTATTCTGATCTTCCTGGTAATTCTGGGAACGATGGTCTGCCTGATGAACCGTGCCGGCGGATCTGCGGCTTTTGGACGCTGGGCAGGTAAAAGGATCAAAACCAGAGCAGGTGCAGAGATCGCAACGGTTATTCTGGGCGTTCTGATCTTTATTGATGATTATTTTAACTGTCTGACAGTCGGAAGCGTTATGCGGCCGGTCACTGACAAACATAATGTATCCCGTGCAAAACTGGCTTATCTGATCGATGCCACAGCAGCACCGGTATGTATCATTGCACCGATCTCTTCCTGGGCTGCGGCAGTCAGCGGATTTGTGGAAGGTGAGGATGGAATCTCTCTGTTTGTGCGTTCCATTCCGTATAACTTTTATGCGCTGCTCACTATTTTTATGATGATCGCTATGATCTTTATGAAAGTAGAGTTTGGCCCTATGGGAATCCACGAGACAAACGCTTTAAAGGGAGATATTTACACAACACCGGCACGTCCGTATGCAAATGCGGCAGATGATGAAAAAACAAACCCAAGAGGAAAAGTGATCGATCTTCTGATTCCGATCATCAGTCTGGTTGTATGCTGTGTCATTGGCATGATCTATACAGGCGGATTTTTCAGCGGTACGGATTTTGTTACGGCTTTTTCACAGAGTGATGCTTCTATCGGTCTGGTGCTGGGAAGTTTCTTTGCTCTGGTCATTACAATTGTGCTTTATCTGGTTCGCCGTGTTATGAATTTCAAAGACTGTATGGCATGTATTCCGGACGGATTTAAGGCAATGGTACCTGCAATCCTGATCCTTACCTTTGCGTGGACGCTGAAGGCCATGACAGACAGTCTGGGTGCTTCTGATTTCGTATATGGAATCGTAAAATCTTCCGCAGGCGGTCTGATGAACCTTCTGCCGGCAATCATTTTCGTTATCGGCGCGGTGATCGCATTTGCGACCGGTACTTCGTGGGGAACATTCGGAATCCTGATCCCGATTGTGGTTGATGTATTCTCAGGAACAAACCATGAACTGATGATCATTTCTATTTCTGCATGTATGGCAGGCGCAGTATGTGGCGATCATTGTTCTCCGATTTCTGATACAACGATCATGGCTTCTGCGGGAGCCCAGTGTGAACATGTCAACCATGTCAGCACACAGCTTCCATATGCGATGGTGGCAGCGGTAGTCTCTTTCCTGACTTATATTGTGGCAGGATTTGTCCAGACACCGTGGATCGCACTTCCGGCAGGAATCGCATTCATGGCAATCGCGCTGGTGATCATTCGCGTGAAATTTGATGATCTGAAGATATAAAAGTGAAAGAAAAAGATATCTGAAGGGCTGCTGCCCGGAGGATGGGAAAACGATGCGGCAGAGGAGATTTTTCAGAAAATCTTCTCTGCTGCTTTTTATGAAAAAAGAATGCTTTTTCAGTAAATGAATCTCAAATATTTGTTGGGTATACTGTTGGAATAATAGATAAGTTTTGTTCATTTAAGCATATTCCCAAAAAAAACTTTACATTTTTTTGTGCATGTGTTAAAATCAGAGATAAATAATGACAAACATCTTTAAAAAGTCAATGTTATTATGTTACTTGCACCTGTAGCTCAGTGGATAGAGCAGTGGTTTCCGGTACCATGTGCGGGGGTTCGATTCCCTTCAGGTGTATTGCCTGGGACGTATGTACGGTTCCGGTGCGTTGTATCATAAGGAGGACAAGAACTTGGATGATTTTAGAGAATGGTTATCAGACAACCTTCGGTATTTCATGCTCGGCGGTGCTATTCTGGTAATCGTGGCAGTTTTGTTCTTTGGCATCCGTGCCTGTGTCGGAAGTAATAAGGGGAATTCCGGCGATGGACAGAAGACCACATCCGAAGACCAGGGAAATGTTCCTTCTTCTCCGACAAATGAAGGGGAGTCTGACGAGAAGAAAGAAGACGCCAATCCCATGGAAACAGCTGATGCAGAGATTACTGCACTGATTAAGAGCTATTATCAGGCTCTGGGGGAAAAAGATATTGCAACGCTGAAGACTCTGGAAGACGATTTCACACCATCTGATGAGTCAAAAGTCACAAATTTAAAGGATTATATCGAAGGGTACGAAGTAGGCGATGTTTACACAAAGAAAGGTATGACAGATGATTCTTATGTGGTTTACGCCTGTTTCTATTATATCTGTCAGGGTGTTGACACAAAGGCACCGGCACTGACACAGTTTTATGTGTATAAGAATGATGACGGTAACTGGGTGATTGATAATGATGCTTTACAGAATTCGGAAGTTTCTGCTTATATGGAAGCACAGTTATCAGACAGTGATGTGACAGCTCTGGTATCTAAGGTACAGGGTGAGCTGGATCAGGCTCAGGAAGAGGATTCCTCTCTTGCGGATTTTCTGAATGGTCTGGGCGATGAAGCGAGTGTGTCAACGCAGGCAGAGAACGGCACCATGCTGACTGCGATAGATGATTGTAATGTTCGCGCAGAGGCGAACACGGATGCTGAAATTCTTGGCGTGATTTCGGCCGGAGATCAGGTAGAGAAGCAGGGCACTGATGGTGAGTGGATCCAGATCGACTATGATGGCGAGACTGGATATATCCGTGGAGATCTGCTTGAATAAAATTGAATATGGATTTCGGAAAAATAAAAACCACGCATGGATCCCGAATGCGTGGTTTTTGTTTTCCCAAATAGCGAAGCGGATTGTGAATATCCGCCTGATTAATGAAATTCGCTGTATGTATTTCCACCAGTCAGCTCAATTCCTTTGGTTTCTGCCAGTTCATGAACAGTGAGCAGTTCATATCCATCTTCGATCAACTGAGGAATCAGAATCTCAGCGGCGTCTACAGTGGTACTGAAGATATCGTGCATAAGGATGACTGAGCCATCCTCGATATTGTTCATGACTTCCTCGATAATGGACGGTACATCCTGGGTTTTCCAGTCAAGAGTGTCAATGGACCAGAGGATCATCGGAGTGCCGACGGATGCTCTTACCGTATCATTGACAGAGCCGTAAGGCGGACGTACCACAGAAGCACCCTGGCCGGTAAGCGTAACAAGCTGCTGATCCACCCGGGAAATTTCATCGCTGATCTCCTCCGCTGACAAAGTGGTCAGATCTGTGTGATCGTAGGTATGATTTCCGAGTTCACATCCAAGCTCATTCATGCGCTTTACTTCATCCGGAAAACTTTCAATCTCTGTTCCTGTCATAAAGAATGTTGCTTTTGCATTGTTTGCTTCCAGACAGTCCAGAAGCCTTCCGGTAAATGAACTCGGTCCGTCATCAAAGGTGAGGGCAACTGCTTTTTTTGAAGATTCGGGAGATTCGGAATCTTTTTTACCGGAAACTTCTGAAGAATCTGAATTCTGGTCTGTGGAAGAAACTTTATCTTTGGATGAGGAACCGGAAGATTTTTTTGCTTTATATCCCTTCAGGGACCGTCTTCATTGAGATGATAGGTTTTATCGTCAATCTGGATGTCGCCTGTCTGCATGATTCCGTCCAGGTCCATATAATAGCGTTTCCCGTCTATATCTGTCCATCCTGTCTGCATGATTCCGGCAGCGTCGAAATAGTAACGTTTCCCATCGGTATCTGTCAGCCATCCGGTGAATGCCTTGTCGTCCACCAGATACATCCAGCTGCTGCCGGAGGCAACCCAGATTCCATCCGGCGTTTTGGAAGTTTTTTTACCGGAAGAGGATTTCTTTGAAGAAGATTTCGCGGAAGCTGTTTTGGAGGATGAAGAATCCGGAACCGGTGTGGCTGTGACTGCCGCTGCTGTAATTTCGGAGGGAACAGGAGTTGGATTTTCGTGTTCTGCGACTACAGGAGCCGGTCCTGCGGAAGAACGGGTAAAAAGACCTCCGAGAATAAAGCAGAAAACAAATGCCAGCAGGATCAGCCAGCGGTTGGTTCGCGGTAAATGGTCTGATGACATAAAATGCCTCCTTTGTAATTGCTCAAAATGCTTTTTCATCATACAATAAACTACAAAAAAATACAAGGAAATTCCCCGTTGATAAGATTGGTAAAAAATTATATAATAGAAAAATGGACGAAAAAATAAGAATCAATAAATATCTAAGTGATGCAGGAGTATGTTCAAGAAGAGAAGCAGACCGGATGATCGAACAGGGCAGGATTACCGTGAACGGAGAGAAGGCCGTGAGCGGGCAGAAAATTTCCCTGAAAGATGAAATCTGCGTGGATCATGTTCCTGTGGTAAAAAATGAAAAAAAAGTTTTGCTGCTTTTTAATAAACCAAGAGGAATCGTATGCAGTACGAAAAAACAGCGTCAGGAGACAACAGTGACAAAATATCTGGACTATCCGCTGAGAATCTATCCGGTGGGGAGACTGGACAAAGAGTCCCAGGGACTTCTTCTGCTGACCAATGAGGGAGATCTGGTCAATAAGATCATGCGTGCGGGAAACCGCCATGAAAAAGAATACTTTGTGACAGTCAATAAACCGGTTGATGAGGAATTTGTCCGCCGGATGAGCAAAGGTGTACCGATCCTGGATACTGTGACAAGACCATGCAGGGTAACAAAAACAGGTACTTTTACCTTCCGGATCATACTGACTCAGGGATTAAACCGTCAGATCCGGCGAATGTGCCAGTATCTGGGATATGAAGTACAAAAGCTGAAACGAATCCGGATCATGAACCTGACTCTGGATGGGATCGAAGAAGGAGAATACAGAGAAATCACGGACAAAGAGTGGAAGGAGTTAAAAGAGCTTCTTTCAACTTCCACCAGTGAAACCGTAACAGAAACAGGAGGGCATCATGGAAACAGTGGCAATCAGGCGAATGAAAGAGCTGGCGCAGAAGCTGGACGAGGCGGCAAAGGCCTATTATCAGAAAGACATCGAAATCATAAGCAACCGGGAATACGATCAGATGTACGACGAGCTTCAGGCTCTGGAAAAGGAAACAGGAACCGTTCTGGCAAACAGTCCCACCATCCGCGTAGGGTATGAGGCGGTAGAACAGTTACCGAAAGAAGAACATGAATCCCCGATGCTGTCTCTGGATAAAACCAAAGACAGAGAGGTGTTACGGGAATTTATCGGAAACCATGAGACACTTCTTTCCTGGAAACTGGATGGCCTGACAATCGTTCTTACTTATGAGAACGGAGAACTGGTCAAGGCAGTCACCAGAGGCAACGGAGTTGTGGGAGAAGTTGTGACCAATAATGCAAAAGTGTTTCAAAATATCCCGCTGAAGCTTCCGTATCAGGGAAGACTGGTGCTTCGGGGAGAGGCGATCATCACCTATTCTGATTTCGAACGGATCAATGAATCCATAGAAGACGTGGATGCGAAATATAAAAATCCGCGAAATTTATGCAGTGGTTCCGTACGCCAGTTAAACAATGAAATTACGGCAGAGAGAAAGGTGCGATTTTATGCCTTTGCCCTGGTAAGCGCGGAAAATGTCGATTTTCATAATTCGAGGGCTGAACAGTTCGAATGGCTGCGGCAGCAGGGATTTGATGTTGTGGAATATCGGAAAGTCACGGCAGAGACACTGGACATAGCCATGGATTATTTTTCCACAGCGATCACACAGAATGATTTTCCGTCAGATGGCCTGGTGGCGCTCTATGATGATATTGCATACGGAGAATCGCTGGGAAGAACAGCGAAATTCCCGCGAAATGCTTTTGCGTTTAAATGGGCGGATGAGATTCGCGAGACACATCTGCAGGAGATTGAGTGGAGCCCGTCAAGAACCGGTCTGATCAATCCGGTAGCTGTGTTTGAACCTGTGGAACTGGAGGGCACCACAGTCAGCCGTGCCAGTGTCCATAACATCAGTATTGTAAAAGAACTGAAGCTGGGAATCGGAGATACCATCACAGTATATAAGGCGAATATGATCATCCCGCAGATTGCAGAGAATCTTACACAGAGTGGAAATCTGGTGATTCCGGATACCTGCCCTGCCTGCGGGCATGAGACAGAGATCAGGAAAGTGAATGATGTGGAGGCACTTTACTGCACAAATCCTGACTGTGCGGCAAAGAAGATTAAATCTTTTGCCCTTTTTGCAAGCAGAGATGCCATGAATATTGACGGACTTTCTGAGGCAACACTGGAGAAATTTATTGCCAGAGGGTTCATTCATGATTTCGGAGATATTTTTGAGATTGGGAAACACAGAGAGGAAATCGTGGAGATGGAAGGGTTTGGTGAGAAATCCTTTGATAACCTGATGGCAAGCCTGGAAAGGGCAAAAGAAACCACACTTGCAAAAGTAATTTACAGCCTGGGGATTGCCAATATCGGACTTGCTAATGCGAAAGTGATCTGCCGTCATTTTGATGACAATCTTGAGAAAATCCGCCATGCAGATGAAGAAGAGATTAGCTCCATTGATACGATCGGACCTGTGATCGCCAAAAGTCTTGTGGACTATTTTAAGACGGAAGGCAATAATGAAAAACTGGATCATCTGATGAGTTACCTTTCTGTGAAAAAAGAAGAGAAGAAAGGGGAACAGATCTTTCAGAATATGAACTTTGTGATCACAGGAAGTGTGGAACACTTTGCAAACAGGGCACAGGCAAAGGAATTTATAGAATCCCTGGGTGGCAAGGTGACGGGTTCTGTCACAGGAAAGACAAATTATCTGATCAATAACGACACAACTTCCAATTCTTCCAAAAATAAGAAGGCAAAGGAACTTGGAATCCCGATTCTTTCAGAAGAAGATTTTCTGAAACTTGCAGGACAGTAAAAGAAAAATATGACAAAATATGACAAAGGAGAAACGCTATGCCAATTAAAATACAGGGTGATCTGCCCGTAAAAGAAATCCTTGAAAAAGAAAATATTTTCGTGATGGATGAGTCCCGTGCATCTCATCAGGATATCCGTCCGATCCAGATTCTGATTCTGAATCTCATGCCTCTGAAAGAAGAAACAGAGCTTCAGCTTCTGCGCTCTCTTTCCAATACACCACTTCAGGTGGATGTAACCTTTATGGCAGTACAGAGCCATGAAGCAAAAAATACTTCCATGAGTCATCTGAACAAGTTTTACCAGACTTTTACTGAACTCAAAGATAACAAGTATGATGGAATGATCATCACAGGAGCACCTGTAGAACAGATGGAATTTGAAGAAGTGGATTACTGGAAGGAACTGGTAGAGATCATGGACTGGACCAACACCCATGTAACTTCTACGATTTATCTCTGCTGGGCTGCTCAGGCAGGATTATACCATCATTATGGATTAAAGAAACGCAAACTGGACAAAAAAATGTTTGGACTTTTCTGGCACAAAGTACTGAACCGTAAGATACCGCTTGTCAGAGGATTCGATGACATGTTCCTGGCACCGCATTCCAGACATACGGAAGTTCCGCTGGAGGATATCCACAACTGTAAGGAACTGACTGTTCTTGCTGAATCAGAAGAAGCCGGTCTGTTCCTTGCCATGGCAGATGGCGGCCGTAAAATTTTTGTGATGGGACATCCGGAATATGACCGTGTGACACTGGACGGAGAATATAAACGCGATGTAAGCAAAAATCTTCCGATCGAGATTCCGGAGAACTATTATAAAGACAATAACCCGGAAAACAGACCACTCCTGATGTGGAGAGCCCATGCAAACAATCTTTATACAAACTGGCTGAATTATTACGTATACCAGAGCACTCCGTTCGATCTTTACGGAACCCCGGATTTCAGCGAGATTTAGGGGATTTGCGGGAGTTTCAATTTCACGTATTTTACCGCAATTTCACGTATCTTGTTATAATTTTGGTGTATAAATGGTGTACGGAACCTGAAAAAATGGTGTACGGATGAAAAAATGGTGCGGGCGGCATTTTCTTGTCGAATCAGGCAAGAAGATGTCGCTCGAATTTTATTGACAGAATCCCCCTGAAAAATTTAAAATATACACGAAACAAACAACACACATAACAATCAATAAAAAATAAACAGGGAGGACGAAATGGGTAAACTTATGGAAAAATCAATGGAAACAAATCTCGAAGAAAAAATGGCGCAAATCAAAGAAAACATAAGCAGAAAAGATGCTTACATATGTCAGGACAATAATGATCTTGCAGAACTTGAACGCAGATATGAAAAGCTGAATCTGCCGCATAAAGTTCGCAGGATCATTGATGATTACATAGCGTGTATCCAGACGAGAGATGAGAGACTTTCTGAATTGTGTTATATAGTGGGAATGAAAGAAGGCGGAAGCAGCGGATCATATTTTCGACAGAATTAAGTTCAGGAACGGAATCCAGCCGGTCGGAGCAAACCTGTTTCCGTGAATAATTAATAAAAAATCACATAAAACGTATACAACAGGCATTTTTTTAGGTATAATCAAAGAAAGGGAGAATGCAGGAATAATTTTTATATTTCTTACATTTTCCGGAATGAAATAAAGGAGGTAAAAAAATGCCAAGAAGAAAACGGATGGTTACGCTTACTCCGGAAGAAATTCAGAACAGGATCAATGAACTGGATGAACAGATCACTGCACTTAATGTAGAAATTAAAGGATTAAAATCAGAAAAGAAACAGCAGTTAAAAGATTTAAAAGTTGCTCAGAAACGTGCTGCTGAGGAACAGGAGCAGAAAGAACTGAAAGAAGTTCTGGAACTGATTAAAGAAAAGGGGCTTACAGCAGAACAGCTGAAAGAGCTCATTAAATAATAGAAATACAATCAGGACAATACAATTATGATGAACATAGGCAACATGTTAAAATTTACCAGTGCATGGAATACTTTTAAGAAGAATCATCCTAAATTTCCGGCATTCTGCCGTGCGGTGTCCAAAAAAGGAATCCGGGAAGGCTGTGTGTTTGAAATTACGTTTATCACTCCGGAAGGAGAGAGGCTGGAGACGAATCTTAAAGTAAAACAGAGCGATTTTGAACTGCTGGAACAACTGGGAAATTTATCACAGCAAAAATAAAAGTTAAAAACTGCAACGAGGATCCGTTGGCTGGCAGACAAATGCGGCTGACGGATCTTTTTTGCGTCCTGTCAGTATCCACAAAAATACTCTGGAAATTTTGTAAAAGATTTTACGGAATGTTGATTGAATATTTTACATAAATCTGCTATAGTGGATTTTGTTGGTTGAAGTTAACAATTTGTTCTGAGGAGTTATAAGGAATCATATAAAGTTATAAATTCTTCATGCACAGGAAACAGAATTTCCTATAAGAAAGAAAGAGGAATAGAATTGCGTAAAAAATCACATATTTTATTAGCCAGATATCTTGCAGATCAGATGCAGACCACAGCAAGCCTGCAGTCACACCGGAAAGCGTTCTGCCTGGGAAGCATCCTTCCGGATATCAAACCGTCTTTTCTGACAAAGAGACATGAGTTTTTTGGAACCTTTGATGAGATTAAGGACAGAATGCGGGAGCTGATGGAAACCAGGCTGGATACAGGCAATCAGAGAGTGTACTGGCGGCGTTTTGGAGAAGTCATTCACTATATGGCAGATTATTTTACCTTTCCTCATAACAGGACTTATACAGGCAGCCTTGCAGCTCACAATTATTATGAAAAGGTATTAAAAAATGAACTGAAATCCTGTATACAGCGAGGAGAAGCGCATCAGTATCTGGAGCCTGCAATCCATTTCTCCACATTTTCCACATTAGTGGATTACATTGAATATAATCATGCAAAGTATCTGAAAAAAATCAGATGTGTGGAAGAGGATATCAGATTTATTCTGAATATGTGTTTTCAGGTCATTCAGGGACTACTCCAGTTGTGTATTGGAAGAAACAGAGAGATGATGCTTCAGGCAGCCTGAAAATAAATGGCGTATAAAAATCAGAAAATCACTGCAAAACAGAAAAAAATATCTGTTTTACAGTGATTTTTTTCTATATATTTTTCTATATATTCATGATAATATTCGACAAAACGAGATAGATGTGTTAGTATAAGAACACACATAAACAGACATATATACTTGTATTGTTAGAAGCGGTCTATGATATATGTAGAATGTAGACTGCTTTTATACTGTTTAAAGCCCTGTCCGGAACAGGAGGGCTGATGATGTGAGAAACAGGGAAGGAAATGAATGAGGTCAGGAACAATGGGAAAATGAAGAAACGAATGCAAAAACTGTCCGGGTGGGGTGGTATGAGGATTCCTTCTGGTGGAGGACAATGAACTGAATCAGGAAATATCATAGTATATATGGAAGGTGTTGTACAGATGAAAAAAACGAAAAAGCATGTTGATTTAAATAATCAGTTTCTGGAGCAAGCTGTTTTTGCAATCGCAGATGGATATTGCAGCATCAATCTTACGAAGGATGTGGTTCCGGGGGTCATGCACCAGATAGTGGATGGTGTGAATTATGATCTGAATGAACAGCTTGGAATGCCGGAAAATTCGAGCTATACAGAACTGGTGGATTTGTGGGCACTGACAATTCCGGAAGAGGGACGGGATGAGTTTCTGAAAGTAATGAACCGCGAGAATCTGCTGGAATGTTTCCGCAATGGGGAACGGCATATATCCGTTACTTACTGGACACGAACTGCAAAATATGAGCCGATGCTTGCGGAAGATCATATGGCAATCTTTACGGACGAGGAAACAGGGGAAGTGCTCGCTGTCAATTATGTGCTGGACCGTACGGAGCAGCATCGTCTGAAACAGTACGAAAAGGAACTGGAGCAGAAAAACCGGCAACTGGAAGCTATGCTTGAAACAGAGAAGAAGTATAGCAGCAAGCTTTACCATGATGCGTTGACCGGGACGTTTAACCGCCGCTATTATGAAGAAGTGGTACATAATTTTAGCGGAACAGCCGGAGTTGCCCTGATCGATCTGGATGATTTTAAAATTTATAATGATACTTACGGACATCAGGCCGGCGACAGGGCTCTGGAGGTAGCGGCCTCGGCGATTCTTTCCTGCATCCGTCCGACAGATATGCTGATCCGCTATGGCGGAGATGAATTTTTGCTGATCCTTACGGGAATTCCTTCCGGTGTCCTGAGAGCCAAACTGGAACAGATCCGCGACAGAGTGCATGATTCTGTCGTTCCGGGATATTCTCAACTGTATTTGTCCGTCAGTGCCGGCGGAGTGATAAAGACAACAGACAGTTCCATGGGAACTGCGGTCAGCATTGCAGATAAATTAATGTATCAGGCAAAAGAAATGAAAGATGCAGTTGTTGTCAATGAAGTCAGAACGGATATCTTACCTCATGACAGTTCTCTGGAAGATACCAGACAGCAGATTCTGCTGGTAGATGATTCAGAGCTGAACAGAGAACTGCTCTCTGAGATTCTGGGAAAAGATTACCGGATCATGGAAGCGGAGAACGGACAGGAGGGGCTGGACAAACTTTATGAAAATCAGGGAGATATTGGGCTGGTACTGCTGGATATCAATATGCCTGTAATGGACGGATTTGAAGTTTTACATGCCATGAATACCAGTCATATTATTGAAGATATACCGGTTATCATGATTTCCAGTGATGCCTCTGAGGATGTTATCCGTAAATCCTATGAACTGGGGGCTTCTGACTATGTCAACCGTCCGTTTGATGCAAGGATTGTCTATCGGCGTGTTACAAATACGATCAAACTGTATACAAAGCAGCGGAGACTGGTAAAGATGGTTTCCAATCAGATTAAAAAACAGCAGCATGATACCGCTACGCTGGTAGGAGTGCTCAGTCAGATCGTAGAGTTCCGTAATGGTGAGAGCGGATCTCATGTACGGCATATCCGTATCATCACAGAACTGCTGTTAAACCGTCTGCTTACGATCACAAATCAATATCACATCACTTCGGAAGAGCAGACAGATATTGCACTGGCTTCTTCTCTTCATGATATCGGTAAGATTGCGATTGATGAAAAAATTCTGAACAAGCCGGGAAGACTGACTGATGAAGAGTTTGAGATTATGAAGACCCACAGTATGCAGGGAGCGGAGATGATCGCAAGACTGGAAAATTATAAAGAAGAACCTTTGCTGCACACAGCATATGAGATTGCACGCTGGCACCATGAGCGCTGGGATGGAAGAGGATATCCGGATGGACTGAAAGAAAATGAGATTCCGATCAGTGCGCAGATTGTTTCCATGGCAGATGTATACGATGCCCTGACAAGCGAGCGGTGCTATAAAAAAGCATTTTCTCATGAAAAAGCAATTCAGATGATTCAAAACGGTGAATGCGGAACCTTTAATCCTCTGCTGCTCCAGTGCCTGAATGAAGTGCAGAATGAACTGAAGGCGGAACTGCAGAATGATTATGTTGATACATATTGACAGATATTAAAGGATCAGGAGGTGGCTGCTGCAAAGCGGCGGATACCGTAAGCAATTCATTCCTCTGTTTTTTACAGTGGGATGAATTGCGGAAAAAGTAGAAAACATAGAAAACATGGATGCACCGGTCAGGGTAACCGTGTTAAGCGAAACAAATCTGCAAAAATGTTGTTTCCGGATATAAAATAATATTGGCAGGTTTCTAAAATGAAAAAGAAATTTAAAAAAATGCTTGACAACTTATAAACAGTATGCTAAAGTGGACGAGTCGTCTGAACAGAGGCGACAATCACAGATCAGAACGGTATTTCGAAAAAATGAAAAAGTTCAAAAAACTTTGAAAAAACTTGAAAAAGTTCTTGACAAAGAAAAAAAGACGTGATAAAGTAAACAAGCTGTCGCAAGACAGACAACCTTGATAACTAAACAGTGAAACACATACGATTCTCGAAAATTCTTTACATTTTTAAGAACGGTTTAAATAAACCAAAAACAGTAAAAACGAGAGATAACTAAGCTAGTTGGTTGTCTTGAGTGAATCAAACACTTCTTAAGTCTTTGGCTTAATCAGTGTGAGCCGCAATTAAGCTGATGCAAGCATCGCTGAATTGCTGACACATTTTATCAGAGAGTTTGATCCTGGCTCAGGATGAACGCTGGCGGCGTGCTTAACACATGCAAGTCGAACGGGAAATATTTCATTGAGACTTCGGTGGATTTGATCTATTTCTAGTGGCGGACGGGTGAGTAACGCGTGGGTAACCTGCCTTATACAGGGGGATAACAGTCAGAAATGACTGCTAATACCGCATAAGCGCACAGGACCGCATGGTCCGGTGTGAAAAACTCCGGTGGTATAAGATGGACCCGCGTTGGATTAGCTTGTTGGTGGGGTAACGGCCCACCAAG
>NZ_QUDO01000027.1 GCF_003477525.1 Ruminococcus sp. AF41-9
ATCCGCAGGAAGTACTTTTTTTATATCTTTCATATCATGATAACACACTACGATCACGCAAATACCGCCTCTACCAGTTTCTGTGTATATTCTTCTTTCGGATCATTAATAATATCATCAGGAATTCCTTTTTCTACTACTTTTCCTTCATACAAAACCAATACTTTATCGCAGAACATCTGAACCAAAGCCAAGTTATGACAGATAAAAATGAAAGACAGACCATGCTTTTCCTTTAATTCCTTAAGAAGTTCCATAATCTGCTTCTGAATGGTTACATCTAAGGCACTAGTAGCTTCATCACAAATCAGCACTTTAGGCTCTACTGCCAGTGCTCTGGCAATTGCAGCACGCTGACACTGCCCACCACTTACTTCATGTGGATACCTTTTTGCATATTCTCTGTCAAGTCCACACTGTTCCAGCAGTTCTGCCACCCTTTTGTCTACTTCTTCTTTTTTTACATTACGGTTGCGAAGGCTCTCACCGATTCCATATCCAAGTGTCTTTCTTGGATCAAAGGAACCCACAGGGTTCTGGAAAACCATTTGGATATTTCCATATACTTCCTTCAGCTGGCTTCGTTTTAAATTTGTAATATCTTTTCCTTCAAATTTCAATGTGCCTTCTGTTATATCAGTCAGACGGGTAATCAGCTTTGCAAGCGTACTTTTACCGGATCCGGATTCCCCTACGATTCCAAGCGTTTCTCCTGCTTTCAGCGAGAAACTTACATCGTCTACCGCTCTAAAAGGTTCTTTACCTCTCTGCGTAAAGATCTTCGTTAAATGTTCTGCCTCTAAAAGTGTACTCATACTCTGACCTTCCTTTTCAGTTTCGGTACAGCTTCCAGCAGTTTCTTCGTATATGGATCCTGTGGATGATCCAACACAATTTCTGCCGCACCGTATTCAACTGCTTTTCCATTTTTCAGCACCAGCACTGTGTCTGCCATTGCACGTACTACACCAATATCATGCGTTACGATTACAATTGCGGTTCCAAACAATTCCCTTAATTTAAGCATTTCCTTTACAACCTGACGCTGTACGGATACATCAAGCGCACTGGTTGGTTCATCCGCAAACAAAATCGGTGGATTCATAAGCATAGCAATCGCAATACCGGCTCTCTGGTTCATTCCGCCTGACAGTTCAAAAGGATAACTGTCCCATACTCTCTGACTGTCTTTGAAGTTCAGTTTATCAAACAGTTCCATCGCGCGGCTCTTAGCCTCACTTCTGGTGACTTTTTTATGAGCACACATACTTTCATAAATCTGTTCCCCAATTGTACGGATCGGACAGAGAGACGCTCCTGCATCCTGAAAAATCATGCCAATTTTAGCACCTCTGACTTTTCTTTTTTCCTTCTCCGGTATATCCAGAATATTTTCTCCCATATATCGGATATCTCCCTTTGTCACAAGACCGTCAGAACCAAGAAGCCCCATTGCAGCTTTGATCAGAGTACTTTTTCCACTGCCGGATTCACCGACAAGTCCCAATATCTCTCCTGGTTTGAGGGAGAAGTTCACATCATGAACCACAGCTTTCCCGCCAAATGATATCTCCACAGAATCATAGGTCAGTATTTTATTTTGCATTTTTTGTAAACTCCTCCTTGTTTAAACCTCATTTGCTGCATCTGCCGCATAAGAACAATGTTTCTGATTTCTGTCATTAATTAATATCAAGATCTGCTGTCAATTCGTAATAATCGCAAGGATGTGCAACCAGTCCTGTTACATTAGACTGCATAATCATGCTCATTCTCAGATGAGAGCAAAATACATAGGCATTATCATCCAGAACAGTCTGCTGCATCTGAATTCCAAGTTCTGAACGTTTATCTACGTCAAACTCATTTTCCATCTGATCTGCAAGCTCTTCCAGTTTGTCACTATGATAATGTCCGTTATTGTTTACAGACTCATCAAGTGCACAGGATGTAAAGAAATACTGCGGATCTCCTGTCGGTGCTGTTACCATAGCACTTGCATATACATCCCATAATGTAGGATCTTTACGAATTGTATTGTTATCAGATGTACAGTTTACCTGAACATCCATGCCGATTTCTTTTAAAGTAGCCTGTGCTGATTCTGCGAGAAGAGGAAGCTCCTGGCGGCTTGGATATGTCAGCCAGCGGATTTCCAGTTTCTGTCCGTCTTTTTCACGAATACCATCACCATCAGAATCTACCCATCCGGCATCTTCCAGAACCTGTTTTGCACCTTCCGGATCATAACTTTCTGTTGTCAGATTCTCTCCACCAAAAGAGAACGTATCCGGAAACGCGCCAACTGCCGGGTAACCATATCCATTAAGAAGAACTGATACGAAACTTTCTTTATCAATACCCATCGCAATTGCTTTACGCACTGCCGGGTCAGATGTTACAGGGCTTTCAAAGTTCATCCATGCATAGAAAGCACGGCTTGTCGCTGTACTTGAAAATGTAAAATCATCATTTTCAAATAATGGATAACTTGCATATGCCATACCATAAGCAGCATTAATTTCACCTGCCTGAAGCGCCAGTGCCAGCGTGTCGCCATCAGAAATTGTACGGACCGTAATCTCATCTACATTGACATCCCCGTTCCAGTAATTTTCATTCTTTACAAGATTCAGATGATCATCTGTTACCAGATCTGTCGCTACATATGGGCCTGTTCCAATTACAATACCATTGTCTGTGATTCCGGCCTCTGTATCAATAATACAGCCATATGGATCACTGAGATAATTTATTAATGCCGGTTTCGGCTCTGTTGTCTTTATGGTAATTGTATTTCCATCTGCCTCAATACTGTCAATACAAAGATCTCCGGCAGCACGTTCATTATTTGCGATCAGACCTTCCAGAGATTCCTTTACAGCTTCTCCGTCACAGGCACGTCCATTAGAAAAAACAACGCCATCATTTAATGTGATTTTCCATGTCAGCTCATCTACGTTTTCGTACTCTTTTGCAACCCATGGTTCGATTTCCATTGTATCTGAATAACGGAAAAGAGTTTCTCCAACGCCATAACGGATACACGCCCATCCTGCATAAGTATTCTGCGGGTTAATATCCGCCTCTTCATTCTCCGCATTAAAAGTAGTATCACCAAATACGAATATCTTTTTGTCAGCAGCCAGTGTTGGCACAGCTGTCGCTCCAACAATCATTCCCATAGCGATTGCCATTGCTAAAATTTTTTTTGCTCTCATTTGTAATCCTCCTTCTTTTATGTTCAAACTCTTGTGTACCGGCTGTCAGTACACTATAAGAGTTAGCCACCATTATCAAATATCATCCTTGTGAACGTGTATTTTTCGGATCCAGATAATCTCGAATCGTATCTCCAAGCAGATTAAAAATTACCACTGATACAAAGATTGCGATTCCAGGTGATAATACAACCCATGGATATGTCTGGATCATACTGCGTCCACTACTCATCATACTTCCCCACTCTGCCATAGGAATCTGTGCACCCAGACCGAGGAATGACAACCCTGCCAGTTCCATCATCATGGTACCAATATCCAGCATAGCGGTTACCAGAACAGGTCCCAGCATATTCGGAAGAACATGCCTTATCATTATCTGACCTGAATTGTCACCAGCCAGCAACGCAGCATGAATGTATGGTTCATTTTTCAGTGCCAGTGTCTGACTTCTTGCAATACGCGAATATTTCGGCCAGCTGATTACTGCCAATGCTATAATTGCATTCTGAATACCGCCGCCAAGAATAGCTGCGATTGCCATTGCAAAAACAAGTCCCGGAAAAGCAAGACAGACATCTGAGATTCTCATCATAACAGAATCCATCACCCCTCCGTAATAACCACTACATACACCCACTACTGTTCCAAATACAGAAATTACTGCCACAAGAATAAATGTTGAAAAAATACTTGCACGCGCACCACTGATCACTCTGGACAACATATCTCTTCCATATGTATCTGTTCCCATAGGGTGCTGCAGACTCGGCGGCTGCAGGGCACTTGCCAGATCCTGTGCATAAGGATCATATGGACATAGCTGATCTGAAAAAACCGCAAGTATTACAAGTCCTATCGCCAAAACAAGAAAAACAATTAACTTGGTTTTAATATGACTTTTCTTTATTTTCTGTACTCGCACGGTTACGTCTTTGTTCTGCTTTTCACTCATTGTTTTACACCTCCCAGACGAATTCTTGGATCCAGGAATCGATATGACAAATCCGTAAGCAGATTTACCAGAACATAGATAATCGCCATCCACATAACATATGCCTGAATAATCGGATAATCACGCATGGAAATAGCATCTACTGCCATTTTTCCAACACCATCCCACATAAAGATTGATTCTACAATTGCAGTTCCTCCAAGCAGGTTACCTACTGACAGCATCAATAACGTAATAACTGTTACCAGAGAAGCTTTCATAACGCTTTTCCAAAGAGTAACAGAAAATTTCACACCTCTTGCTTTCGCTCCTGCCACATAGTCCTTGCTCAATTCATCCAGAACTGTAGCACGAACCTGTCGAAGATATTTTGCCGACATCGCTATTGCCAAAGTAATCGCCGGCATCGCCACACTCTTTAAACTTACTTCCTTCGCAATAACCGGGAAAATTCTAAGCTTAATCGACAGGAAATACATCAGCAGCAATGACACAAAAAAATTAGGAAGGCTGTTCCCTATAAAGCTGCACAAACGAATCAGATAATCTATAATCGAATTCTGCTTTATCGCTGACAAAATTCCCAGAGGAATAGATATAATGATTGTAAGCAGAATAGATGTAGCTGTAAGAAGTAATGTAGCCGGAAGTTTCGATATAAACGTATCAAAAACCGAAAAGCCTGATACATAGCTGTTTCCCATATCTCCACGAAGCAGTTTTCCAAGCCAGACAAAATACTGAGTCAGAAATGGTTTGTCCAGTCCCAGCTGTTCTCGTGCTGCATTTAACGTATCTTCCGATACAACCTGCCCTGTATTCTCCATTTTTTGCGTTACAACATCACTTCCGGCAATTCGCATCATGCCATAGGAAAGAAAGGTAATCGCAAACAAAATGGGAATCAGTTGAAGCAGACGTCTTAACGCATATTTTTTCATTTGATTATCTCCATCTTATAATTTTATTACTGCCCACTTCACTTTCAGTAATATTTTTCACAGGATATTACAAATATTAAATGAACAGTAGCCTGATTTTGTTCTGGAATTATTAATCCCAAATATCCGATTGACAGTCTAGCAAAAACAAGAACAGCTCACAACCCACCCCAGGGGTTATGAGCTATTCTTATTTTGCATAGCTTTTGCTGTTTTCGGAATATCATTTAATACACCAAAATATGTCTGCCTCTCTCTGATAATCAGTATGCTTTTGTTTCATTCATTTGTTTTGTAATTCGGAAGTCTCTCTTTTAAAAATTCCAGAAACTCTTCTATGCTCTCATCTATTTTCTCACCCTTATGGAGAATATATCCAAAAATAACCTTATTATTCCCCAACTCCACTGGTATTCCCGGTGTAGTCCCAATCTTATTTTCTGAGAGATAACTTCCGCTCATATTTGAAACCTTGCTGTTCTTAAGCATCTTTTCCATAATATAATCGCTGTTCGTCAGTACAGAAATGTCAATATCTTTCCATTGAAATGCTTCTTCCTTCACTGCGCCAATATCAAAAAACTCGTCCTGATAATTCTGTATGAAACGGATTCCTTCCAGATCCTCCAGATTCGCACTTGCCTTACCGGAATCGTAAAGTTCTGTCAAACGTCCCGGGTACAGAATCAGATTTGTTTCATACATAGGTACAAACTGTATTTTATTCTTCGCAAGTTCGTGTAGGAAATTCTCTTTCTGGTGGCTTAAGATATATACGAATCCAATATCATCCATATAATCTCTGACTCGTTCCATCACACTGCGTACACCGGCTGTTGTCAGTTGAAAATGGTAGTTTTTTTCAAACGTCACATTATAAAAATCCACAAACTGGTCGGCAAACCAGGAACTTGGATTCAAAGAAATCCGAATCCATTTCGTCATTCCACGGGATGCCATATTCTCAAGAACATCTATCTCATTTATAATTTTCGTTGCATACTGATAAACTTTCTTTCCCTGCACCGTCAGACGGATTCCCCTTGGAAGTCGCTCGAAAAGCTGCATTCCAAGTGTATCTTCCAGACCTTTGATTATCTTGCTGACACTCGGCTGTGTTGAATACAAATTTTTTGCCGCCTCACTGAACGACCCGGTCTGCGCACATACCACGAAATACTGTAACTGTTTTAAATCCATTAAAATAGGCTCTCTTTCTGTTTTATTTTAGATTCTCCCATAAGTCATAATGAATACTCTCTCCTTTTTGTTATATCATCTTTCTACATATTATACATTAAATATTTCCATTCATCAAAAGAGAATTTTCCTCGTTACTGGATGTGAAGTAAACGGTAATTTTCCATAAATGAAGAAAGACTCCCGCAGGAGTCTTCCGAATCATGGTTTTCTCAAATTCCCATGATGATTTTTCCATATTTCAGTTATATATTCAGAATTTTTACTCTTCTACGACTTCAAGTACATCCATTGGACAGGCTTTTGCACAGATACCACAGGCAATGCACTTAGATGCCGGATTACCTTCAGTCTTTACGATCAGACCGAACGGACAGGCTTCAGCACATTTGCCACAGCCGGTACATTTCTTCTTATTGATCATGTACACGCCCTTTGCATTCTGGGTAATTGCACCTTCCGGACAGACTTCAGCGCATTTACCACACTGTGGACATGCCATTGGGCGAACCGTCTTTTTTTCTGTAATCTCAAGGCATGCTTTACCTGGATCAAACTCCTTATAAAATGCCTCAGAACATGCACGTACACATTCCAGACAAGCCATACAGGTACTACCTTTTTTTACTTTAAGTTTCTTCATGATTTAATCCTCCGCGTTCTTTTTTTTATTATTTTAACATTAACGAGAAAAATTCTCAATCAAAACGCACCATAAAAATCCATTTTATTTTTATAACACATCCAGCATCCGACAAACAATACTGCCGCACAGAACCACGAGAGCGGATATACTGTTACTACAGCCTGAATCGTGTGTGACCTGATAATCAAGGCTTTCAGAATAATAATGCGAAAACCACATAAGCAGACAATTTCAGCATAGAAAAAGGAAAGCATACAAAAATAATATGATTTCCTTTTTTCTGATCTAAAATCTATATTCTTACTTTATGCCCTGAAGATATTTCTTTCCATTCTTCTCCTAAAGGCTGTGTATCATCATACTCTATAAGCTTTCGTTTACGTTCCGCCAGCGGATCTGGAATATGTATTGCTGAAAGCAAAGCTTTTGTATACGGATGAATAGGATTTTTAAAAAGCTCTTTTGTAGGTGCCATTTCAACCAGCTTTCCGTCTTTCATCACACCTACTGTATCACTCAAAAAATGTACCATAGATAAATCATGAGCGATAAAAAGGAAAGAAAACTTTTTTTCTTCCTGAAGTTTTTTGAAAAGCATGACTATCTGTGCCTGAATGGAAATATCAAGAGATGCAATTGGCTCATCTGCAATAATCAGGCGAGGTTCCATCAGAAGGCTTCTTCCAATCGCAACTCTCTGCCTCTGCCCACCAGAAAGCTCTGCCGGTTTTTTTGAAAGAATGCTCTCATCCAGTCCTGTTTCATTAAGAATTTCCTTCAATTTTCTTTCAAGCAATTCTTTATCTCGAATCTTACGACTGATTTTTACAGGCTCCAACATAATTTTTTTGATATTCATCCTTGGATTTAATGCCGCTCCTGAGTCCTGAAAAATCATTTGAATTTCTGTCTGCATTTTTTTCCAGATTTCAGAAGAATTTTTCTTCTCCGGTACCCTTTGCCCCTGGTAAAAAATTTCTCCACCTGTAGGATGATAGATTCCTGCCAAAGTCCTGGCAGTTGTAGACTTCCCACATCCGGTTTCTCCTACTAATGCCATGATTTCCCCTTCCCGGATTCCAAAGGAAACATCATCTACCGCATGAATTGTGTAGTTTGAATTAATTTTGAAGTACTGTTTCAGATTTTTTGCTTCTATGATCATATTATCGTTCATCTGATTTCTCCTTCATACAACCGGATTTTTCATTCAGGAAAGAAGGTCTTTCTACCTTAGGTGCACGTCTATCCAACAACCATGTTGCCGCATAATGAGTATCACTCACCTGAAACATAGGTGGCTCTTTTTCATAATCAATAGCAAGAGCCCAGGGATTCCGGATTGCAAAAGCATCTCCCGGTGGAGGATTTAAAAGAGATGGCGGCATCCCCGGAATAGGATTTAGCGAACCTTCGTCACTGGCAAAAACCGGAAGCGATGAAAGAAGTCCCCATGTATAAGGATGCCTTGGATCATAATAAATATCTTCTGCTGTTCCAATCTCTATGATTTTTCCGGCATACATCACCGCAACTCTATCTGCAATACGGGCAACTGCACCCAGATCATGGGATACAAATACAATACTGATACCGATTTTTTCTCTCAATTCCAGAAGAAGATCCAGAATCTTTGCCTCCACTGTTACGTCCAATGCTGTCGTTGCCTCATCAGCAAAAAGAAGTTTCGGTTCACAGGCCAATGCAATTGCGAGCACACATCTCTGGCGCATTCCACCAGAAAAAAAATGTGGCTGAAAATCATATCTTTGTTCTGCATCTGGTATTCCTACAAGTTTCAGCATCTCAATCGCTCTTTTTCGTGCTTCTTCCTTTGATACCTTCTGATTTTTGATAATGGCCTCTGTAATCTGCCTGCCCACCGGTATTGTAGGATTTAATGTCAGCATAGGATCCTGAAAAACCATGCTTACTGTATTTCCGCATAATTTTTCCATCTTTTTTCTTTTATAAGACGTAATATTTTCTCCGCAAAGAATAATCTCTCCGCTTTTTATTCTGGCATTTGGAGGGAGAAGCTTCATCACACTGCGGCACATCACTGTTTTTCCACATCCGGATTCACCTACAATGCAAAGAATCTCACCTTTTTTGACAGACAGATTCACATTTCGGACGGCCTGTACCTCGCCGTCCGATGTGTTAAAACTTATCGAATAGTTTTTTAATTCTAAAACTGTTTCCTGCATGATTTTTCCTTATTTTGTAATGGTCCAATCTTCAATATTCCACATAACGCCTACAGAATGATGTCCAAGCACACGTGTAGTATCCAGTCCGGAAATACCAGAAATACCTACATAGTCCCCCTGAAGATAAGCTACCAGAAGAATTCCAGGTGCTTCAGCATATGCTTTCTCAAATTTACCATAAGCTTCTTTTCTGGCATCTTCTGTTTCTGCATGACGTCCTTCTTCCAGATATTTGTCAACCTCTGAATTAGAATAATGCATCGTATTTCCACTTGCATCAGTTACAAAGTTTACATATGCCATATCCGGGTCAAACTGTGTTGCATAACCTGCCAGGAATCCGTTATAACCTGCATCCCAGTCAAATTTTGTAACCAGTTTTACTTCCATTTCCACACCAGCCTGTTTCAGCATATCAGCCATAACATTTGCAATATCTACACGTTCTTCTTCATAATCGCGAACCTGAATAGTAAAATGGAATTTCTGTCCGTTTCTCTCATAGATTCCATCTTCTCCTTTTTTCCATCCAAGTTCTTCCATCTTCTTTGCAAACGTATCCAGATCATAAGAATAGATATTCGCATCTTTATCACTTCCAAGAGGGTTTCTCTGAATCGGGCTGTATGCCGGTTCTCCCTGACCTGCCAGAACACCTGCAATGATAGAGTCTTTATCTAATGCATAATTCAGCACACCAATAGAATCTTCATTTTCTTTCCAGAAATCTGTGCTCATATCCATAGCTGCACCACGATAATCTGCTGTTGTAAATTCCCAGTAATTATATCCTTCTTTGTCTTTAAACTGTGATGCATAGTTCGCATTCAGCCATGCAAGATCTGCTTCTCCTGACTGGAGCATAGTTGCTTTTGTTGTCTCATCTGATACTGTTCGATATATTACTGTTTCAATATTCGGAACTTTTCCATAATAATCTTCATTACGTTTCAGAGTAATCATACCGCCTGAAGCATCCCAGTCTTCAAATTTATAGCGTCCTGTACCTACCGGATTCTGATTAAAAGAAGTTGTATTTACATCTTCTCCCTCCAGCAGATGCTCAGGAAGAATTCCCATGGTAAAATAATCCAGCATTGCTGCATCATACTGGTCTAAAGTAAATATTACTGTCTGATCATCTGGTGCTTCAATGTCTGTAATATCCTGATAATTACTGGTAATACTTGCTCCCAATGTTTCATCTTCTGTGAGTTCTTTATAAGTGTAAACAACATCTTCTGCTGTAAAATCCTCTCCATCATGCCATTTTACACCTTCACGAAGTTTAAATGTATAAGTATTGGCATCTTTATCAAACGTATAGCTCTCTGCAAGATCTTCTACCGGTTTTCCATTACCATCATATTTCATCAGTCCGGAAAAAATAAGATCTGGCAATTCATCATGATTGTTCAACAGCGGATTGATCGTACTTTCTGATTCACCCGCATATACTAACGTATTATTTTCTTCTGCTGCCGATACAGTTAAAACACTGCCGGTTGTCCCTCCTGTACATACCGCAGTCAATGCTGCCAATGTTATCGCTGCATATTTTTTTCCTGTTTCCTTTTTCATTTTATTTTCCTCTTCTTTCTTTATAATCAGTCAGAGCATCTGCATTCTGACTGTCATTCCAACATTTGCCGAATACTTATATTCATAATCTTCAGCTTTTACAAATTACTGTACGTTCCGTTAACTTCACTTCTTACAAAGTTTCCCATACTGGTAATGCACATCAGTGTAATAATAAGAAATACCCCTGGTATTACGATTACCCACCATGTATTCATAATCAGTGCTTTATTTGCCAGAGAAAGCATACTTCCCCAGGAAGTAACATCTGCCGGAAGTCCCAGTCCCAGGAAACTTAATGTAGATTCCATAGTAATACAGCTACTCACCGATGAAATTACGACAAACATAATAGCCGAAACAAAGTTAGGCACCAGATGATGATACATTACATAACCAAAGCTCCCTCCACACAGCCTCGCATACATAACATATTCACTGTTTCGTATCTGTCGCACTTCACTCCTTACAATACGTGCCAATGCAAACCATCCTGTTATTCCAATGATTACAGAAATGCTGATTACATCATCCGCCTCAAAAACTGCAGATAAAATCAGAATCAGCAGCAATGTCGGAATACTTCCACACATTTCTGTAAAACGCATAAGAATCGAATCCACATATTTTCCTGCTGTACCACTGATACATCCATAGGTTACTCCGATCACCGTAATGATCGCAGCCCCCAAAATTCCAATTACCAAAGATACTCTTCCCCCATACCATATCAGAGAATAAATATCTCTTCCCAGAGAATCTGTTCCAAAAAGGAACTCTTTTCCCGGTGGCATATTTAAATTTTGAAGGTAAAATCCTGATGGATCATGATTTGCTACAACATTGGCAAATACACATCCCAAAACGATTATGAATAGCAATACCAGTGAAAATACAGGTTTTCCTTTTAACTTTTCACGAAAAGTGCGTTTTCTTTTTTCAGCTACAGGCTGTTTCCAGCCAGCTCCTACCACATAAAAAAGACTCTCTTCTGAGATTGGCTGATCATCTACCATACTCTCACCTCCGACTCTTTCATTCGAGGATCTATTTCCTCATTAATAGTCTGAGCGATAAAACTACTTAGAAACACAATAAATCCTGTAATCAGTACATCCACCATTAATAGATTATAATCATGATATTTCGCAGATTCCACTGCCAGGTTTCCAATTCCCGCATAGTTAAACACAGCTTCTACTGTCACAGTTCCACCTGTTACATGAGGAACAGAAACTGCCATAATGCTTACAATCGTTGGCATTACATTCCTAAGACAATGTTTCCACAAAATTGTTCTCTTTGAAAGTCCCTTGGATCTGGCAAGTAAAACATAATCTTTTCGAACTTCGTCCAGAAATTTGTTTCTTATCATGTACGCATAATACCAAAGATGACTGAAAATCATAACAATAAGTGGAAGAATCATATGCTTTATTCTATTTCCTATACTGTCTGCCATTCCTACATCATAGGCTCCACTGCTTGGGAACCAACCCAGATTTATACTGAAAATCAGAATCAACACTACGCCTAACCAGAAAGCCGGAATATAGTAAGTCGCTGTTCCGATTTTACAGATCATTTTATCAATCCATTGGTCTTCATGAAGTGTACAAAATATTGCTATAAGAATTGCCAGTGCAAAAATCACCACATATGCAATCCCACCCAATAATAGTGTATTGCCAATCAATGGTTTGATAACATCCAGAACCGGCTGTCTGTATTTCAATGACAGTCCAAAGTCTCCATGGAGAGCATTAGTAATCCATTTTACATACTGTACCGCAATTCCCTGGTCAAGCCCAAGCCTTGTTCTGGCTGCATCAATTTCCTCGCTGGTCATCATTTCCAGAGAGTCTCCATAGAAAGATTGCAAAGGATCACCCGGAGCAAGTCTTGCAAGCCAGAAAACGGCCACAGACAGTATGAACATAACAACCACAAGTAAAAAAATCCGTTTCAGAATTCTAACGCCGATTTTATTTCCTTTACTCATCATTTTCCTTTCCCAATTTCTCTTCAAGGGTAAAAAAAGCTATGGCATTCAAAGCCATAACTATTTCTGAAAAGATCTTGTTATTCTTTGACATAACATTTTAATACACATACAAAATATGTGGAGACTATATGTATTAAAATGCTTTTGTTGTCACAACACGCCTCATGTTGTTAATATTATTCTAACATCTATTACTGTTTCCACAACCCCCGTGCGGGGATATTGAGCCAGTCGGTTTTGGCATGGATATATATTCCAAAATTGTTTTTATCTGTTCTTTATCTTGACACCTTTATCTCTTTCTTCATGAATTCCAGAAAATTTTTTCCTTGTTTGCTTAATTCTTCACCGCGTCTGCAGACACACCCATAAGCAAGTCTTTGCCCTTCTCCTGAAAATGTATATTTTATCGAAGAATATCCCGGAGTCCGCCCTGAAAGATCTTCACCACTGATATTGCATAACTCCCCTGAGCCCAGAAGGCGCTCTACAATATAATCACTGTTTGTTACCACAACAGTCTCTGCCTCTACAGTAGAATGTCCATTTTCCTCCACCAGATTTCTATAATTGCTCAATGAAAATTCTTCTGAAAATCTCTGGATTAATTTCAGGTCAGATATATTCAATTCTTCTGGCTCTGTTGCTTCATTATTTTTTCCAGTATAAATATTTACGTCTATTTCTGTCAGTATTTCAAATTCAAGATAATTTCTGGAAAGAAAATATTGAAAAGCAGGCAGCTGATTTTTCATTACATAGATAAATCCAATTTCATCCTGCCTGGATTTTACTCTTTCCACCATTTCATGTGTATCTGCCGCATAAATCTGATAATGAAGATCATCTTTCTTATGTGCTTTATAATATTTCACAAAAGTATCCGCAAACCAGGAACTGGGATGAAAACATACCTGTAAATTAGTTTTTTCAGAATCCTGTTTTCTCATCTCCAGTTCATCCATACTTTCCAAAATCTTTTTTACATAAATATACGCTCTTTCGCCTTCAGATGTAAGTTCAATTCCTTTCGCATGACGGACAAATAAAATTGCTCCCATATCATCTTCCATAGAATGAATCACTTTACTTACATTTGATTGAGTAGTAAAAAGCAGTTCTGCAGCCTGACTGAAAGAGCCTGTTTTTGCGCAGGCTGCAAAATACTGAATCTGTTTAATATTTAACATATTTTTCCTTATACCATTTATTATATTTTCCGTCTGTTTTATTCTGATATATATGCGATAATAAAGAAATCATCTGATTAATCCACCCGTTTTCAGATACATCAGCAGTTAATCTCCTATCCCTTTTTATTATTTTTAATCAATATCGCTTTATGGCACAGATTTCAAACAACGGTGACTCTCTATAAAGTTCTTTTTCCCACTGTTCATATAATCTGCTGCCAATATCCTGCTCGACTTTTACAGACATACTCAATTCATCCTGCAGAAAACGGATATCCCACTGCGGCCGAATTTCTTTTGTAAGTGGTGCTGTCTCAAATAAACCATAATCAGGCTCTGCCACTACCTCTTCACGTCCATATTTCATCAGACATTCTTTTTCATGTTCTCGCACTTTCTTATAAAGTTCTTCATCAAAAAAATGCCTATGCCAGTTCGCATCATAAGTCAGAAGTATTCCGTTTTTCTTTAAAATCCTGTAAAATTCTCTGTATACACTTTCTGGATGTTCTAATGTCCAGGTTACATTTCTCGATACTATTACATCAAAGGATTCATCAGCAAATTCCATATGATTAACATCCATGTGGAGAAATCGGGGATGGACTCCCATTTTTTCTGCATTTTTCTCAGCACAGGCAAGCATTCCCTCTGAAGCATCTATTCCTGTCAGTAGGTGCCCTTCCTCGCTGAGAATACATGAAAGGAATCCTGGTCCTGTGCCAACATCCAGTATATGCAGTTTTTTTCTGCCATCAAAATTTTTACAGATTTGTTCTTTCCATGCTTTTTTTCGGAAAGATGTCAGTTCCTCCTGTATATAACGATCATAGTCCGTTCCATCTTTCCATTTTTCTTTTCTGCTATTGTCTGAACTATCCATTGTCATTTTCTATCATTTCCTTCCAGTCAATTTCTAAAATATGTTTGAAAAACAGTCCTGTCACTTACACTGCGAACATCTGTTTTCTACAGATATACAGTAATTTTGCGTAAAATTTCCACCAGCATTTTTATAATAAGCAGGCAACTTCACGCCCTTCTTTTTTCATCAGTTTAACATGCTTTTTACTGCATTCCTCTTTCGCACATGGACAATACTCATAAAATCTGCAGCCCTCCGGAGCTGGTTCTCTGATACTGTCACAGTTAACAAACTGAAAATTTTTATCCACTCTCGGTTTCAGAACACATGCCAGAAGAAGTTTCGTATATGGATGTTTTGGATCCTCCATAATTTCTTTCACAGTTCCTGCTTCCACAATTGCTCCTTTATACATAACAATAATTCTGTCACAGATATTTCTGGCCAGAAGAAGGTCATGTGTAATAAAAAGATAAGAAATCTGCTTTTCTCTTCGCAGACGTTTCAGAAGTTCAATCACCTGCGCCTGTACGGAAACATCCAGTGCTGATGTGGCCTCATCACAGATAATAAGCTTTGGATCAGAAATAATCGCTCTTGCAATTGCCGCACGCTGGCATTCGCCGCCACTCAACTGATAAATTTTGCGATTATAATAGCTGTCTTTTAATCCTGCATAACGGATAGCTTCCTTTGCGCGTCTGTCCAGTTCTTCCTTCCCCGGATTTTCAAAATATCTCAGCCCTTGTTTTACCCCATTCAATAATGTGTATCTCGGATCAAAGGAGTCCACAGGATTCTGAAAAATCATCTGAAGATCTTTTCTTACCCCTTTTACTGTTTTATTATTCAATTCTTTTCCATCAAAAATAATCTGTCCGCCGTCAGCATGTCGAAGGTGCATGATCAAAGAAGCTGTTGTACTTTTTCCACATCCGGACTCTCCTACTATTCCCAGACACTCTCCCTTTTCCAGTGAAAAACTTACATGATCCACAGCAGCAAATTTTGTCTTACCATCGGTAAATTCCTTATATAAATCATGGACTTCCAATAAAGCCATGTTATTTCCCACCTCCATTATCTTCCAAATGCCAGCACCATACCCTGTGCTTATCTGTAATGTCTATCTGTTTCGGCATCTCCTTCTTACATTGTGAAGACGCCCTGGCACAACGTGGCGCAAACGGACATCCAGGCATAGAAGTTCCGAAGTCTGGCGGCATTCCGGGAATTCCCTTTGGATCTTTTCCCGATTCGGTCGGAACAGCCTCGATCAATGCCTTTGTATATGGATGATACGGATGAGACAGCAAATCTTCGCAAGAGCCCCATTCAACTATATGCCCTCCGTACATTACTCCAACCGTATCGCAAAGTCCTGCCACTACTCCAATACTATGTGTAACCAGAACAATTGCTGTCTGAAATTCCTTTTTCAGATCATACATCTCTCTGAGTACCTGCATCTGTACTGTAACATCAAGTGCAGATGTCGGTTCGTCTGCCAGAATCAGTTTCGGATTATTAATCATAGCCAGTGCAATCCCCACTCTCTGATTCATACCACCGGACAGTTCAAACGGATAGCTTTTCAGAATCCTCTCAGGCTTTTGCAGTCTTAACTGCTTAAGAAGTTCTGCTACTTTTTTATTACATTCTTTTTTTGAATGTTTCTCTCCATGACAGTTCATGGTTTCCCAGAAATGATATCCTATTGTCTGAACCGGATTACAGGCCTCGGCTGAATTTTGAAATACCATACTGATATCCTGTCCTCTTATTAAGCGTAATTGTTCCTCTGTCATATCAGCAAGATTTTTATTTTCAAAGGTAATTGTACCGCTCATAATATGGGCATTTTCATCCGTAAGCATCATCAATGTGCGCAGGAACGTGCTCTTACCACAGCCAGATTCTCCTACAAGCCCGACAATTTCACCTTTATGAAGTGTCATGCTGGCATTCTGTACCACAGGGGTGTTTCCATATCCAACTGTCAAATTTTTTACTTCCAGTATTTTATCCATATATTCGTTCTCTCTCATTTCTTTCATTTCTCATTGAAATACTGTCTGCAAATACAGAGAAAGGGCCCTTTTACCCGGCCCTTGCTCATAGTTCCTTATTTTTTATTCAGCCATTGTTGTCTGATAATTAAGTGTATAATATTCAGATGGATTTGTCGGACAATTCTCTACTGTATTCTTGAGAACATTCGTAAATTTGGAATGGCCAATTACAATATAACCTGCATCATCTATTACTTTCTGCTGAATTTCAACTGCAAGTTCATTACGTTTATCTGTATCAAACTCTGAATCCAGCTGATCAATCAGTTCATCAACTTCTGAATTACTGTAATGACCATAGTTTGCAGAACCATTTGATTTCAGACAAAGATCAGAGAAATACTGCGGATCACCAGTCGGACACATTGTCATAGAAATCATCATAAGATCAAAATCCCCATTTCCCTGTTTCTCAACTACTGCATCATACGCCCCGGCATCAATCTCCAGACCGATTCCTACTTCTGCAAAAGCATCAGCCATTGCCTGTGCAAACAGAGGAAGTTCCGCTTTTGTTGTGTATGTGCAGATTCTGAAATTCAGTTCATTTCCGTCTTTATCCAGAGTACCGTCACCATTTGTATCTTCATATCCTGCATCCGCAAGAACTTTCTTTGCACCCTCTACATCATAATCATAACCTTTTACTGCAAAACCGCCAAAAGCCGTATTATCCGGGAAGATTGCATTAGCAACAACAGATGCTCCATTGTTCAGAACCTCTGCGTAAGATTCTTTATCAATAGCCATTGACATAGCCTGGCGAACCGCCGGATCCTGCAGAAGTTCATTATCATAATTAAACCAGATTACCTGACCTCTGCTTCCTACCTGTCCGTCAACAACATAATTATCATCATTACGGAAAGTATCAAGACTCGTTGCCGGAATCGTAAGAGTTACATCTGACTCTCCATTCTGCATTGCCATAACTAATGCACTGGTATCATCAATGATATTAAAAGTTGCTCCTTCCAGAGCCGGTGTTCCCTGCCAGTAATCATCATAACGCTCAACAACTGCTTTTTTCTTAACATCATAGGATACGATTTTGTATGGCCCTGTTCCGATCATATCTGTAGGATTATTTGCCGGATCCATTCCATCTGTCACATAATAAACGCCACAAATAGGTGTTGTAAGTGCAGATGTAAAAGACGGAACAGGTTTTGTTGTTTTCACTGTCAGTACCTGTCCATCTGCCTCCATACTGTCCACATACAGAATGTCTGCAAATCGTGCATTCTGGGCATCTGTTCTTTCCCAGCAGTCTTTTACTGTCTGAGCTGTCATCTTTTCCCCATTCTGGAATGTTACATCATCACGAAGTGTCAATACCCATGTGGTATCATCTGTATTTTCAGCTTTTTCACAAAGAAATGGCTGCGCTGACAGATTCTCGTCAAGTACATAAAGAGTCTCTGTGATTCCATAGCGTGAAGTGTACCAGTCATTCCACGCTTCCGCACAATCTATCGTTGTCGGGGACTGCGTATCTGCAAAAGTCATTGTTGTTACTGCAGCCTGAGCACATACCGGAGCTGTTGCAAGGAGTGCAGCAAGTCCTGCACATGTGATTTTGTTCATTGTTTTTTTCATTTAATTTTTCCTTCCTGTTTTATCTTATTTTTTACTGAAGATCTAAACGATCTCTCAGTTTTTCACCAAATAAATTAAAAATTATAACTGTAATAAAGATTGCTGCTCCGGGAATTACAATAAGCTCCGGATTACTTTGCATATACTGTCGTCCGGCACTCATCATTGCTCCCCACTCAGCCATAGGAGTTTTTATTCCCATTCCGAGGAAAGAAAGCGCTGATATTTCCATAATGATCATTCCTATATCCAATGTCGCCGTAACAATCATATTTGGAAATATATTAGGAAAAATATGTCGCACCATAATCCCAAGATGGCTCTCACCACAGACTCTTGCAGATTTGATAAAAGTCTTTTCTTTCAGAGAAATCACCATACTTCTCGACAATCTTGCATATTCCGTCCAGTATACCGCACAAAGTGCCAGCACAGTATTCTCAATACCGATTCCAAGCACACCAGCCACAGCGATTGCCAGTATCATTCTGGGGAAAGCCTGAAATATTGTAGTAATACGATTAAGCAGTGCATCCACCCATCCTCCAAAATATCCTGCTAAGATTCCCAGAGCAGAACCAATGATAAACACTACAATCACTACAATAAAGCTTGCAAAAAGAGAGGTTCTGGCTCCATATAAGATACGGGAAAGTATACATCTTCCAAGTTCATCAGTTCCTAACGGATAATTCTGGCCTGCCGGTGACAGCTGCTTCAGAATATTTGTTTTATATGGATCATTTGGTGCAAGAACCGGTGCCAGTATAGCAATCAAAAACAGCAGTATCAACCAGCAGCTCATAAAATAAAAAAGAAACTGTGACTGCTTTTTACCGTCCTTTGTTTTCGTTCTCATGCTCCTGCCCCCTTCCTGACTCTCGGATCAAGACCTGCATAAGAAGCATCTACAAGGAAATTAATAAGCAGATATAAAAGAGCCAGCCATAATACGATTCCCTGCAGCAATATATAATCGCTGGTTTTTACCGCCGACACTGCCAGCTGTCCGAGTCCCTGCCAGCTGAAAATAGACTCAACAACCGCCGCTCCACCAAGCTGTGTGCCAAAATGAATACCTATCAATGTTAAAATCGGCATCCAGGAGTTACGAAGAACGTGCTGAAACAAAATACGGCTCTTTTTCACTCCTCGTGCTCTCGCTCCCCGTACATACGGTCTTTCCAGTTCCGTCAAGACAGCAGAACGTACCTGTCTTGTGAGTTTTGCCGCTGACTGAAAAGCCAATACCGCCATAGGCAGAGTCAATCCCTTAAGACCATTATCTCCTGTTATAGAAAACACATGAATACGAACACTGAAAAAATACAGCAACAGAAGCGCTGCCAGAAAAGAAGGAAGCGAAATCCCCACAAAAGAAATTATCCTGCTGATATTATCAATTACTCCATCTTTTCGGTAAGCACACAGCACACCTAACGGAATTGATATCAGAATACATACAAACATAGATGCACAGGCCAGAACAACTGTAGAACCAATTTTGCCTTTTAATTCCTGAATCACCGGTTTTCCGGTAGAATAAGAATTTCCAAAGTTTCCACGAAGTGCATTTCCAAGCCATGTGGTGTATTGAACCAGAAATGGTTTATCCAGTCCCCATTTTTCTCTTTGTGCCTGTATTGCTTCTTCTGATATTGTTCCTTTATTTCCATCTCCTCCTGCAAGATATTTCTCAGCAGGATCACCGGGTCCCAGATACATCAGTGAAAAAGATAAAAACGTAATTCCTATCAGAACGATGAAAAGACGACTTACAGACAAAAAAATACGCTTAAACAAATAATCCCCCCTGTAATATCTAATTATCAGATTGATTCTAATCTTTACAACAATTGCACGCAACCCTCCATGGGGGATATTCTTGCATTCAATTTTGGAATACTTATAGTTTTAAATCGCATAGCTACCGTTTCTGCATATTCCTGTATTCGATTTCAGAATCATCATATCCCCTATATGGGGTTGTTGAAAATAATTCATCTTGTTACAATCATCTCATAGTCCTGCGGGACACTCTAACCAAAAGGAGAAACTACATGCAAAATAAAATGGAAAACACAAAAAAGCTGGAGAACAGAATTAAAAATTACTGGGGAATGCGTTCTTCCTATTTTGAAAAAACCAGAGAAAATGAACTTCTCAACTCAGATATCGGAAACAGATGGATTGAAACATTTAATAAGTATGTCTCACTGGAACAAACGGCACTTAACATACTTGATATTGGAACCGGCGCCGGATATTTTGCAATTTTACTTGACCATCTTGGGCATCGCACAACCGGTATTGATCTGACACCTGAGATGATTTCCGCTGCAAATGATCTGGCATCCAAACACCACTCCAATGCACATTTTCTGGTAATGGATGCCATGCATCTTGATTTTCCCGACAACAGTTTTGACGCTATCGTTACCAGAAATCTTACATGGACTCTTCCTGACGTTCCACTGGCTTACAGAGAATGGTTCCGTGTTTTAAAATCAGGCGGAGTACTCATTAATTTTGATGCTAATTACGGGAACAATGTACGCTACGAGCAGAACAATCCTCCTGTTCCTTCGCAGGATACCCCCTTCGATCATCAGCCTCTTATGGATGATATGCGAAAAGAAAACGCCGAAATCACTCTTTCTATGGAAGCAAGCAGACAAAACCGCCCTGTATGGGATCTGAGTATACTTCCTTCCTGCGGCTTTTCAGAATTCGGTGCAGACCTGAATGCCGGCAAAAAAATCATGAAAGAATGGGATCAGATTACATCTCCCATGTTTGTTGTCTGGGCAAAAAAAGAATAAATTTCCATATCTTTTTTACACATGTTTCAAACACGCTCTAACCCAAAGAACTCAAAAATGTAAAAGGCATCCTGACCTTGTAACAAGGTAGAACGCCTTTTTTCATACTGTCCATTTGAATCTGACTGCAGTAAACATTACCTAATAGAATTTTTCTATTGATTTCTTATAAACTGCTACATTCTAACAGTATCTTTACTGAATTTATTCTCTTTTTTGCACTCTCCAGGCGATATTTTACCAGTTCTTCCAGATTTTCAGGAAAGATTAAAACTTATGACAATTTCCAGTTTACAGACTCTGTCTGAAGGTCAACCAGTTTTCTGTAAAGGCCACGTTTCTCCATCAAAGTCTCATGATTTCCCTTCTCAGCAACAATTCCATCTGCCAGAACTACGATCTGGTCTGCTGCTTCGATAGTTCTCATTCGATGCGCAATAACAAGAACTGTCTTGCCTTTAACCAGTCTGGAAATAGCATTCTGAATTTCTGTTTCGTTATCTACGTCAAGGGATGCAGTTGCTTCATCCAGCAGGATAACCGGTGCATCTTTCAGCAGCGCACGGGCAATGGAAAGTCTCTGGCATTCGCCGCCGGAAAGTGTAGAGCCGTTTTCTCCGATCACCGTCTGGTATCCCTGCGGAAGTCTGTTGATAAATTCATCACACATGGCAGCTTTTGCCGCTGCGATCACTTCCTCATCAGTTGCATTCTTTCGACCCACACGGATATTTTCCATGATCGTGTTATTGAATAATACAACATCCTGGAAAACAATAGAAAAGTTTTTCATCAGCATGGTGGAATCCAGAGGTTCAATGTCTTTGCCTCCAAGCAGAATCTTTCCGCCATCCAGTGGATAAAACTTCGCTGCCAGTTTGGCAACTGTACTTTTTCCTCCGCCGGACGGTCCTACCAGTGCAGTAACCTGTCCCTGTTTTGCAGTAAAGGATACATCACGCAATACCGGTTTGTTCTTTTCGTAAGAGAATTTTACGTGATCAAATGTAATATCATAACCATTGGTACTGATATCTTTTTCACCTTTCTCATCCGGATACTCTTCAATCTCTTTCAGACGTTTTACCTGCAAGCTGACGCCAAAGAGTTCTGCCATATTTGACATGGCACCGGAAAGCGGATCATACAGTCTGGAAGCTGCGATCAGGAACAGAATATAGGTAAAAATGTCTGTCTGGTTCTTCATGACAAGACTGTTTCCTACGATGATGACAGTAGCCAGACCAAGTCTGAGGAACATCTGTCCTGTTGTGATCAGGCTGGCTGTTGTCAGCTCGGAAGAAATCTGAGCTTTCTCAGCCGCATCCATCTTTGCATCCAGTTTCTTCAGATATGCTTCTTCCTGGTTGCAGGCTTTGATATCCTGTACGGTTTCCAGGCATTCCTGGATTCCCTCTGCAAGTTCGATCCTTGCCTCCATATGTCTCTTTCCAAGTTTCTGCTGCCACTTTCTTGAGCAAAGCACGATTGCAAAAGATACCGGTGCTACCCAAAGAAGTGCCAGTCCCATCTGCCAGTTAAAGATCAGCAGTCCGATACAAACGATTCCTGTAGAAATCACTGCTCCCCAGAACTGTGGTACTGTATGGGAAAAAGCATGCTCAAAGCTGGCTCAGTCACCCATAATGGTGCTTGTCAGATCAGATAAGTCTCTCTGATGGAAAAATCCAAGCGGCAGTGTTCTGAGTTCCTCTGCAAGGTGGATTCTTCGTCTTGCACTCTCTTCATAAGTTCCTACATAGGCTGCGGTGTACTGAAGATAATGCAGGGTAAACACAACTGCAAGGATTACAATACCTGTAATTGTATAAAAAACTGCGCTTTTTTCACTGTCTGCTGTACCTAATATCGGACTCAGAAGCTGATTTAATACAACTGCAAGTAAAATTACCGGAAACATCAGACTGATATTTGCAAGAATTGAATACAGGATTCCTTTAAACAGATCACTGGCACCCTGATCACTGAGTGCATATTTCTTTTTCAGTGCTTTAATCATGTTTCTCATCCCCCTCTCCTACTTTCCAGGAAACAGAAGTCTGATAGTCTTTCCACATGGAAGCGTAAGTTCCTTTCTTCTCCAGAAGTTCATTATGTGTTCCTCGCTCAATGATCTTTCCGTCCTTAAATACTAGGATCTGGTCTGCATCCTGAATAGTGGAAAGTCTGTGAGCAATCATCAGAACGGATTTGCCTTTTGTTAATTCTTCAAATGCAAGCTGAATCTGGTGCTCGTTTTCCGCATCTGCAAAAGCAGTTGCCTCATCCAGTACAACGATCGGTGCATCTTTCAGGATGGCTCTTGCAAGAGCAATACGCTGATTCTCACCGCCGGAAAGATAAGTTCCACCGCTTCCTACTACTGTATCAAGACCATTCGGAAGCCGATCGATGATTTCTGTACATTTTGCCGTCTCTGCTGCTTTTAATACTTCCTCACAGGTAGCAGATGGTCTGGCTGCACGAATATTTTCAAGGAGTGTATCCTTGAACAGGCGGGTATTCTGGAATACAAATGCAACATGCTCCATCAGATCGCGTTTGTCGATGTTTCGCACATCTGCGCCACCGATCAGGACACTGCCCTCCTGTACATCATAGAAACGCGGGATCAGGCTTGCTGCTGTACTCTTTCCACTTCCTGACGCTCCGACCAGAGCTACCGTTTTTCCTGCCGGTACTTCAAAACTTACGTTATCGAGAGCTTTCTCTGATGCTCCAGGATAGCTGAATGATACGTTTTTGAATACGATTCCTGTGTCTGCAGGTTTCTGTTTCTGAACAGACTCCGGGAGTGTTTTCTCCTGAATGACTGCTTCTATACGGCTGACTGCACTCTTGGCTGCCATAAGCTGTTCGCTGGCAAACATGATTCTGTTCATCATTGCTGTGCAGACTGGTGTAAATAAAGCATAAAACAGGAAGTCCAGAACTGTTTCTTCATAAGAAATCTGTCCGCTGAGTCCGGAAAGAATGATCATTGCAGCCGGGATCAGCAGGACGAAAGTGCTGTTTAATGCTACGGTAAATCCAGTCATCGGGATCCGGCATTTCAGCGCATATCCGGAAGCAAACTTCTCGTACTCTGTGATCGCATTATGGAAGTTTTTGAATGAATAAATGGTCTGCTGGAATACTTTTACAACCGGGATTCCACGGATGTATTCTACAGCTTCTTTGTTCATGATTTCCAGTGCTGTCATGTATTTTGACATGAAGTCTGCGTTGTCTCCACCCATCATCTGTTTCAGGAAAATCACGCTGACTGCCATAGGGATCAGACAGCAGATTCCCATTCTCCAGTCAAATACAAAAATCAGAATGATAACTGCAACAGGCATTACAACTGCACCTGTAAGATCAGGTAACTGGTGGGCAAGGAAGCCCTCTGTAAGACCTGCGTTATCATCAATTACTTTTCTTAAACATCCGCTGGCATTCTGGCTGAAGTAGCCAAGAGGCAGTTCTACAATGTGGTGGACTGCTTTTTTTCTCATATTAGTCGCAGTACGGAATGCTGCCAGATGTGAAAAGATCAGTGCCAGGAAATAAAGGAAAATACTCAGTACAGAAAACAGCAGTGCCATCCATGCGTAATGGCTGCTTCCTGCTGCAAGTGTCACATCTCCCCGACTTAATCCATGGATCAGATCGCGGATCACAAACCAGATACAGACAAAAGGCAACATGGAAAAGATAGTGCTGAGACCTGCAAGGATACATCCAAGGATTGTCAGCTTGTGGTAATTTCCTGCATAAGAAAACATTTTGGAAAGCTCATCGCTTTTTTCTTTTTGCATGAAATTTTCACTCCTTTCGTAAGTAACGGGAACCATATCCCGAATTACATTTCGTTATACCGGATATTGATTCCCGCCATTTTTTATTTTTATATCATAACTGTTCAGTACATTCACGGAATAATGAACTGCTGAATAGTTATTTTATATTACAATTATCAGAACCAGATTTATAGGATTACTGCTCAGACAGGTTCTCTTCGCAGAAAAGCTGGATGCAGTCGTCTACCATTTTTTCGTCATATTCTGTGGAGATTCCGGATGCAAGCCAGTATGCGTAGTCGCCTGCGTCATATTTCGCAAGCGCATCTGCATCGCTTCCATAACGGAATTCAATGTGATAAGTTGTGTCGTTTGTGTCCGGTGCAAGATAGAAATATGTAAATTCTCCGGAGTCTGCATCATCACTTTCGAATTCATACAGACCACGTGTCTCTTCTATTCCTACATAATGGTATGTATGAGAGAAGAGTTCTTTTTCATCTTTGTCATAGCCTTTGATGGTCTTTGTGTCACCATCAAATTCTACAGTTGCCATATCCTGTGTGAATCCGCAAAAGTATGCTCCGCCGCCATCTTTATAAGCTTCTACTGCTTCTTCACCGTAAACTTCACCTGTTACCATAGATTTCAGTTTCTCATAAGCTGCTTCTGCATCGTCTTCTCCTACAATTTCTTTGCAGTCATCAATCCAGGTCTGTGTATAATCGTCTGCAAGGATTACCGGCCAGAGTTCCTGATAGGAACCTGTCAGGTCTTTCAGTAACTGATCTGCGTCCGCCTCATTGTCCGCATCTGTTTTTGTTTCCTGTGTATCTTCTGCACTTGTGTCCTCTGCATATACAGTCTGAAAACCTGACGGAACAGTTGCTGTCAGAACCATTGCAAGAAATACGCTTGTAAATTTTTTCATCTTAATTCCTCCTGTAAAATAAAATTATGGCATCAATTAGCCCTAGCTAACCGATGCCATAATCTTATATAATCTGAAGTTTTCTGTCCATTACCGAGGAGGTGTTATCTATCCATTTAGACACTTGTTCTGTTTCTTATATTCTTCATAAATAGCACAAATATACTTCTATAACTTCCCTTTTTCCCCTGTACGGAACCTATTCTGCAAAAATATAAAAAAATATTTTCTCTATAGTTTGATATTATTTGTGAATCTAAATTGAGTAGGTGTAATTTCGTATACGGATTTAAATGCTGTAGAAAATTTATTGGGATTCTCATATCCAACCTGATGCGCGATCTCTGCTACAGATAATTCTGTTTCCAACAGCAGTTTCTGCGCTGTCTGCATTCTGTAGTTCCGAAGCCAGGAATATACAGATGTGCCATATACACCATGGAAGCCTTTTTTCAATGTAGTCATTGATATCCCGAATCGCTCGGATAATTGTTCAATTGTATAATGCATCGTCAAGTCTTCCGTGATAAACGCAGCAATTTCTTTCGACAGTTTTACCTGATTCTGATTATAATACTCCGGCTCCTGCATTTCTTCCACGCTTCCCAGGTCACTGAGAAACAGTAATAATTCCAGCACTTTTATCTTGATATATCCTGCTTTTCGCTGTTCTCTTACATGATATAATTCAGAGAAAATATGCTCGATCGACGAGTTTGCACGCACAATACAAAGGCGTTTTTCTTTGCAGATATTCTTCTCTATATAATTCAGATCAATATTCAGAAGTTCCATGATCTGCCGCACTTCCGGCAGTAATTTCTCCAGATTGATGATGATAGAGATTCCATGATAGTGATTCAATGGAAATGTAGAAAATGATTTCTTTTTCATCGCAGAACCGATGGATAAATCCCCTGCCGACAAATAGCAGCAACTGTTTTCTCCAAAACTGCATTCATATCTTCCAATATAGCAGTGGTTAATCTCAATAATATTCTTCGCCGTCACCTGATCCTGATTGCAGTATGACATATGCATGTCATTATAGTATAATTCGATGCCGTTAAATACCTGATATACCGTAATCTGACCGTTTCCGGTCTCATTGGATAGCTGATATACTCTGCAATCTGCCTTTAAAGCATCGTCATCTTCTAATGCTTCACCGTACAGCTTTTTACCATCCAGTTCTTCCGGCAGATTTCCCTGGTTTAATAATATATCTATCGCATTAGAAAGAACTTGCTTTTTCATTCCCGGCATTTGGATTCTCCTTGTTCTGTTTGTTTTATCTAACTTATTTTCAAGTATATTAGATAGACAGTACATCGTCAACAATATTGTAAAAAATGCCCTTTGAAATATCGCGAGATTTTTTATATAATTTAACCAAATAACTGTTCCGCAGTTTATTTGGCTATGAGCAAGTAGCGAAGCGGATGATTTTATCCGCTTAACATGACTAGAGGATAATTTTCTATCTATTTGTGCGGATAGATAAAAGTAACAATTCTATATGGAAAGGGGATTATATTTATGAAAGAATATGAAGTTTTTGTAGAAACCATCAATCCTTGTGGCGGTTCCAGACATGCGCAGAGCGAATTTGTCGACGTAGAAGCAGAAAGCCGGAAGCTTATGTTAAAGAACACGGCAGATTCCCGGTTATGGATACTTTTGAAAATCAGCAGGGAGATGTTGTTATTGTAACAGGAGACTCTAATGGATATATTATCCGTTACACTTTCTCTGAATAGTCTAAAGGAACTGTCAGTGGCAGTTCCTTTTAATCTCCTATATCAGTCCATGTTCTTTGCAGTAATAATAAATACCATCATCTGCCACATGTCCGCAGACTTCCTCTGCAATTTCTTTCAGTTCATCGGAAGCGTTTCCCATGGCAATGCCATGACCTGCTGCTTTCAACATTTCCATGTCATTATTTCCATCACCAAATGCCACGGCCTCTGAACGGTCGATATGATAATGCTCCAGCACTTTCTCTACAGCAACTCCCTTGCTGCCGCCTGCAGGAATAATATCTACAGCGCGATCCCACCATGCTGTGATTTCTGCACCTTTTACACCATCCAGTGCCTGCGCATATTCCTCTTTATAACATCCCATCATGATCTGATATACCTTTTCTCTGGAAAACGCCTCGAAATCATCCGAAACCACTACAACCTGCTTTCCAATTGCAAAATAATCTACCAAATCTTTATCTCTTCCGTTCGCCTCGATCTTATCTTTCGTAGAAAGTGCAAGTGGTCTGTGCATTTTTGTAGCATTTTGAATCAGACGCTGTACATCTTCTGCTGGTATGGAATGATCAAGGATCATACCGTCTTTGTCATAGCAGTAGGAGCCGTTATATGCAAGAAATGTATCAAATTCAACACCCGCAAATTTCGGTATCGCCATTGGCGCACGACCTGTGGCAATGCAGATTTTAATTCCGTTCTTCTGTAAATCTTTTAACGTTTTCAACATCTTTTCAGAAATCTCTTTTCGTTCCATATCAATCAAAGTTCCGTCGATATCGAAAAACGCGATCTTAATTTCATCCATATTTCTTATCTCCCCGGTATATACGTTTACTTTAGATTCTCCCAATCAATTCTTTCATTTCTGTAGAAAAATTCTCTGTCGTGTTCTCCAATTTCACGTAATACGCGGCACGGATTTCCCACTGCGACCACATTCTCCGGAATGTCTTTTACTACTACGCTTCCGGCTCCGATTACAGAATTCTTTCCGATAGTAACGCCCGGAACAATCACCGTACCGGCTCCAACCCAGACATTTTCTCCGATATGTACTGATTTATTGTACTGCATGGCATCCTCGCGAAGTGACGGATCTATTGGATGATTGGCTGTTGCAATGGTAACGTTTGGTCCAAACATTACTTTATCCCCTACAAAGATCTCGCCGTCATCTACTACTGTAAGGTTAAAGTTTGCATATACACGATTTCCAAAATGCAGATTCTTTCCACCCCAGTTTGCACGAAATGGAAGTTCAATGAAACAGTCTTCACCACACTCGGCAAATACTTCTTTCATATATTTCTGTTTCTTATCCTGTTCTGACGGGCGTAACTGATTGAACTCCCATAATTTTTCCATATATATGGACTGCTCGTCTGTAAGTTCAGATACATTTGGATTGTAAATGCTTCCCTGTTCCATGCGTTCTTTTTCAGTCATGATGTTTCTCCTCTTTATTTAACCACAGAGTCTATAAAATCATTCCTATTTTAACATCATTTATCATATCAGGCTACAGTAAAATGCACTTCTTATACTGTTAAAGTCTTATAAGATATCTCCCTGTTCTATCTTTTCTTATTCATACGCAATCATCCCTGCTGTCCGTTTGCCTGGCGGATCATATCTTCGACTACGATATCAAAGATTTCTCCGATGGAATTACAATATTCCAGAATTTTCCACGGTTCATTTGTGTGGAAATGAATTTTCACCAGGTCTTCATCTCCTGCTGCAATGAGACTGTTTCCCTCAAAATGTTCTGTAATATAATCTGAGATTTCATCCTCATCCAGATCTTCATCTCTTCTTTCAATTAATAATTGTGTGTCATAACGATATGCGAACTGATCGTCTTCCGCGTCAATTGAATGTACTGCCATTTTATAAAGCCTCCAATATTAATTATCTGTATATTCTCTTATACCGCCATTGATAGTTGGCTGTATTTAACAGCATTATACCACTATTCTCTCAATAATCTATCTATGATCAGCAAAAAGTTCTATGGTCTATGATTTTTCTGCCATTACCCATGCAAATGCTTTCGCAGTTCTTATATCTGGTTCCCTAAAATGATTTCCCTGGTTCCACTCCAGAGTACAGTTTATCCCGCATTTCATGAGCCAAGTATATCCTTTTTGGATACAGTTTCCAACCTGTGACATCACAGGATTTCTCGTTTTTTATTCTCTGTCACCAAGACTCAGGTAAACTGTCTCACTGTTTATCTCGTATTCTTTCATATAGGCAATAAATCCCGGAAACCAGACAGATGGCGAAGCTGCTGCAACACCAGAAAATATATTTGTCTGATATACTGCCCATAATGAAAATAAACCAGCAAGGGAGTATCCTCCAATATAATATGTCTTGCTTTTATCTGTACATAGTGTCAAAATCTGCTCCAATGTCCTGGCCGCACCATCACCAAAGTCTTCATTTCCAAACACTGCAGGTGTTTTCCATGGGGACAACTCATGGTTCCAGTCATCAACTTTCGCAGCAATAAATCTGAAGTCTATTGAACTCCGTTTCCTGATTTCCTCAACCTCATTCTCAAGAACAGATAATTCATGGTCACCAGTCAACTGAATCAAAACAGTATTCGCATCCGGGTTTCCATACTCATATATAGTCACCATTGATTTCCTCTCCATAGTAATAATATTCTGTATCGATAATATCTAACCCGCAAACAACCTTAAAATTTTCTAATTTCACTGAATCCATTCTTTTAATGCCTCTGAAACTTTTTTATCAATGTCTTTTCTTGCCTTTTCGCACTCATCCGGGTATTCTTTTGCAGCTCTGAAAACAAACTTCAGGACAAATTTAACGCCTATAGGCAATGCGATACGCATCATGGATTCCGGTAATACGAAATGAGTGCCGTGCTCATAGATCAGAGTTTCATATTCACAGGTATGAGGACGTTCTTTTAATCTCTGATCCATACGGCGGATATATTTTCCGGCTTCCCAGAATGAATCATCATCTGCACCTACAAGGATTAATTTTCTTCCTTTTCATTTCTCTATCATATGTTTTAAAACAGCAGTTTCGCTTTTAAATCTTTTGCTGCACACAATAACCAAAAAAGTGCAACAGTTCATTGAACATTTCTCACAATTTTGCTTTTTTAACTGCATTAAGTTGCACAGGTCATTTGTCCATTGTCTTTGCTATAGTCAAATTTTCCGTCATTTTTATTTGGCAAACCAAAAGTTGCTTAAATGATCATACTCATTTTTTAAATCTCATAATCCGAAAACGGCGCAGGTTCTGCGGACACATCGTAGAAGTGCCACCATTCACATTTGTATGCCTGAAATCCTACGGATTCCATTACTTTTTTCAGATATTCTCCGTTTCTTCTGCCGACTTCAGAATGACCGGAATAGTTTAGAGCCGCACGTTCATCCATAGTGTCAAACGGAGAAGGCATTTCGATTTCATTACCATATTTGTCCGTCAGCGTAACATCTACGCACATTCCATTCATATGAGTAGGACGAAATTTCTTAATCTTTGTCATATCCGGCGGCCGGGCAATGAAGTCATCGTTTGGCATAATCTCCCAGAATCGCTTCTGTGCCCGGATCGGGCGATAGGCATCCCAGATTTTTACCTGATAGCCATCTTTTTTAAAAATTTCTTTAGCCTTTATCAGAATCTGTGCGGTATGCTCGTCCAACCAGCAATCTGCTGACTGATACACCTGCATACCAGTAAAATTATCCGGCGTGGCATATCTCAACTCAATAATAAAATCTGAAGATAAATCTGTAAGTTTGATAAGGTTTCCTTTTCTTTCCATAGGCAGTTACTCAAGACTTTCTTTTTACTAGAATCCAATTCCCGTTGCAATTCCCAAAAGAATTGCCTGTGTTGCAAATAATATCAAAAACAGTGGTGTGAACCACTTATACCATTTCTGTAAGGAAATTCCACCCAGACCGCAGATAATAACGATGTCAGCTGTTGGCCAGAAAATATTGGAAAGTCCGTCGCCAAACTGAAAAGCAAGGACTGCTGTCTGTCTGCTTACTCCAATGATATCCGCAAGCTGTGCCATGATCGGCATGGTTGCAGAAGCCTGGCCTGTTGCAGATGGAATGAAGAAATTAATCAATGTCTGTACCACAAGCATTACCTGTGCGGAAACTGCGTGAGGTGCATTTTTCAGTACATTTGACAAACCGTAAATAACCGTATCCATAATCTGTGCATCCTGCATAACAACAGTAATAGCTTTAGCAATACCAGTCAGTATACATCCCCACATAGCAGTTTTAGCGCTGTCAATAAACTCACTGCACCATTTGTTTGGAGACCATTTACAGATTGCTGCGGCTATCATGGACATGAGAAGGAACAGACCACAAAGCTGTGGAAAATCCCAGCCCCATTTGATCAGGCCAAACATAAGTACTACCAGTACAACTAACACATCCAACAGAACCAGTCCATCTTTTAAGGTAAAACTATACTCATTTAATTCATCTCTGTCAAAAGCGTGGATATTTTTTTCTCCAAATACAACAGATGCGCCCGGATTTTTCTTAATTTTTCTGCCGTACATCATTACATAGATAATTGAAATTACCATGAAGATCACGAAACAGATGGTACGATATCCGGTTCCGGAATAAAGTTCTACACCTGAAATTGTCTGGGCAATTCCTACAGAATATGGATTCAGCGTCGCGCCCATAAATCCAACAAACTCGCCAACTGCAATAATGGCAAATCCGAACATTGCATCATAGCCCAAGGCAACTCCCAGGCCTACAATCAACGGATAAAATCCGTAGAACTCACTTGCCATGCCAAATACAGAGCCCCCAAGACCAAAGATCAACATAATGATCGGAACCAGAAGGATTTCTTTTCCCTTTAGCTTCTTCAGGATAGTTCCAATTCCTGCGTGGAAGGCACCGGTTTTTACCACAACACCAAAAGTTCCGCAGCAGCAAAGAATCATGAAGATTACATCAGCTGCCTCCACACACCCCCGATACAGTACGCTGAAAAATCCAAGGAATCCGGTAGTAGTAACTTCGGATTTGTCAATGGTGTGATAAGTTCCATCAATGGCTACATTTCGAATTCGTCCATTGATATTCATTTCCTGATAATCATAAGTTCCAGATGGAATGATCCATGAGAGAATCGCCACCAGAAGTACCACTGATGCTACAATGATCAGGGTATCCGGCATTGCCAGTTTTCTTTTTCTCTTTTCAGTCATAAATGCCTCCCCCTTTTATGTAGGTTAATTACAGTTTCATTTCATATATTCTGTACACATTGTACCACACAATTATCATTTATTAAATCCAGAAAAATCGGTTTGATGGTTTGTCTTCACTGATGATTATTTTTCCAGTCTCATCCTGTTAGTCTACACTTACCGCTATTTTATCACACCTTAAACCATAACGGCAACTTCTCATTCCACCCGTTATTTCTTTCTTTTGACTTTTACAAAAATATATGGTACTGTTAGTTAGAAGCATCTAACCATCTAGTTAATCAACTACCTGATATTCAATTATTTGGTTATAAACAGGCATCAACACGGATAATTGTATCCGCTCAGTTTAAGGAGAATATTGTATGACACCGGAAAAATATAAACAACTCTCTATCAAAGAATTTACCCAGGCGGCCAAGGTCTATGACAGCGGACATGCCGGTATTTATGAGATGTGTAAAGATGACTATCCGCCAATCCTGGCAGAACTGGAAAAGGAAGCTTTCCAGGATGTTCTGGACTGTGGATGTGGAACTGGTCCAATGATTCAGTTACTTCATGAAAAATATCCTGATAAACATTATGTTGGTCTTGATCTCACTCCTGAGATGATCAAGGTCGCTCAGGCAAAGGAACTTTCCAACACGGAATTTCTTGTTGGGGACAGTGAGAATCTGCCTTTTGCAGAGAAATCTTTTGATACAGTCATCTGTTCAAACAGCTTCCACCACTATCCTAATCCGCAGGACTTTTTCAATAGCGCATATCGTGTTCTGCGAAAAGGTGGTCGTCTGGTTCTGCGTGACTATACCTCTTCGGATTTTATAGTCTGGTTGATGAACCATCTGGAAATGCCACTGGCTAATCTATTCGGACATGGTGATGTGAAAATACATAAAGCTGCAGAATTTGTTGCAATGGCAAAAAAAGCCGGTTTCACAGTGCTGACTATGGAAAAACAGAAAGGATTCCGGGCACATCTTGTTGCACGAAAATAACAGCTATTTGACAAAAGTCTCCTGCTTATTGCTACTCACAATTAAGCAGGAGACTCCACTCTCTAAATCCTCATAAAACCAGACATCATACACCCGCCTGCTGCGCCCGCGTCCATTACCTGCTGCAACCGTTCCAGGTTGATTCCCCCAATTGCATACACCGGCACCGGACAGGCTTTGCAGATTTCTCTGACAAATTCCAGCCCTTTTCCTTTTAATCCTTTTTTACATTCTGTTTCAAAAATTGTCCCAAGAATGATCTGTGTCGCTCCGTTTTTCACAGCAATGTTCATATCTTCCATACTATGGCAGGAAACACTGATCTCCTGAAACTCTCTTTTTAATCGAATTCGCTCCTCGTGCCCCATAGTCTCAAGTACAGGAATAGATATATGAATATTCCTGCAACCTAAATTGTGCGCTACAGAAATTCTGGAATGCAGAAAGCAGCATACACCACTTTCACTGCACATTTCCAGAATTTTTTCTGCCAGCATCTCATACTCTTCATTCGACAGATCTTTTTCTCTTAAAATCACTGCATGAGGACGCAGATGAATCACCTTTTGCATCTGCTCAAGAAAATCTCCCTGCACCAATGCGCGATTTGTAATCGCGATGGTATATTCATATTGTTTACACATAAATATAATCATTCAGAACCGGCTGCAAGCCGCCCTGCTCCATGTCATCATACATTTTACTAAAAGAACGGTCATCGTTGATCTCAAACTGTTCGTCTCCGACATCCGCATCTTCTTTTCCCTCATATTTTTCTTCATGATCACCAATTCCGGTGGAAACACCTGCGGAAACCTTGGTTGCACAAATCTTTGTGATTCCATTTCGAAACTCAGCACTCTCACGACTGGACACGGTAATTCCCGCAAATGGCAGAAATATACGGTATGCACATAATACCTGACAGAGTTCTTTCTCTCCCACATCACGCGGATTGATCTTGTCATTATTCACGATCGGACGTAAGCGCGGACAGCTTAAAGATAACTCTGCATGGGGATATTTACGGTTAATGTAATACACATGAAGCGCAGTAGCCAATGCATCTTTTCGGAAGTCGTCAAGCCCCAGAAGTGCCGAAAATCCGGCTCCTCTCATGCCTCCCATTAATGCACGTTCCTGTGCATCAAAACGGTATGGCCAGACACGTTTATGTCCCATAAGATGAAGCGTTTCGTATTTGTCAGTATGGTAAGTTTCCTGAAAGACTGTTACATAATCCACACCACACTCATGGAGATATTGATACTCATCCACATTCACCGGATAAATCTCGATACCAATATTTTTGAAATACTTTTTCGCAATTTTAACAGCTTCCCCAATGTATTTCACATCAGAATATGCACGGCTCTCACCAGTCAGAATCAGGATTTCTTCCATTCCTGTTCTTGCAATAACCTGCATTTCATGGTCGATTTCTTCAAATGTCAGTTTTTTTCTTCGTATATTATTATAACAGTTAAAGCCACAGTAAATACAGTAATTCTGACAATAGTTTGCAATATATAACGGAGTAAAAATATAAACGGTATTTCCAAAATGATTTCTGGTAATCTCCTCCGCTTTTCTTGCCATCTGCTCAAGATACGGTGCCGCTGCCGGGGATAAAAGTGCTTTAAAATCCTCGATGGAACATGACTCATGAGAAAGTGCCCGTTCTACATCATTCGTTGTATATGCATCGTAATCGTACTCATCCATCGCCCGAAGTACTTTATCTTTGATATCTGATTCAATGACCTGCATGCCTTCCATATACTCCATATGGTTGGTACGAAAAGACGGATCTTGTTCCAGACGGTGTTTTCTCTCCAGTGCTGCCGGTGGGAGTTTATCACTATCTACAAAATATACCTGATTTTCCTCATTCATAATTTCAGCTTCCCCCTTAGCGTAAAAATCCAGTCAGCGGATCGGATGCGCTTCCGCCTCTGGCAAGTACTCTTCCCATTCCGGTAAGATAAGCTTTTCGACCTGCTTCGATGGCCAGTTTAAATGCTGCTGCCATCTCCGGTACATCTCCTGCTGTGGCGATTGCTGTATTTGCCATGATTGCTGCTGCTCCCATTTCCATAGCTTCACATGCCTGTGATGGTTTTCCGATCCCTGCGTCTACAATGATGGGCAGATCAATCTCATCGATCAGTACCTGAATCATGGCTTTTGTTGCCAGTCCTTTATTACTTCCGATCGGTGCAGCCAATGGCATAACCGCTGCTGCTCCGGCATTCTGGAGATCCCTTGCCACATTTAAATCCGGATTCATATATGGCAGCACAACGAAGCCTTCCTTTGCCAGAATTTCTGTTGCTTTGACTGTCTCATAATTATCCGGAAAAAGATATTTTGCATCACGCATAATTTCTATTTTTACAAAATCTCCGCATCCCATGGCTCTGCTCAGCCTTGCGATTCTGACAGCTTCTTCGGCATTTCTCGCACCAGATGTATTTGGAAGAAGTGTGACTCCTTTCGGGATGAAATCCAGGATATTATCCTTTTCCTGAGTATTTGCACGTCGAAGTGCAAGGGTGATGATCTCTGCACCACCCTGTTCAACTGCTGCCTTGATCAGATTCAGGTTATATTTTCCTGATCCGAGAATAAATCGACTCTTAAATTCTTTTCCGCCTAATACAAATTTATCTTCCATTGTGTTTTCTCCTCTTTTTCAGTCATATTCTATAAATTTTCAGGCTCTTTTTCAGCCTCCTCCGACAAATCGTAAAACTTCGATCACATCTTCATCCTGAATTGTCACGCTTCCGAACTGCTCTTTCTGGATGATCTCTAAATTTCGTTCTACCACCAGATGCTCCGGATTAAATCCGTTTTCTATCAGATACTCCAGTAGATTTTTTCCGGCAATTTCTTTTGCCTCTCCATTAATCTTTACCATGGATATGCTCCTTTCTAACACCATGAAAGTATACAAAAAGGCACCGGACAACATACTATTCCTGTTGTCCGGCGCCTGAAATGCTCTGTGAAAAGTGGTGCCCCCAGTTCACACAAAAAACAGAGAGCACGATACACAAGTCTATTCATTCACGACATATATTTCCTATTTCCCTACGTTGGCATTATCCAAATCAGGTTCCAGGTCAAGACTAATCAAGTCTACTCTCAGCCCATCTGTTTGAGCTCCCTATTTGTGAGACATTATACAAAATTTAGAAACAATTTTCAAGCTTTTTTCAATATTTTTATTTATCACTTTATCACTATACTGCTTTAGTTATTATATGTAGACACCACTTTACAACTTTTTCATAAAAAAATATCGTACAGGACTTTCTGATGTTTCTGCCCTATCAGAACGAACATTTTTCTGAGTACCGTACAAAACGCGTACAGGAGTTTCGTATTGAATTAAGTCAGGGCATCGCAGTCAGATATTTTTTGCCACTTTCGTAAAAAATATCGAAACACATATAAAATCAAATGCCATGACAAAGGCCTTAAAACAGCTGATTCATCAACAAGTCTATCATTTATAAAGTTGTAAACTGGTGTTCTCCATAACAACTCCGCTGATGGTTGTTGTTCCTATATCAATTCCTATTACTTTCATAAATATAGTACTCCAATATAAAAATAAATTTCCAATAACGCCGATAAGTCTGCCGTTTTTGTTTCGACAGGCTTATGGAAATCATATATTTAAAGTTCTATATACATTCTTGCTTCATAAGGCTTTAAGATATTATCCTCTTGCTCTGCATAGTTGCTGATCAGAAGTTTCTTATCTTGCATTTCTTCCAGCATGTCGCAGGTTTCTGTTTCGCCGTAGAAGTTGCAGAACACGTAGAGTTTTGCGTCTTCTGTGGTTCGTTTGTAGGCGAAGAGGTGTTCATTTTCTTCCAGAAGCATTTCGAAGTCTCCATCTACAAATACCGGGTATTCTTTTCGGAATGCGATCAGGTTCTTGTAGTATGTGAAAATGGAATTCTTATCGCTGGTCTGGGATTTTGCGTTGATGGTTTTGTAGTTTGGATTTACTTTGATCCATGGAGTGCCTGTGGTAAATCCTGCGTTTTCTGTGTCATCCCACTGCATTGGGGTTCTGGCATTGTCACGGCCTTTTACATAGATAGATTCCATGATATCTTCTTTGGCATAGCCTTTTTCCAGACGTTCTTTGTATAAGTTCAGGGTTTCGATGTCTTTGTAGTCTTCGATGTCAAATTTTACGTTGGTCATTCCGAGTTCTTCACCCTGGTAAACGTATGGAGTTCCCTGTAAACCGTGAAGTAATGTTGCAAGCATTTTGGCAGATTCTACACGGTATTCTTTGTCATTGCCCCAGCGGGAGACGATTCTTGGAAGATCATGGTTGTTCCAGAAGAGGCTGTTCCATCCGCATTTGTAGAGTTCTTTCTGCCATTTCTTGATAATCTGTTTAAATTTCATAAACGGGAATGGTGCAAGATCCCATTTCTCTTTTCCCTCCTGCTGGTCAAGGAGAATGTGTTCAAACTGGAATACCATGGAAAATTCGCTGCCGTCCGGGTTGCTGTAGAGTTTGGCAAGTTCAGTGGTTGCACCCCAGGTTTCGCCTACTGTGATCAGGTCGCCTTTCTGGAATGTGGCTTTGCTCATTTCACGGATGTAGTTGTGAAGCATCGGTCCGTTGGCTGTGATTTTCTTGTCCGGCTCTTTTGCGATCTGATCGATTACGTCCAGACGGAATCCGCCTACGCCTTTTTCCATCCATCCGTAGATCATATCAAATAATTCCTGTCTGACTTTCGGGTTGTCCCAGTTCAGGTCCGGCTGTTTCACTGAGAACTGGTGGAAGTAGTACTGTCCGAGTTCCGGAACCCACTCCCATGCAGAACCTCCGAAAGATGCTTTCATATCATTCGGCAGGACTCCTTCTACGCCGTCACGCCATACATAATAATCATGGTATGGATTATCTTTGCTTTTCTTTGCCTCTATGAACCATTTGTGTTCATCGGAAGAATGATTCAGCACAAGGTCCATGATCATGTAGATGCCGCGTTTCTTTCCCTCTTCGATGAGACGCTGCATGTCATCGAGGCATCCAAACATTGGATCGATGTCTGTGTAGTCTGAAATATCGTAGCCGTTGTCATCCTGTGGAGATTTGAAGACCGGTGATAACCAGATTGCACCGATTCCAAGGTCTTTCAGGTAATCCAGACGGCTGATGATTCCGTTGATATCTCCGATTCCGTCACCATTGCTGTCCTGGAAGCTCTTTGGGTAGATCTGGTATACTACGATTTTCTTCCACCATTTGTCTGCTGTGTTATTCTGTCCCATAAGTTTATGACCTCCGTTCGTATAATTAGATATCTTTATTATACAAAAATTTTGGACTGTGGTACAGAATAAAATATACAGAATCATATAAAATTATAATTTATCTGGCTGCAGATTTTCTGTTATTTACCTGCATGCTTTTAATTTCTTTTTGTTTTCATACATGGATCCGTCTGCTTCATGCAGAAGTTTCTCCAGGTCTTTGTGGCTTTCTGCGGTCCAGGCATAGCCGATGGCAGCGGAAATCGGGATGCTGCTTTTATCTCCGATCCATACTTTGGAGTTTTCTATTGCATTTACCGCTGATGCATTTTCATTCAGATATCGGATATGAAGTGTTTCTCCATCCGGTAAATCAAACAAATGAAATGCTCCTGTTCGTTTTCCCAGTGTGCTGTATATTCTCTGATCATCTACATAGATTTCATAATCTGTCCAGTGGGACTGGAGCATCATGACCCATTGTGTATCCTTGGGGGCGTCTGGAATCTGGCAGGTATAATCTACATTCTGGCTTCCCGATTCCTGTGCAAGGTACCTTCTTCTGCGTGTACGGTTCCATAATAAACTTTTTGTGGTGACAGTTCTGTTTTTATTCCCAGAAACAATGCTGTCACCATACTGCATATGACCAGAAATATAAATATATTTTTTATCTTCTTCATAGGATAACTTCCTTGTCTGTATATTCCGGTTTCAGGAGGCCGGCTTTTTCGTAGTGGCGCAGGCTTCCTACGCTGAGCTGAAACATCTTTGCTACCTCACCGATCTGAAATAGTTTTTTGTCTTCCATGGTGCAATACCTCCTTTGCCAGTTCCATTCAGAAATGAACATTTTTAACTCTGATATTCTGCCTATATTTTATCACAAAAATAGATTCTGTCCATTTTCTGGCAGAATCCATTTCATTTTTGTTTCTATCCAAAATACCGGCCGATAGCTTCCAGCAGCTTTGCTTCACTTAACGGCTTGGACAGGTGTTCGTTCATTCCCGCTTCCATGCGTTGTTTTGAAGCATTTTGCCACGTCCATGATAGACGGATAAACTTCCTGCACGGAGGACTTTTTAAACCGCAAAAGTATTATCAGGTAATTTTCTGCGACAAAAAATAGATTATACGGTTCGTAACTGTTCCGTATAATCTATTTTTATTTTTGCATATTTTTTTATGGCAAATCTGCGTTTTCAGGTCAGGCAGATATTCTTTCTTTGCTTCCTGACCTTAATTTATCTATCATACACTTTCCAGCATAATACGCAGAATTTCTTTATCTGTTTCTTTCATTCCCTCTTTCCCGATCTGTCCTACGCAGCTGATGGTTTCTCCGGCTTCTTCCTGGAGGATTCCGGTGTATGGGGCATAGGACTGGCCGTTCATGGCAAGATGATGGGCAAGGTATGCTGCATCAAGGCTGGCTGCGATCTTGGCTGCGCAGGAGATTTTGGCTCCGTCGCAGATAATTCCCGGGATATTGGCGAGGGTGTTCTCGATGGTCTTTTTGATCACAGAAAGATCAGCACCTACCATATAAGTGATTCCGGCACCGGCTGCACAGGATGCGGAGACTGCACCGCAGAAAGCGGAAAGTTTGCCGATGTACTGTTTCTGATATACAGTTAAGAGATTGGAAAATACCAGTGCACGGTAAAGAACATAATCCGGCAGTTCCATCTCTCTTGCATAAACGATCAGCGGTACAGAACAGGCAATTCCCTGGTTTCCACTTCCAGAGTTGATGACTACCGGCATATCGCATCCGCCCATTCTGGCTTCGGATGCTGCGGCTGTGAGGCTTCGCATTTTGGTGAGCATGTCATTGGAGTAGGTTTCACGGATCACACGGCCGATTCCCAGACCATATTTTCCGGTCATTCCCTCATGGGCGATTTGCATATTACTGTGGACCTGATTCTCAAGCATCTCTCTGACATCTTCAATATTTACCGTGTCGGCAAATTCTTTAATATCTTCCAGATTTAACATTGCCCGGTCAGCCGTCAGTCCTTTGTCAGAAACTTCTTCTGATTTACCGTTTCCTTCTGTATCCAGCAGGATTTCCTGATTTTTCACAATCTTTGTGACATTGATGTGATCATATTTGATTTCCAGACTTACAGAGTCTTCTCCTGCATACATCTCAATAATGATGTGCAGTACAATCGGTGAATCAAGAAGTTCTACTTTACAGATTTTCTTCTCCAGAAGTTCCCGGCAGTGTTTTCTGTCTTTTTCATTTACTTTTGACAGTACTTCCATGTTCAGGGCTGCATCCCCGGCTACTGCGCCAAGGACAACACCTGCTTCAATTCCTGTCAGGCCGCCGGAATTTGGGATGATCACACAACGGACATTTTTTACAATATTTCCACTGCAGTGTGCCACGATCCGTTCCGGTTCTTTTCCCAGAACTTCACGGGCTCTGGCAGCTCCATATGCCAGAGCAATGGGTTCTGTACATCCCATTGCAGGGATCATTTCTTCTTTCAGAATACCGATGTAATTCTGATATACTTCATTACTTACCATTGCAAAAATCTCCTGTTCATTCGTATTTATGACACGCTACAAAATGCCCTGCTTCCACTTCCCTCAGTGCAGGAACTTCCTGTCTGCATCTCTCTGTGCATCCCGGACATCTGTTGTGGAATCTGCATCCGCCGATTCCTCTTGACTGGACTCCTGTATCTGTCACAATCTTGTCCAGAGTCTTAATTCTTGGGTCCGGCACCGGAATAGATGAGATCAGCATCTTTGTATAAGGATGCAGAGGATTGGAATAAAGCTTTTCTGCATCGGAAATCTCCATCAGGTTTCCAAGATAAAGAACACCGATCTCATCACAGATTTTCTGCACAACCTGAAGCTGGTGACTGATAAACAGATATGTCAGACCATACTTCTGCTGTAAATCCTGAAGCATCTGTACGATCTGCGCCTGAAGAGATACGTCCAGTGCAGAAATTGGTTCATCACAGACTACAAATTCCGGTTTGACAGAAAGCGCTCTGGCAATGGAAATTCTCTGTCTCTGTCCGCCGGAAAATTCATGAGGATATTTCAGAAGGTCCTGTTCTTTCAGGCCGACCACACGGATCAGTTCGCGGGCACGTTCTTTTCGTTCTGCTGCAGTGTGCATCTTATGGATTTCCATTGGCTCACAGATGATATCCTGTACCGTATGACTCGGATCCAGGGAAGAATACGGGTCCTGAAATACGGACTGCATTTTCTTTCTGTATGACAGAAGTTCCTTTTCTGACATGGAGCCGATTTCTTTTCCCTCATAGAAAATCTCGCCGCCTGTCGGTTTATGATAACGCAGGATTGCTTTTCCGATTGTAGATTTCCCACTTCCGGATTCTCCTACCAAACCGAATGTTTTTCCCTTTTCGATCGTAAAGTTTACGTTGTCTACTGCTTTGAGAATCTCCGGCTTAAAGGAAAGGAGTTTCGATGATTTCCGCTTAAAATGTACCTGCAGATTCTTTACCTCGATCAGTGTTTCACTCATTTCTGCTCCTCCCTTCTGTGACAGCGGATTCTGTGTCCTGCCTTTGGTTCATAAAAGTCCGGAACACATTTCTCGCAGGCTGCATCTGCATATTTGCAGCGGTTCAGGAATGGACAGAGCAGTCCGCTGCTGTCTGAAAGATCTCTTTCGAGGAACTGTTCGAAGGTTCCGCCCACTCTCGGCATACTGGCGATCAGTGCTGGGTATACGGATGTCCCGGATGAAGGAAAATGTCTTCCACCGCCCCCTCTTCCACCACGTAGCCTCCGCACATAACTGCCACCCGTTTACAGGTCTGTGCCACAACGCCCAGGTCATGGGTGATCAGAATAATGCTCATGCCGTTTTTCTTCTGAAGATCAAGAAGAAGGTGAAGAATCTGCGCCTGAATGGTTACATCAAGGGCAGTTGTCGGCTCATCTGCGATCAGAATCTGTGGATTGCTGCTCATTGCCATGGCGATCATGACACGCTGGCGCATTCCGCCGGAGAGTTCATGCGGATAACTTTTCATGGATTTCTCCGGGTCCGTGATCCCTACTGCTGCCAGCAGCTCTACGGCACGTTTCTTCGCTTCTGCTTTTGACATTTTCGTATGGCGGCGAATCAGTTCCACCATCTTGCTTCCGACTGTATAAACCGGATTTAAGGCAGAAAGAGAATCCTGAAAGATCATTGCGATCTCGCCTCCGCGGATTTCTCTTAACTCTGCTGCATTTTTCTTCAGGATATCTTCGCCTTTAAAAAGGATCTCTCCACCGAGAACTTTGCAGTTTGAAGTTCCCAGTCTCAGGATTGACTTGGTTGTTACACTTTTTCCACTTCCGGATTCTCCTACGATTCCGAAAAAATCCCCTTTCTCAATCGCAAATCCGGCATCTTTGACTGCCTGTGTCTCCCCTAAATCTGTAAAGAAAGACACTTTCAGGTTTTTCACTTCCAGTAATTTTTCCATTCTTTTGTCCTCCTTACTTTACTTTGGTTCAAACACTTTACGGAGTACTTCTCCGAGATAGTTAAAGCTGATTACCGTGATCAGGATGAGAAGTCCCGGGAAAACTGCCAGGTGCGGTGCCTGCTGGATATATCGCTGTGCATTGCTGAGCATACTTCCCCAGGATGCTGTCGGTGGCTGGATACCCAGGCCAAAGAAACTCAGGGCAGATTCCATGAGGATGGCATTTGCGATATTCATGGTCGCTGCGACAATGATCGTCGGCATGATGTTTGGCAGAATGTGATGCAAGATCGTTGCTCCCTTTTTCTGTCCGGAAATCTTTGCATAGATGACATATTCCCGTTCGTTCAGGGAGATTGTCTCACCGCGGACAATTCTGGCAATGTTCATCCACGTCAGGAATCCGATGATCAGGACGATATTCTGAAGTCCCGGTTTCAAATAAGCATTCATAACGATCATGATCAGGAAGGTCGGGAGGCTCATCAGTGCATCTACCAGACGCATCAGAACTGCATCCACTGCCCCACCCATAAATCCGCTGACAGAACCAACCAGTACACCGATGGCTGTAGACAGGATCATGGAAAGGAAACCAACCAGGAGGGAGGCTCTTCCTCCGTAAATGCATCTCGCCAGATAATCTCTTCCCATGTCATCAGTTCCAAACGGATGGCTCATGGATGGTCCCAGAAGTCGTTCTGTTGCACTCAACGCATTCGGGTCTACCGGATACAGAAAGGCAAAAATCGAGATCAGCGCAAGCAGGATGATGGCTACTGCTCCTACAATAGCAAGTTTATTGGATTTGAATCCACGTTTGATATTTTTCCAGATATTTTCTCTCATTCTTCTGTCACCTCCTATGCTCCGGCCTTACGGATTCGTGGGTCAAAGACTGCATACAGCACATCTGCCAGAAGGTTTCCGACAACAACCAAAAGCGCGGTAAACATGGTAATTCCCATGATCAGCGGGTAATCATACTGCATAACCGCAGTTACTGCAAGCTGTCCGATTCCCGGCCATGCAAAAACCTGCTCTGTGATGATCGCACCGGAAACCAGTGACTGAAGGCTCATACCAAGAACTGTGATCATCGGAAGCATGGCGTTTTTCAGTACATGGTGGAAAAGGATTCCTGAATCTTTCATACCATAGGCGGTCTGCACCATGACATAGTCAGAGGACATTTCCGTGATCGTACTGCTGCGCAGATAGCGGATGTACTGGGACGCATTGGCGAAAGTCAGTACCGCACACGGCATGATCATATGGAGTACCAGATCCCCGAAAGAACGGTCCCCATCCGAGTGCATTCCGATACTTGGAAGAAGATGGAGATGAACACTCAGAAGATAGATCAGCATGATTCCGAACCAGAAAGTCGGAATAGAAACTCCTATATAGCAGAATAAACTGGTGATCTTATCCAGAATGCCATTTTGGTTTTTACCAGAATAAAGTCCCAGAACTACTGCGATCAGGAATCCCAGAACCATACTGCTTCCCATCAGGATCACAGTGCAGGCAGACGCTCCAGCATCTGTGTCAGTACCGGGCGGTTGTTCATGAGGGAATTACCGAAATTTCCATGCATGATCCTTCCCAGCCATAAAAAGTATTGTTCATATAAGGGCTTCGTCAGGCCCAGACTTTCTCTTAAGTTCTGAATGTATTCTTCACTCATGTTCGGCTCCACATAAGTCAGGACCGGATCACCCGGAGCTGCCTTGGTGAGTGCGAAACAGAGTACCGAGACAATAAACAGTGTCAGAATACACTGTAACAGACGGTTTACTATTTTTTTCACAGTAACTCTTACTCTCCTTTTCTTATTCAGCCTGATTTTTTTCTCTGACAGGCTTCGTTTTTTATTTTTTCAGTTTTTTTCCTGTTAATAAGAACTGTTTTTATTGTTTTAACGGTTAAGCTTCTCAAACTTCTCCATAACAGGAAAGTGGCTGCCGCAAAAAAAATTGCGTCAGCCTTTTTCTCATCTTTTCTGCTATTTCTGTTTTTATACGTTTGCTATATACTTCCTTTTCGGGAAATTACTCTACTGCATAAATTTTAGAATAATCATAGTAGATGGTCTTTAACAGACACTCATCAAATCCGCCGAACTCCTTGTTTACTGCATAGAAACCGTTGGAGTATGCGATCGGATAGATGTACATATTATCGTTGATGGTGTTCTGGATTTCTTTATAAACTTCTGCACGTTCTGTCTCGTCTGCTGTGCTGTTTCCTTTTTCCCAGAGTGCATCCAGATCTGCGTCTGAAATTCTGGAGTAGTTGGAACGGCTGTCAGAAGAACACATATCTGCATAAAGGCTTGGTTCCTCGCCAAGTGTGTAGTAGCTTAATACCAGATCATAATCTGTGCATTCCGGATCTTTTGTCTTGTTCTTAAATGTAGACTCGTCTGTCGGAACAAGATTGATGGTGATGCCTGCGTTTGCAAGAGCAGACTGTACGTAGAGTGCTTCACTCTCCATAGTCTTATCTGTGGAAACATACATCAGGTTCAGGGAAAGGTTTGTCTTTCCTGCCCCAGAGAGAAGTTCCTGTGCTTTTGCAGGGTCATTGTCATAAGTGTTGTCCGGTTCTGTATAGTAAAGAGTGTCCGGAGTAAACAGGGAGTATGCCGGTTCTGCATAGTCCTCAGAAATAAATGCGAACTGGCAGAATTCTTCTTTATTTAATGCATAGGCAATTGCCTGACGTACATTGACATCCTGAAGGTCTTCATTCAGCTCATTCATGAACATGGCATTGACACGTCCGGAATTGTATGTATTGATGTTTACGTTGTCATAAGCACTGACTGTATCATAATCGTCTGCGCTGATGAGACGGGCATCCAGATCACCGCTTGCCAGAGCTGCGTTTGCGGAGCTGGAATCTTTTACGATCTTAAATGTGATGCTGTCCAGATTTACGTCATCAAACCAGTCATCAAATTTCGTAACTTTATAGTATTCTCCTGATTTGTACTCTTCGAATTTGAATGGTCCGTTTCCTACCGGATTATCATTTAATTCACTGCTTCCGATATTATCCACACCCTCATAGATGTGTTTCGGGATACAGTAAACCTGGCTGAGTCCGCCAAGGAAACCTGCGGAAGAAGAACCGAGTGTCAGTTTTACAGTCAGATCATCTACTTTCTCTGCTTCTACTGCTTTTCCATCTACATAGCCGTAAGAAGAATATGGAACATTCTGGCTTTCATCTACCAGTACCTGCATGGTAAATACCACGTCATCTGCGGTAAGAGGTTCGCCGTCGTGCCATTTCAGTCCGTCTTTCAGTTTCAGGGTGAATTCGCTGGCGTCGTCATTTGCAGTTACGCTCTCGCATAAGCCGTTTCCATAGAACATTTCGCCGTTTACAATTTCAAAAAACGGACAGTAAAGAGACTGCATCATGTCAAAACTTGTCTGGTCCACAACATAAAGTGGGTTGATGTTCTGCGGGTCTGAGGTTACGGCGATTGTGATATTGCCGCCTTCAGCCTTTGTTCCTTCTGTGTTCTCTGCTGCAAATGCTGTCACACCTGCTGCACCTGTGCCTGCTGCCAGAACGCCTGCAAGCAGTACCATGAGTAATTTTTTTCTCATATGTTTGTTTTCTCCTTGTCCTTCACTTTAACAATTCTTCTTATTTAACTCTGTTATTTTTTATTACTAATCAGAATTATTACAGTGGATATTTCACCTTTACAGTATTCTTTTGCTTTCCTACTTATTTAGTATGATTTCATTTAGAATACTATATTGATGCCTCTTTGTCAAGTATGACACATTAAGACTAATCTGTCCAGAAATAAAAAAAGACTGCTCACCCAGACTCAGGGAACAGCCTGAAAAATTTACTATAAGTTCAGGATAACCTCTCCGATATCTCCATTTATGCAGATCGATTTCTTTTTAATTTCTTCCGGGGCGGCTGCATCGCCGGCGTTGATGCAGGCATAGGAAGCGTTTTCCCATTTATCTGTCATCTGCCAGAAAGGATATTTGATGATGCCGGGAGTGTTGTAACCCACACCAAGTTCCAGAAACAGGATGTTCAGATTTTTGTGGCGGCGAAGAAAATCCTCGTATCGAAATGCTGCCTGATGCCATCCTTCATCTTCTACAAAGGTGTTGTCTGCTCGCAGGTTCATGGTCATCGGGCGGCCGCATTGCGGACAGTGAGGCACAAGTTCTGATGGAATCTGCATTTTCAAAATAGCATCTGTCTGAATCAGATCATCCGAACCCTGCAGTAGATTCAGTCGGAGTGCTTTCGCCTCTTCTTTTGCATTCTTTTTGATTTCTTCCTTTGCTTTGTCATTGCCAATGCAGAATCCCTGTGCTTCTAACATCCGGCGAACCAGTTCTTCATTATCGTAAGCAGCCTGATGGCATGGTGTGCTGCACTGGAATAATCCGTAATCGCCCTGTGTATAGAACAGGCGGTGTTTGTCAAATCCGGCTTTCTGGAAACAGTGATCTACATTGGTAGTAAGTACAAAATAGTCCTTGTCTTTTACCAGTTCGTACAGATTTGAATAAACTGGTTTCGGTGCATTCATGTAGCGGTTGATATAGATGTATCTGCTCCAGTACGCCCAGTGTTCTTCCAGTGAATCAAACGGATAAAAGCCGCCGGAGTACATGTCCTGAAATCCGTATTTATCTATGAAATCAGAAAAATATCTGGTAAATCTTTCTCCCGAATAAGTGAAGCCTGCTGATGTGGACAGACCTGCTCCTGCGCCTATAACTACCGCATCTGCATCATTGATTTTCTTTTTTAGCTGCTCAGTCTGCACTGAGTAATCTCTCGTAGATTTCTTTGTCAAGGTCTTTGAAAACATTGAATATTACCTTCTTTACGCTTGTTTCTTTCTGTAAAAATGTTCTGACTTCTGTTACTGCAATCTCCGCTGCTTTGTCGTTTGGAAAATGAAATTCCCCTGTGGAAATACAGCAGAATGCAACGCTTTCCAGATTGTTTTCTGCAGCAAGTTCCAGACAGGAACGATAGCAGGATGCAAGCAGTTTACAGTCGTCTGTGGTTAACCTGCCACGGATAATCGGACCAACTGTGTGAAGAATATATTTGCATGGGAGATTGTACCCCGGTGTAATCTTCGCCTGTCCGGTTGGCTCTTCATACCCCTGTCTGTGCATCATTTCTGCGCAGTCAAGGCGAAGCTGCGTACCGGCAAATGTATGAATGCAGTTATCAATACAGCGGTGGTTTGGAACATAGCAGCCTGTCATTCCGCTGTTGGCTGCATTTACGATGGCATCGCACTGTAAAGTTGTAATGTCGCCCTGCCATACATAAATTCCTGGCTGGATCGGAGACAATTCTTCCAAAGTTACGATTCCTTTCTGCCGGGTTTCTTCTGTTAAATAGGAATCCTGGATCTGCTGAAAATCCGGATTGTTTTTTCTCAGCGGACGGATATTCATCAGGCCGCGAAGCAGTAATTTCTGTTCTTCTGTTTTCTTCGGAATCGTAATTCTGCTGTATTCATCGCTTTCTTTTAACAGTTCCTGAATCAGATAAATTCGTTTTTCACTTTGATTCATAACGTATCAGCCTCTCTTTCTGATTGCCTGTTTCGGGCAGATTTCTTCGCATCTTCCGCAGTGCAGACAGTGATTCTGGTTTATTTCTGCCGGAATTTTTTCAATATCAATACATTTCTGGGGACAGACAGAATAACATAATTTACATCCGATGCAGGTATCTGTGACCTCATAGCCAGATTTTGTTTCTGCCGGATTTCCCAGTGTGAAATGGTCTCTTACGATATGAGACGGATCACTGATATCGAAAAATTCTCCCTCTGCTTCGTATATGCGGAATACTTCCAGAGCGGTTCTGCTATCCCCGGGATAGATGCTTTGCATGTAGGTGTTCTTCTCAAAAATTTCGTCCAGTTTTTCGTTATGAATGTTCTGGATTTTGCCGCGGAGGGAAACAGAGATGTTCCGCTTCGCTGTATTATAAATATCAAGGTTAAAATTATTTTTTTCTCACCTGCTATGTATGATACTTTCGAATTGCTTCACTGTAAAAACAGTTCCGATAATTCTATGTATATACTCATCTTAACATAAATGATTTAGAATTCATATGGCGGGTTGCCGGAGTCTTCTGCAGGGGACGAAGCGTTTCGGTGAATTAAAAAAATCCATCGGGCATGTGAGCCAGAAAGTTCTCACTTCCCAGCTTCGCCAGATGGAAGAATCCGGACTGCTTACACGTAAGGTTTATGCGGAAGTGCCGCCGCGGGTGGAATATACTCTGACAGAGGTCGGGTACAGTCTGAAACCGATCATGGATGCGATGTGGGCATGGGGTGAAGAATATAAACGCAGAAATGAGCAGAATGCCTGATTCTGACCAAAATAATTTTAAAAGAAATATCTGTTGGATCTCTTTAATGTAAAAATACGCTTTTCCGAATCAATCTTTTTCCAGAAAGGCGTATTTTTAATATTTTTATTTTAACTAAATGCAAAATGCCGCATAAAGCGGAACTATCTTCTTATTATCCTCAAACCCAAAATTCTTTGCAGAGAGTCTGATCGCATAATCCGGTTTAAAAGTCTCCATATAAATCTGCAGGCTTTTAGCCCGGGTATTATCTGCTGATTTCACTTCTATTGGAATTAATTTTCCATCTCTTTGGATGATAAAATCAATCTCTGCTCCCCGGTCTGTTTCCCAGTAATACGTATGGTATCCATTAACAGCAAGCTGGACATTCACATAATTCTCTGCCATACCACCCTTGAAATCATTAATCTCATCTACCATATAAAGAACATCTACCGGTGACAGATCTTTTTTGGCGCAAAGCAGTCCCATATCTGATACATAAATTTTGAATGAATCAATATCACGGTAATTCTCAAGAGGCTTTTTAATCTGTTCTACCCGGTATACCTGTGAAACGATTCCAGACAGGCAGAGCCATTCAATAGCGTTCTCAAATTCTGATGCACGTCCGCCTTTTTTTATCAGTTTGTACTGGAAACGTGTATTTTTCTTTGAAAGCTGGACGGTTATATTGTCATAAGTAAGTCTTGTCTTCTTAATCTCATTTTGAGTATTATATTTGCTCATATCATTGAGATAACTTGCAAGAATTGTATCCTGGGTATAACGTACAAGAATGTAATCCTGAGTCTCTGCATATTTCATCACACACTCCGGCATGCCTCCCACAACAAGATATTTTCTGTAAAGCTGCATGGCAGATTCATGAATCGCAGATGGCAGAGGTGTATCTGTCGCAAAGCTTTTCCTGATCTGTTTTACCAGGGTTTCTTCTCCCATTGCCAGCATAAATTCTTCTAAATCCATTGGATATAATGTTTTCATATCTACTTTACCGACAGGAAATGAAAATTTCGTTCTGTTTACTGCTACGCCAAGGAGACTGCCTGCTACAATAATATGATACTCAGGAGCATCTTCGCAAAAATATTTCAATGATGTCAGTGCCCGTTCGCAAAGCTGTATTTCATCAAATATGATCAATGTCTTTTCTTTTATGATCGTCTGTCCTGCTATGTGTGACAAAATAGGAATCAGATAATCCGGGCTGATGTTTTCTTCAAAGGTTTCATTCAGTCTTGGATTCATTTCAAAATTAAAATATGCTACATTCTCATAATGTTTTCGTCCAAATTCCAAAACAGAATATGTCTTTCCTACCTGTCTTGCTCCTTGCAGGATAAGTGGTTTTCGGTGTTTACTTTCTTTCCAGTTTTCCAGGAAGTCCATAATTTTTCTGTACATTACTTTAACCTCCTTCAGATATACAGTTTTCCGCTTATAGCAATTCCAGAATTTACAGTGCGCTTCGTTACTTACTCATAATCGAATATCTGTTTCATAGTTTATTCGGCTAAAATTACAGGGGCGAGAATGATTTCCGCCCCTGTAATTTTATTGTTGACTATATTTTAATAATTATTCATGTAAAAATCAATGTATTTTTCTTTGTTTTTTACACTAAATCGTGTTTATTTTGTTTGTTTTTTCACACTATAGCAATCCTCGTAAATAATGCATTTAAGACAGTTCAGCAGAGGGTGAAAGACAAGGAAGATATCTGCAGGCGTGCTGACACACGGCAAAGATATCTGACGCAGGATTTCACCCTCTGATGGACTGGATTAAGATGCGTTATTTTAGAGGATCGCTATAGTTTCACTATGCTTTCTGTTATATTTTCTATTATATTTCTGTCTTTTCCACATGATATCTATGATATCTTTCTTCTTTATCAGCCTGCCATATGCAGTACCTCAAGTAAAAGCACCCAGCTCAGTCCGTAATATGTCACAACTGCCACAAGGTCATTGATGGTAGTGATCAGAGGACCGGAAGCAACTGCCGGGTCGACATTGATTTTCTTAAAGAACAGCGGAATACAGGTACCTACCGCACTGGAAATCAACATTGCCAGCAGCAGTGCCGCACCAATACATCCGGATACTGCATAGGAGAACAGTAAGGTTTTTCCTTTAAACAGATAAATAAACAGTCCGATCAGTACGAAGGAACAGAATCCCAGAATACCGCCGTTGCACAAGCCAATCCGCATTTCTTTCCATACCAGTTCCAGTTTCTGCTTTCCTGTCAGAGATTCATCCATAAGAACACGGATGGTCACAGCCAGAGACTGTGTACCTACATTACCTGCCATGTCCAGGATCAGGGACTGGAAACACATAATGATCGGAAGTTCCGTAACTACCTTCTCAAAAATTCCAACTACAGAAGAAACAACCATACCAAGTCCAAGCAGAATAACCAGCCATGGAAGACGTTTTTTCATGCTTTCTTTCAGCGGCTCTTTCAGATCTTCCTCTGCGGTCAGACCGGCCAGCTTCGCATAATCATCACCCATCTCGTCATCAACCAGATTGATGATACTTGAGGATGTAATTACGCCGAGAAGCTGATTGTCATTATCAAGCACCGGAATGGAATCCTCGGAATAATCCTTCAGGTCTTCGATACAGTCATCAATATTCTCCTCTGCGTACACATAAGGATAGGATGTGACTACCAGGTTCTCGAGAAGGTCATCACGTCTGGCAATGATCAGTTCCTTCAGATCAATCGCTCCGTAAAATTTCTGCTGTTCTGTCACTACGAAGATCGTGGAAATGTTATCGTTCTTTGCAGCCTGTTCGATCAGACTGCTCATCGCCTGTTTCACGGTCAGCTTGTCCGTGATCACAATATAATTTGTGGTCATGCGGCTTCCGATCTCGTCATCATCAAAAGACGCGATCATTTCCACATCACGGCGAACCTCAGGTTCTAACAGATCGATCAGTATTTTCTTCTTTGTTTTCTCTACTTTATTCAATACATCTGCCAGGGCATCTGTCTCCATTCTGGATAAAATAGCTGCTGCTTTTTTTACATCCATTTCATTCAGATACTCTGCTGCGTTGTCTTCTTCTGTATATTCAAAAATATCAGAGAGCATATCTGTGTCCAGAATACGGTACAGTTTGCACCGTTCCTGTACAGTCAGTACCGGCAGTACATCTGCCAGGTCATTTTCATGAAAGTCCTGCAGTCTCCCTGCCATAACAGCCGGAGAGGTATTGCTGCGGATAACTTTCAGAATATCTTTGGAATAATCCTGTACTCTTTTCTCCATCTTTTTTCCTCCGTTTTTGTACATAAAGACACAAGACCACCGTAATCTGTCAGCGCACGACAAAGCAGACTGTCCCTATTGAACAGCATTTTTGTATTTTCACCCAGATAATGTGATCTGTTAAATGCACACCAAAGAAAGCAGTCCTTCTTTTATTTATTACTGCTGCTTTTTTATGCATTTGCTGATATGTAATTGCATGATTCGGGGGATTTCATAGATACAGGATGAGAAATTAAAAAGATGAGAAATATATGACTACAGCAGAACAGAACGGCTGCCATACTCATATACTCTTTTTATTTCAGATCCTGTGCTACTACTTCGCCCATGAGAATCGCAATTATCCATTCTGTTCCACCTGCCTTTTCTTTAAATTTTGTGCTGTTCCCTGTTTTTGAAACAGCATTTTTAAAATTATTTTCAATTTGCATTGTTATTGTAACCGCCCCACAGGGAAAAAGCAACCCTGTTTTCTTATTTTTTACATTAATTTTTGTTAATGCTTACACTTCTGTCAGCTTCGTTTGTCTGCCAGTCTGATAAACTCCTCCATTTCTCTGGTACGAAATTTATTTTTATGATAAAAAATCTGTCTGTACATGGAAATATGGATATCTTTTATCCTTTTTCAGCAAGAAGACTCCCACCTCTAAGGTGGGAGATGAATTGCGTCTGTTGCTCACTTGATATTGCACTCTAATGATGGTATAATATATTCAGTCGAATAGTAAAAGAAATGATGAAATACAGTGGATTTGGATAGTAACGCACATTCGGTATTCTTACTACACTATCATCTTGTGCTTGTAGTTAAATACCGCAGACAGGTTTTCGATGAGGATATTTC
>NZ_QUDO01000028.1 GCF_003477525.1 Ruminococcus sp. AF41-9
ATAAATGTACAAAATTAAACAATATAAACTATAAAAATGTACAAAATTAAACAATATAAACTATAAAAATGTGGAAATAGTTAAAACAAGTTGAAAATATAAACAATCGATGTTAAAGTTTACTCAACAAAACGAAACAAAAGTTTATAAAAGTTTAAAGGAGCGATTCTATGCAGACATCCAGAGATTATTTGCATATTTTTCTTGATATGGGTGAGGCACTGTTAAACAGCGGTGCGGAGATTTTTCGGGTAGAGGATACGTTGAACCGAATGGGCTATGCCTGCGGTGCTGTGCAGATGAATGTTTTTGTAATCACATCCAGTATCGTTATTACGATGGAATTCCCGGGAGAAGGAGCACGGACACAGACTCGTCGGATCAGAGAGAACGGCGGAAATGATTTTACCAAATTAGAGCAGTTGAATGACCTGAGTCGCCACTTCTGCAATCATCCTGTCCCTGCAGCGGAGCTTCAGAGGGAGTTTGATAAAATTAACATAAATAAGACGAAGCCGCTTTGGAAACTTCTGGGAAGTATTCTGGCAGCATGCAGTTTTGCTCTTTTTTATGGCGGAAGTATTCCGGATGCTGTTGCAGCAGGACTTGGTGCTGTGCTGATTTGGGGATTACAGCAGTATTTTCGCCCGGTGTGTATGAATGAAGTGACTTTTCAGTTTGCGGCGTCTTTTCTTACCGGCGGAGCAATCTGTGGATTTAACTTGCTGTGTCCATTTCTTCATATGGATAAGATTATGATTGGTGACATTATGCTTTTGATTCCGGGATTGATGTCAACAAACGCGATCCGGGATGTGCTGATTGGCGATACACTTTCCGGAATTATCCGTCTGATCGCTGCTTTGCTCCTTGCGGCGGCACTGGCGCTTGGATTTATGGGGGCAATTATTTTATTTGGGAGGCTTGGGCTTTGAGTGCAGCAACCATTATGCAATTGATTACCGGAGCCATTGGCTCTATGGGATTTGGAATCCTTTTTCATATGAAAAGAAATATTTGCCTCTGGCAGCAGCCGGTGGCTTTCTTAGCTGGTTGGTGTTCCTGCTGGGAAAAGGATTTTGGGGAAATATTTTTCTTCCGACGCTGCTGGCTGGTTTTCTTGCGGATGTGTATGCGGAAATTCTTGCAAGGCTCTGTAAAGAAACGTCCACTTCTTTTTTTGTTACTTCCGTAATCCCACTGATTCCTGGAAGTACGCTTTATTATTGCATGAACAGCATTGTGGAAGGAAATACAGCTCAAGCGCTGGGATATGGACGGGATACCTTTCTTTTTGCCTTTGGAATTGCAGCAGGAATGAGCATTGCATGGTCGATTTGTTACTTTCTGAGAAGTGTGAGGAAAAAGCAGAACTGATCCGGCAAAAATATGTGCTGCCCACGAATGACAAATTATTACTGTCTGCTTCGTTCACAGTAATATAACAATAAGTTACTGTTCACTCCGTTCTCAGTAACACGCTTCGCGATGCACAGAATTTATGCTAATCGCATAAATTCGCGCTGTATGTCTCGGGATAGTGGCGTGTGAACAGTAACCAGAAATATGCAGGCTGGAAAAATGCAGTAGAACAGGTATTGCATAAATAAGAATGGCAGTGCTATAATCTATAACAGAATATCGCACGAAGAAGAGCAGATATTACACCAATGTGCCAGGTGTAGTAGCTGCTCTTTTGCTTTATAAAAAATATTCAATATAAAAGCTGTATTTGTGAGATTTAGAGTGTTTGAAGATTCCAAGTCTATGTCTATGAAATAATGCGTATTTTTATGCAGGAAAGTTTTACTTGCGAAGAAAAAGTATCACAATCGATGCTCAGCTCAGAAATATTTTTATTTTCCGTGCATTTGCAGGGATCTTAGATATTCTTAGTTCTCAAAAAACTGCGTTATGAGAATCCAGAGACACTGTCTGAGCGTAGCGAGTTTGGCTCTGGATTCTCATGGTTTTAGCAGCTTTTTGAGGACTTAGAATATCTTAGGTCCCGAAACCGCACGGAAAATAAAAATATTTCTGAGCGTCCCTTTATAATATAAAAATAAACGTTTTCAAAAAATGCAAAAAAGGGATTGACAAACCAAAATAAAGATTGTATAGTATTCCTATCAAATAGATATGAAAACAGGAGAAGCAAAAACCTGTATCAAAAAAATTAGTTAAGAAGGTGACAAGACATGAAACAAATCTTATGTTTCGGCGATTCCAATACATACGGTTTAATCCCGGGAACTACTAATCAGAGATATGGATGGGGCACCCGCTGGACCAGCATCCTGGATGACAAAGTAAGAACAAAAGGCTACAGAGTAATCGAAGAAGGTCTTTGTGGAAGAACTACAGTATTCGACGATCCATTCCGTACAGAAAGAAGAGGAACAGAAATGCTTCCTGCAATCCTTGAGAGCCACAGACCAGTAGATACCATCGTCCTCATGCTTGGCACCAACGACTGTAAAAGCGTATACAGCGCAACCCCGGAAGTCATCGGACAGGGAATCGAACAGCTCCTCAACCAGATCAACACCGTAAATCCGGATGCCAAAATTCTTCTGGTATCTCCAATCTATCTTGGAGAACGGATCTGGGAAGAAAACTTCGATCCGGAATTCGATAAGAGATCCAGAGAAGTATCCCTGAACCTCCACCGGGTATATGAGAAAATTGCAAAAGCAAGAAACATTTCCTATTTACAGGCTTCCGCCTATGCGCAGCCGGGCGAAGCAGATCAGGAACATCTGGATGAATATGGACATAAAAAACTTGCAGATGCAATTTATGAAAAACTCGCCTGCTAAAGGTCAGAGAAGGAGAAAACGTAACCATGAACTTTGAATTTATCCGCGAACAGACACCTCTTTATATAGAAGCTGCGAAGCTCACTCTTCACATGGCAGTGATCGGCGTGATCCTCGCAATCATCGTAGGACTTGTCTGTAGCATGATCAAGTATTTCAGGATTCCGGTACTTCGCCAGATCGTGGAATGCTACATAGAATTATCGAGAAACACCCCACTGCTGATACAGTTATTCTTCCTGTACTTCGGTCTTCCAAAAATCGGAATCGTACTCAGCTCCGAACAATGTGCAATTTCGGGTCTGGCATTCCTGGGTGGCAGCTACATGGCAGAGGCTTTCCGAAGTGGTCTGGACAATGTTCCACCGATTCAGGTAGAATCCGCATTAAGTCTCGGAATGAGCAACCGCCAGGTATTTACAAACATCATCCTGCCACAGGCAGTGTCTAATTCTATTCCTGCATTCTGTGCCAATGCAATCTTTCTTATCAAAGAAACTTCCGTATTCAGTGCAGTAGCACTTGCAGATCTGATGTTTGTGACTAAAGACTTAATTGGAATTTATTACAAAACAGATGAAGCCCTGATGATGCTGGTAATCGCATATCTGATCATACTTTTACCGATCTCACTGATCTGTTCATTTGTAGAAAGGAGAGTCCGCTATGCAGAATATGGGGATTGAGGTTCTTTTCAAAGGAATCAACTCATTAAGACTCTGGCAAGGCTTGTGGGTAACAATAAGAATCGCACTGATTTCCATGGTGTTTTCCATTATCCTTGGATTTCTTCTCGGAATGGTAATGAACATTCCAAATAAAATAATCAAATTTATCTGTCGTATTTACCTTGAGATTGTAAGAATCATGCCACAGCTGGTGCTTTTGTTTCTGGTATATTTCGGAGCAGCCAAGCATCTGGGAATGAACCTTACCGGTGAGACAGCAGCAGTAATCGTATTTACCTTTTGGGGAACCGCAGAGATGGGAGACCTGGTGCGAAGCGCACTGATCTCCATTCCGAAACATCAGTACGACAGCGGATACGGACTTGGATTAAGCAAATGGCAGGTGTATCTTTACATCATCCTTCCGCAGACTATCCGAAGACTTCTTCCTTCCGCAGTCAACCTTCTCACCCGAATGATCAAGACTACTTCACTGGTAGCTTTGATCGGAGTCGTAGAAGTATTAAAAGTAGGAAAGCAGATCATAGATGCATCCCGATATACAAACCCGACAGCGGCTCTCTGGGTATACGGAGCAGTATTCTGTATGTATTTTATCATATGTTTTCCGTTCTCCAGACTCTCCAGAGTCTTGGAAAAGAAGTTCGCAGACTAATAGAAATGAGGATAAATGAATGGGACAGCCGATTTTAGAAGTAGAGCATTTAAAAAAATCATATGTAAACAATGTTCCTATTCTGGATGATGTTTCTTTCTCCATGCAAAAAGGAGAAGTGGTAGTAATCGTAGGACCTTCCGGATGTGGAAAAAGTACCTTTCTGCGATGTATCAACCGCCTAGAGGGAATTGACAGCGGTGTGCTGAAACTCGATGGCGTAAGCTACGAAAAAGAAAAAAAGAATATCAGTAAAGTCAGAGAGAAGATCGGAATGGTTTTCCAGAGCTACGATCTTTTCCCGAATATGACAATTTTAAATAACCTTCTTCTGGCACCACTGAAAGTACAGAAAAGAAATAAAGAAGAAGTGAAGAAAGAGGCCGAACAGCTTCTGGACAGAGTTGGACTTCTGGATAAGAAAGACAACTATCCAAGACAGCTTTCCGGTGGTCAGAAACAGCGAGTTGCCATTGTACGTGCCATGCTGATGCATCCGGAGATCATGCTTCTGGATGAGATCACAGCAGCTCTTGACCCGGAGATGGTAAGAGAAGTACTTCAGGTAGTTCTGGAACTTGCAAAAACAGGAATGACCATGCTGATCGTCACACATGAGATGGAATTTGCCAGATCTGTAGCAGACAGAGTGATCTTCATGGATAAAGGGAATATTGTAGAAGAGAATACTCCGGAGCAGTTTTTTGACAATCCACAGACAGACAGAGCAAAACAGTTTCTGAACAGTTTCCATTATGAAACAGTGAAAAAATAACAGTGAAAAATAAAATATAAGAATATTGTATAAATTCTGAAATGAGTCATAATAACCTGGCTGACAGCAGGATACGACAACAGATAGTTATAAAAATTATTATAAAATCAAAATATTTTTTAAATATGGAGGAAAAGGACATGAAGAAAAAAGTATTAGCAGTTTTATTAGCAACAGGTGTGGCAGCAACAACACTTCTTGGAGGAAGTATTCTTGTAAGTGCAGCAGATGATGGTGGAAACACTGCACAGGCCCGTACTCTGGATGAGATCAAAGAAGATGGAACAATCAAGATCGGTGTATTCAGCGACAAGAACCCATTCGGATATGTAGATGAAAACGGTGAGGTTCAGGGCTATGATGTTTATTTTGGTAAGAGACTTGCAAAAGACCTTCTCGGAAGCGAAGATGATGTAGAGTTTACTTATGTAGAAGCTGCAAGCCGTGTAGAATATCTTCAGTCTGCAAAAGTTGATGTAATTCTTGCAAACTTTACAGTAACAGATGACAGAGCAGAGAAAGTAGACTTCGCGCTTCCATATATGAAAGTAGCTCTTGGTGTTGTTTCTCCTGATGATGCACTGATCACAGATGTAAAAGATCTGGAAGGTAAGAAACTGATTGTTGTAAAAGGTACAACAGCAGAAACATACTTCACAGACAACTATCCGGACATTGAACTTGTAAAATATGATGAATATCAGGAAGCATATGATGCACTTCTTGATGGCAGAGGAGATGCATTCTCTACAGACAACACAGAGGTACTTGCATGGGCTCAGCAGAATGAAGGATTCTCTGTAGGAATCGAATCCCTTGGCGACATCGACACAATCGCACCTGCTGTACAGAAAGGCAACACAGACCTTCTGAACGCAATCAACGATGAAATCAAATCTCTGGCAGACGAGCAGTTCTTCCATGCAGACTTCGAAGAAACTCTGAAACCAGTTTACGGCGATAACATTGATCCGGAAGACCTGGTTGTTGAAGGTGGTGTTGTGGACAGCGAAGAAGCTTCCGATGATGCAGAAGCAGAGACAACAGAAGATGCTGATGCAGCAGAAACAACAGATGCAGATTCAACATCCGATGATACAGAAGACGCAGAAACAACAGAAGAACCTGAAGAAACAGAAGCAGCAGACGCTGAATAATATAGGAAATATAAATTGATATTCTCATAAGTATTGATTTATAGCGATCCTCTAAAATAACGCATCTTAATCCAGTCCATCAGAGGGTGAAATCCTGCGTCAGATATCTTTGCCGTGCGTCAGCACGCCTGCAGATATCTTCCTTGTCTTTCACCCTCTGCTGAACTGTCTTAAATGCATTATTTACGAGGATTGCTATAGAAACAAGACGAGATGCATTCCATGGGATTTATTCCTTACGGAGTGCATCTCTTTTTGGTAGTGTAACTGTGAACGTACTGAACAGTTATATTATTTTTTGCAAATGAAGTTGTATGTGGGATTTGGTTTGCCTAAGATGCAGAAACTAATTCATTCAAAGAATGGAACGAATATCCCATTTCTTCCCATTTACTTAACAGTTCATCTAATATCTGTGCATTGGTGGAGGATGTGCTGTGCAGCAGGACAATGGCTCCGGGATGAATTCTTTTTGTAAGTTTTGCGATTGCTTCCTGCGGGTCAGGCTGGTTATCCTGATACCAGTCCACATAGGCAAGGCTCCAGAAGAACGTATGATATCCCATTTCTTTCGCCATAGACAGATTCAGTGTACTGTAAATCCCCTGTGGCGGGCGGTAAAATTTGGTCATTTCTTTTCCGGTGATCTCTTTATAAATTTCTTCCACACCGGATAATTCCTTCTGAAAAGATTTCTGCGTGGAAATCTTTGACATATCCGGATGCGTCATCGTATGGTTTCCGACCGTGTGGCCTTCTGCTTCCATCCGCCTGATCAGGTCCTGATTCTCAGAAATAAAATTCCCGACAACAAAAAAGACAGCCGGAGCCTGATGCTTTTTCAATGCATCCAGAATCGCAGGTGTATTTCCATTTTCATATCCGGCATCAAAGGTAAGATAGAGTTTCTTTTCCTCTGTATTTTCGGCAAAGAAGGCATCATACTGGGATAATTCTTCGATGGTGGCATTTCCTACAGGGCGTTTCCCTTCTTCCTGAAAACTGAGTCCCCAGCTTGAACTCTGGGAAGAGGAGGGCAGTGCCTGCTGGTTCCGGGTGTAATGAGAAACAATTTTTCCGGCAGCAGAACCGATGCAGGCGGCAGCGCAGAATAAGAGAAGGATTCTGGCGGATTTTACAGAGCAGAATCTGGTAAAAGAGGATATGTATTTATATTTCTGTTTCATAGGGATGTGAACCTCGGGAGACTGATATTATTATTAATATATGAAGGAAAAGGAGAAAAATGCAAATACCATGGAAACAAACAGAAGTAAAGATAAAAGATATAAAGATATGGCGGGATATAACAGGGAAAATGCAAAAGAAAAGAGCCATCAGTTTATTTTCTACTGTGGCTCCTGCTATGATTCTGTATCCAATGGATGATACCTCGCTTTCTTTGAAGTTTTATGTAAGATAGATAAAATCAAATGTTTCGTTTACTGTCCCATTGGTCCGTACCTTCCTTGTTTTACTTTTTGAGGAATGTTTCATGTTTGAGTTGAAATAGGGTAAATCGTTAAGTTCTCATCGGACTGTACCTTCGTTATATTGATGAATTGTTACGTTTTAAAAATAGGGTAAATCGTTACTGTTTCATTGGACTGTACCTTCCTTGTATTGATTGAATGTTGCGTTTTAAAAATAAGGTAAATCGTTAAGTTTTCATTGGACTGTACCTTCCTTAGATTAATAGGAACTTCTTATAAAACTTATTTGGATTTCAAGCTTTAAGTTCTTGGTGGTCCGTACCTGCCTTTCTTAAATTATGAATCACGATTGTGAAAACCTGTTATTCTGGTGGTCTGTACCTCGCTTTCTTAAATTATAAAGAAGAAGTTATGTTTTCGGTGGTCTCACTCCTTTTCTTTTTTTTATTTTCTTAATCCCTTTTGTTTTATGAGCTTACTATAACAGATAATGATTGGGATGTCAAGTATAAAAATAGAAAATTTATAAAAATAATTAAAAGATGCAAATAAAATGATTTGAAATAATAAAATATTCTGAAAATATTGACGCCGTAAATCCATAAGATTTCAGTATATTACCAGAGACAACAGGAAAAGCTATGACTATGAGCTGTTGTTTCAAGTCGTTATTTGGTGTAGAGCCACGTAGCGAAGCGGATGCTTTTATCCTTTTGACGTTGTTCATGTGTTATGATCTCTCGAGGGGTATGATTATGCATGGAGGAAACAGGAACTGTCCTTTTGTAAGACGGAGGATAAAGGCGGTGGGATCAACAGCACTGAAAACACTTAAAGATTAAAAAAGTCATAGAAAGTAAAAAATCAGCAGGAGGTTCTAAAATGTTACGTTATCTGCCTGTAAGAAGGGTTCACGCGAGACAAGTACTTGATTCCAGAGGAAATCCAACTGTAGAAGTGGAAGTAACAGTAGGCGAAGGGATCATCGGGATGAATGGATATACAGGAAGGGCAATCGTTCCTTCCGGAGCATCAACAGGGAAATTTGAGGCAGTGGAACTGCGGGATGGAGAAAAAGGCTGCTACACTGGATTAAGCGTTCAGAAAGCAGTGGACAATGTAAATACCAGACTGGCAGAGACAATTCTGGGAGAGAATGCCCTGAATCAGTCTTATATTGATCAGAAGATCATTGAGACAGATGGTACAGACAATAAAAGCAGTGTGGGGGCGAATGCAGCGCTGGGCGTTTCCATGGCAGTCGCCAGAGCAGCGGCAGCGGCACTGCGTATTCCATTGTATCAGTATCTGGGCGGCTGCCATACCAGACAGATGCCGGTTCCGATGATGAATATTCTTAACGGCGGCCGTCACGCAGATAACACTGTAGATTTACAGGAATTTATGATCATGCCTGTAGGAGCAGAGAACATGGAACATGCCATACGCATGTGCGCAGAAGTGTATCAGTTCCTTAAGATCATCCTGAAGCACAGAAATCTGTCCACAGCAGTAGGCGATGAGGGAGGCTTTGCGCCGGATCTTCCTGATTCGGAAAGTGTGCTGGAACTGATCATGGAAGCAGTGAAAAAAGCCGGATATGAGCCGGAGAAAGATATCTGCATCGCCATTGATGCCGCTGCCAGTGAACTGTATGATGAAGAAAGAGGGGTGTATGTTTTTCCGGGAGAAGGGGAAATGAAAGGGGAGGAAGTCCTCAGAGATACCGGAGAGATGATCGATTATTATGAGAAACTGATTGAGAAATTTCCGATTGTTTCTATTGAAGACGGGCTGGAAGAAGACGACTGGGAAGGCTGGAAACAGATGACGGAACGCCTTGGGAAAAAGATTCAGCTTGTGGGCGATGATCTGTTTGTAACCAATATTAAGCGTCTCTCCTGCGGAATCAGACTGCAGGCTGCTAATGCGATTCTGGTAAAAGTAAATCAGATCGGAACTCTCTCGGAAGCGCTGGATGCTGTGGAGATGGCACAGAAAGCCGGATACCATGCGGTCATCTCCCACAGGTCAGGAGAATCAGAAGATGCCTTTATTGCCGATCTTGCAGTTGCCACAGGAGCCGGCCAGATTAAAACCGGGGCTCCCTGTCGTTCAGACAGAAACGCAAAATACAACCAGCTTCTGCGTATTCATGAGGCATTGGGAGAGCTTGCAATATATGAGAATCCTTTTGCCGGAAAAGAAGGAAGCTGTTAAAAAAGCTGTTAAAAACTCTGAAATGTAGTTGAAATCCCCTTCCGGCTATGTTACAATGAAACTCAGTTGATTAGGAGGTGTAACGAAGTGCAGATTGTTAAGATTATTCTGAGTGTCATTTTCATAATAGATTGCATCGCTCTTACAGTCGTAGTTCTTATGCAGGAAGGCAAACAGCAGGGACTTGGTGCCATCGCCGGAGCAGCAGAGACATACTGGGGTAAGAACAAAGGTCGTTCCATGGAGGGCGGTCTTGTGAAGGCTACTACTATTATGGGCGTTTTATTTTTTGTATTATCTGTAGCATTAAATATGCTGGGCTAATCATCAGAAAGAAACTGGAAACACTCTTGTCACGTACAAGGGTGTTTTTATGTCACGGAAAACCACTCAGTAATGTTTCCATGATATAAATAAAATGACATAAAAAAGTCCTCCGGGCAGGATTGGACTGGGATTGACTGTGGCGGGGAGAATTATATTGCGGAAGCGGCTGCCGCAGGATATTCTTACAATGTATTACACTTCCAACTATGATATGTAATGAAATGAGTGATAAGATTAAAGGAGTAACATGAGCAAAAAAGATATAGAACGAAGAAAAAAGTTTATGCTGGAACTGCTGGGAGATCCCATTTACAAACCGATGAGACTTCGCGAGATTGCCACTCTTCTGAGACTGTCAAGAGGAAAAGAGAGACCTCTATGATGTTCTGGATGAGCTTTGTGATGAGGGTAAGGTATCTGTTGACCATAAAGGCAGATATGAAAAGGTCAAAGGAAAATGGAAGAAGAAAAAAGATGACCGTTACTACGATGACCGGAGAGAAGATTATGGCGCAGACTACGGAGTAAAGAAGAAAGATAAGAATAAGGATAAAAACAGGGACAAGGATAAAGAGAAGGGCAGAGACTGGGAAAAAGATAAAAAGAAAGAGAAAACGAAAGACAGAGGCAGAGAGAAAGACAGAGATAAAAAATACAGAAGAAACAGAGACAGGGATTTTTCGGATGAAGATTATGGTTATGAGGATGAATATCTGAAAGGAACTCAGGCAGAGGGAACCTTTATCGGACATCCGAAAGGCTTTGGTTTCGTAGAGATTGAAGGACAGGATGAGGATGTTTTTATCCCTGAGTCTGATACAGGCACTGCCATGCATCAGGATAAAGTACGCATCATTATCCGTGACGGACAGAAAGAAGGCAAGCGTAAAGAAGGCGTGGTTGTCAAGGTCCTGGAACGCGGCATGCCGGAGATCGTGGGAACTTATCAGTTAAATCGTGATTTCGGTTTTGTGATCAGTGATAATCCGAAATTTTCCAAAGATATTTTTATCCCGAGAAAAGAAGCAGCAGGGATCAAAAACGGGGACAAAGTAATCGCAGTGATCACAGATTATGGTTCCAGGAATAAGAATCCGGAAGGAAAGATCAAGGAGAATCTGGGAAATATCCGTACACCGGGCACGGACATTCTGGCAATCGTGAAGAGTTTCGGAATCCCGAGTGAGTTTCCTGAGAAAGTTATGAAACAGGCACAGAGAGTTCCGGATCATGTGCTGGACGCAGACAGAGACGGCAGACTGGATCTGAGACATCTTCAGACAGTCACCATCGACGGCGAAGATGCCAAAGACCTGGATGATGCAATTTCCCTGACAAAAGAAGGAGAGATTTATCATCTGGGAGTCCATATCGCAGATGTAAGTAATTATGTACAGTACAACAGTGCGCTGGACAAAGAAGCTCTGAAACGTGGAACCAGTGTTTATCTGGCAGACCGTGTGGTGCCGATGCTGCCGGAGCGCCTTTCCAATGGAATCTGTTCTCTGAATCAGGGAGAGGACAGGCTGGCATTAAGCTGTCTGATGGATATCAATGAAAAGGGAAAAGTTGTTTCTCATCAGATTGCAGAGACCGTGATCAATGTGGATGAGCGTATGTGTTATACAGATGTTAAAAATATTCTGGAAGATACAGATGAGGAAGCGAAGAAGCGTTATGAAGCATTGATTCCGATGTTCTTTATGATGAAAGAACTGTCCGGAATCTTAAGGAACAGCCGTCATCACAGGGGTTCCATTGATTTTGATTTCCCAGAGAGCAAGATCATCCTCAATGCAGCAGGAAAAGCCATTGACGTAAAGCCATATGAGGCAAATGTGGCGACAAAGATCATTGAAGACTTCATGCTGATGGCAAATGAGACGGTGGCGCAGGAATACTGTACAGAGGAGATTCCGTTTGTATACAGAACACATGACAATCCGGACCCTGAGAAAGTAGAAAGTCTTCTGACACTGCTTCACAATCAGGGAGTAAAGATCCAGAAAGCAAAAGAGGAGATCACACCAAAGGAAATCCAGCAGATCATCGAAGGAATTGAGGGGCTTCCGAACGAGGCGATGATCAGCAGACTGGTACTGCGTTCCATGAAACAGGCAAAATACACGACAGAATGCAGCGGTCATTTCGGGCTGGCTGCGAAGTATTACTGTCATTTTACCTCACCGATCAGACGTTATCCGGATTTACAGATCCACAGGATTATCAAGGATAATTTAAGAGGAAGACTGATGCGTGAAGGCAGAACCGAGCATTACAGAGAGATTCTGGACGAAGTTGCAAGACAGTCCAGTGTCTGTGAGAGACGTGCGGATGAGGCAGAACGTGAATCAGATAAGTTGAAGAAAGCAGAGTATATGTCCTATCATCTGGATGAAGAGTTCGAGGGAATTATCTCCGGAGTGACCGGATGGGGACTCTATGTGGAACTGCCAAACACAGTGGAAGGTCTGGTCCATGTCAATACGCTGAGGGATGACTATTATGTCTTTGACCAGGAGAGCTATGAACTTTGCGGCGAGATGACCAGAAAAGTATACAAACTGGGAGACAAAGTCCGTGTCCGCGTAGCAGATGCAGACAAAATGCTCAAGACTGTAGATTTCGAGCTGGTATCTGATGTGTGGGATACAGATGAAGAATAACGTTACTGAGAACGGAGTGAACAGTAACAGAATAACTGATATAAATGATTTTAGAAAAAAGGCTTGGAGGTTATTATGGCAAAGAAAAAAGGAATGAAACTGATTGCCAATAATAAAAAGGCGTTTCATGATTATTTTATAGAAGATACTTACGAAGCGGGAATCTCTCTGGCAGGAACAGAGGTGAAGTCTCTTCGTATGGGAAAATGCAGCATTAAGGAATCCTTTGTCCGTGTGGAAAACGGCGAAGTTTATATTTACGGAATGCATATCAGTCCGTATGAAAAGGGAAATATTTTTAACAAAGACCCACTGAGAGTCCGTAAACTTCTGCTTCACAGATATGAGATTAATAAGATTGAAGCACAACTGAAGGAAAAGGGTCTGACCCTGGTTCCGCTTAAGGTTTATTTTAAGGACAGCCTTGTAAAAGTAGAGATTGGTATGGCACGAGGCAAAAAGCTCTATGATAAGAGACAGGATATTGCCAAGAAAGACCAGAGAAGAGAGGCAGAACGAGACTTCAAAGTAAAGAATCTATACTGATTTGGAAATATTACCAATTCTATTCGCCTGCATTTGTTAAAAGTTATGAAATTTAGAATGGATATTGCAAAAATGTTCGAAAATTTCTATAATATGGCTAAATAAAAAAATAACGGCTTTGTTATGAAAATCACAGGGATTACTTTATGACGGCTTGATTTATACCAGGCAGATGTAAGCGGAAAGGAGTTGTGGTGCCTTATGAAAATAATCACGATCAGCAGACAATACGGAAGCGGCGGAAGACATATCGCGGCTTTGCTCTCGGAAAGACTGGGAGTTCCTTTTTATGACAGTAATCTTTTACTGAAAGCCTCCGACAAACACGGAATCAGTCAGGAGATCATGGATGAGTTTGGTGGAAAGACCAGCCTTCTTTACGGAATTGGGATGATGGCATCAGAGGAACCGGAAAATATAGACAGGGTGACGCTCCCCTATAAAATGTATCAGGCCCAGCGAGACGCCATGAAACGTCTGGCTCAGGAAGGTCCCTGCATTTTTGTGGGAAGATGTGCGGATCAGATTCTGAAGGAAGATAATCAGTTGTTCCGTGTGTTTATCTATGCGTCTGAGATGAAAGACCGTGTGGACCGGATCAAAAAGAATAAAAATCTTTCACAGAGAGAGGCACTGGAAAGGATTGCATATAAGGACCGCCAGAGAAGAGATTACTATTACTTCCACACAGGACAGGAGTGGGGAAGAATGGAAAACTATGATATCTGCCTGAATACATCCGCTTTATCTGATGAGACCTGCGTCCGTCTTTTGATGAAACTTGCGGAATAGAAATGAATGCGACCGCAGTGAAAACAATAATAATGAAAGCAATAGCGATAAAAGGAACGGCAATAAAGGAAGCATTAATAAACGCAGACAGTAATAAAAAACTGTAAAAAATAAGAAAAACAGCAATAACATAGTAATAAAACAGAAATAAAAAAACGGATATGGGACTGCCGCACAAAACGGCAGTCCTTTTTCTTTAGCGAGAATTGCTATAAAAAAGAACTTTAAAAATGGGGGATTTTAGGATGAGGGGGAAGAATACTTCTGTCAAATGGAAAATGGTGGGAATGATTTTGCTTTACTGGGCGATTCCGTTTGTCCTGCTGCTTGCCCTGGTGGGGCATATCATGGCAGACAGGCAGGAAAAAACAGGACTGGAGCGTCTGGCAGCGCAGCTTCAGATGGACAATCAGAACAGTATAGAACGGATTGACAGTGCCATCAGTGATTCCAGACAGGCGACTTATGACAGGACTTTGTATGGATATTATGATGAATTTCGCAAAGGCAGTGCAAACTTTGACACGGTTTATAATAAAGGCCAGTATTATATGGCGAAGCAGTTCGGAAAACGAAAAGAAATTTCCAGCAGTGTGTTCATGCTTCTTCGTGCACCAAAGGTCTATAAGATGACAAATTACAATACTCCGGCAGGCGGAAGCTATGGGCAGTTAAAAACATTCTGGGAAAAAGACTGCGACGATGTTCTGGAATTTGCGAAAAATCTGGATACTTCCATCGGGCTTTATCAGTCTGAAGGACGGGTTTATCTGGTGAGAAATCTGGTAGATTCCGCGACTTACCGTCCATGGGGACTGCTGGTACACAGACTGAACCTTAATTACTGCTTTTATTCCGGCCATTATTGTATATATTTTCCTTCAGAAATATATTATCAAGGGAATGACAGCCGGAGCGGTTAAGGGTTAAAAATAAAATATGAGGTATTGTATAAAGAGGAGCATCCGCTGATTACAGGGGGTGTTCCCTTTTGTGCAATAATAGGAAATGGGAAAAACGGGGGATTTTTTATGTATAAAGTGGTTATTATTGATGATGAACCGATCATCGTGGAGGGATTGTCGAGGCTTCTGCCATGGGAAAAATATAACTGCCGGATTGCAGCCACAGCCTGCAACGGAAAAGAAGGGTTGGAAGTGACACGCAGGGAGAAGCCGGACATCCTTTTTTCAGATATCTGCATGCCGGGACTGGACGGGCTGTCTATGATCGCGGCACTGAAAGTAGAATTTCCGGATATGGAGATCAGCATTCTGACAGGTTTCAGGGAATCGCACATTTTTCCAGAGTGTTTAAGAAGAACGAGGGGATTTCTGCGAACGAGTACAGAAATACAAAGATTACCTGAAAATTACCAGAAGTCTAAAAATTGTATGAAATCGAATGGTGTCAGGTTGACAAGTTTCTGAGACTCTGTAATAATAGGAAATTGAAAAAATGAGATGAAAAAAGCAGATATTCCGGATGAATATAGGAGGGAATATATTATGAAAAAACGTTATTTGATCCTTGCAGGAGTTCTGGCACTGACAGTAGCAGTGGCAGGATGCGGCAAAAAACAGAACACAGAAACTCAGTCTGTACAGGCAAGTGCCACGCCGACACCGGAGATTACCAAGGCGGTAGTGGATATGCAGCAGAATATAGACGATTCCAATATAAAAAATGTGATGGGTGAAAAAACATCCACTGCATCCAAAGTAATTTTTGTGAATGAGACAGGAGACGATATCCAGTCCGTTTATATCCGTACGCATGTGGATGAAAGCAGTTCCGATTATGATGACGATGAGGATGGCGGATGGGGAGACGATCTGATCAATGGAATGTTTACCCTGGCAGATAAAGATAAAGCATTGTACTATTTTGAGGCAAATGTCTCCGGAAACAGTACAAAGAGTACAACTTCTTATGATATCCGTATTGCATACACAGATGAAGACAAGAATGAATGCTTCTTCCGTGACCTTCCTCTTGGAACGATTTCACAGATCACTCTTTGCATGGATGGTACGGATGATGATGCTATTCCTTATGCAAAATATCTCACAGGAAACAGCACAAATGAAGTTTCCACACTGAATGATGTGAAGAGACGTCTGGGATTACTGGATGACAGTGAGAACAGTGATTCTTCTGACAGTGAAGTAACACCGACTCCGTCTGACAGTGACAATAGCAGCAGTGATAATAGTTCTGGTTCAGACAATCAGGATGATCCGGGAAATCAGGATGACCCGTCTGATCCGGGAAGTAATGATAATCCATCTAATCCGGGAAGCAATGATAATCCGTCTGATCCGGGAAACAATGATGATCCTCAGCCGGATGACCCATCTGATCCGGATGATCCGGATGATCCTTCTGACCCGGACACGCCATCTGATCCGAGTGATGACAGTATGATCTCCACAGCAGAGCAGTACATCGGTCAGTCTCTGGATGCACTGGAAGGTGCCTGCGGTTCTCCACAGGGCAGCAGCTATGAGGATGACCCGGAAACAGGAAAGACAGGATTCCATTACTACAGTAATTTTACAGTTTCTACAACAGTTGATGAAAATGGTAATGAAATTGTTGCCGGAATATGGTAAAATAGAAAGTACGAAAGCAGCAGGATTTTTTCTTATGTTACTGGCACGAAAAGAGCAGTGGCGTTTCTGCTGCATACGATAAAATTAACCTGAGGAGAAAGCTAAAAAGATGAAGCGAGTATTATTAAAATTAAGCGGCGAAGCACTGGCCGGTGAGAAGAAAACAGGATTCGACGAAGCAACAGTTATCGAAGTTGCAAAACAGATCCGTACCATTGCAGAAGAAGGTCTTGAGATCGGCATCGTGATCGGTGGAGGAAACTTCTGGAGAGGACGTACCAGTGAGACGATCGACAGAAACAAAGCAGACCAGATCGGCATGCTTGCCACAGTCATGAACTGTATTTATGTATCTGATATCTGCAGATATCTGGGATTAAAAACAGAAATCTTTACTCCTTTTGTATGCGGTGCGTTTACAAGCCTTTACTCCAAAGATGCAGTAGAAGCAAGCTTCGCACAGGGCAAGATCGTATTCTTTGCAGGTGGAACCGGACATCCGTACTTCTCTACTGACACAGCGACAGTACTTCGCGCAGTAGAGATTGAAGCAGAAGCTATCCTTCTTGCAAAAGCAGTAGACGGAATCTATGACAGCGATCCGAAGACCAACCCGAATGCAGTAAAATATGATGAGATTTCCATCGAAGAAGTGGTTGCAAAGAAACTGGCAGCTATGGACCTGACTGCATCCATCATGTGCATGGAACAGAAAATGCCGATGCTGGTATTTGCACTGGATGAGAAAGACAGCATTGTCAATGCCGTTCACGGTAAATTCGTAGGAACCAAAGTTACTGTATAATAAAAAGCAGAACGATTATAAAAATGATAAGAGGGAGACTAACCTAATGGATGAGAGAATTCAGAAATATGAAGACAAAATGAAAAAGACACTGTCAAGCCTTGAGAGCGAACTGGCTACAATCCGCGCAGGACGTGCAAATCCGCATATTCTTGACAAACTGACTGTAGATTATTATGGAGCACCGACACCACTTCAGCAGGTAGCTAACATCACTGTTCCGGAAGCTCGTATGATCCAGATCCAGCCATGGGAATCCAGCCTGATCAAAGGAATCGAGAAAGCAATCCTTACTTCTGACCTTGGATTAAACCCAAGCAACGATGGTAAAGTGATCCGTCTTGTTTTCCCTGAACTGACAGAGGAACGCCGTAAAGAACTGGTAAAAGACGTAAAGAAAAAAGGGGAAGCTTCCAAAGTTGCAGTCCGTAACATCCGCCGTGATGCAAACGATGCATTTAAGAAACTTGCAAAACAGGATGTATCTGAAGACGAGATCAAAGAGCTTGAAGATAAGATTCAGAAGAGTACAGACAAATATATTAAAGAAGTTGATGCGGCAGTGGATGCAAAGAGCAAGGAAATCATGACCGTATAAGGGAAACGAAAAGGAGAGCTCCATGATGCGGGCTCTCTTTTTGTCTGAATGAAGAATATCAGAATTGCTGTTTGCTGATAATATCCCGCGAAATTTGTTATTTTGAGCGTGGAGCGAACAGTAATATATCCGGCAGGAGAAAAAGAATAAGAAAAGGAAAGCAAAAATATGAATGTACCAAATCATATCGCCATTATTCTGGATGGCAACGGACGCTGGGCGAAAGCCAAGGGAATGCCAAGAAGTTACGGACATGTAAAAGGCTGTGCAAATCTGGAAACCGTATGCGATTACATGAAAGAGCTTGGCGTAAAATATGTGACTGTCTATGCATTTTCCACAGAGAACTGGAAACGCTCCAAAGATGAGGTAGACGGCCTGATGAAGCTGTTTCGCAGCTACCTTAAGAAATGTATCAAACTGGCAGACAAGAATAAAATGAGAGTCCGCGTGATCGGAGAGATTTCCGCATTTGACCAGGATATCCAGGACAGTATCGTCCGTCTGGAAGAGTATTCCCAGAAATATGATGAAATCTATTTCCAGATCGCATTGAACTACGGCAGCAGGGATGAAATGGTAAGAGGCATCCGCAAGCTTGCGCAGGATGCCATTGACGGAAAGATCAGACCGGAGGATATCACGGAGCAGAGTTTCGGTAATTATCTGGATACCGCAGGAATCCCTGATCCTGACCTGATGATCCGCACAAGCGGAGAATTACGTCTCTCCAACTTCCTGTTATGGCAGATGGCATACACAGAGTTTTATTTCACAGATGTGGCATGGCCGGATTTCAACAAGGCAGAGCTGGTGAAGGCCATTGAGAAATATAACCAGAGAGACAGAAGATACGGCGGAGTGAAGGAGGAGTAATAAGATGTTTAAGACAAGGCTCTTAAGCGGAATCCTGCTGGTGATCATTGCCCTTGCTACCATTATCAGTGGCGGCTATGTACTGTTTTTTACACTTCTTGCAGTTTCCCTGATCGGAATGTGGGAATTGTACCGGGTAATGAAAGTGCAGGATGAGAAATGCAGTCTGCTGGCAGCAGCCGGCTATGCAGGTGCAATACTTTATTATGCGGCTGTTTTACTGGACTTTGAGAGATATGGAGTCCTGGCGATCATTTTCGGACTGGTCATGATCATGTTTGTTTATGTATTTACCTATCCGGCTTATCAGGCAGTTCAGGTGATGCCGACACTCTTTGGAATCGTGTATGTGGCAGTGATGCTGTCCTTCATTTACCTTACCAGATGTCTTCCGGGAGGAAAGTTCCATGTATGGCTGATCTTCCTGTGTTCCTGGGGCTGTGATACCTGTGCGTACTGTGTGGGAATGCTTATCGGCAAACATAAGATGGCACCTGTATTAAGTCCGAAGAAATCCGTGGAAGGAGCAGTCGGCGGTGTAGTCGGTGCTGCACTTCTGGGAATCATCTACGCAGCAGTCACCAAAGGACCGATCGTTGAATATGCTGTAATCTGTGCAGTAGGTGCACTCATTTCCATGGTAGGCGATCTGGCAGCTTCTGCGATCAAGAGAAATCAGGGGATCAAAGATTACGGAAAACTCATCCCGGGACACGGCGGAATCCTTGACCGCTTTGACAGCGTGATCTTCACAGCACCGGTTATTTATTTCCTGTCAATTATGATGATCCACGCATAAGCATAAAGAGATATTGCCGGACTCAGGATGAGCAGTAATAACAGAAGAAATCTGGTTATCTGGTGTTACCGCACACGGAGGGAACAGTAACTATCCGATTTTACTGTCAGGAAAGCATTTGTGTTATCATTACTACTATATATAACTGTTATAACTGTATATATGAAAGGGTTTTATCTATGAAAAAAATAGCAATTTTAGGTTCTACAGGTTCCATCGGAACGCAGACCTTAGACGTAGTCCGGGCAAATGATGACCTGGAAGTGGTCGGTCTTGCAGCCGGAAGCAATGTAGAACTTCTGGAAAAACAGATCCGTGAATTTCACCCGAAACTGGTCGCAGTCTGGAAAGAAGAAGCAGCCAGAGATCTGGAAGTGAGAGTCCGTGATCTGGATGTAAAAATTGTCAGCCAGATGGGTGGACTGATCGAACTTGCCAGAATGGAAGAATCCGACATTCTGGTGACTGCCATTGTGGGAATGATCGGCATCCGTCCTACCATGGAGGCCATTCTTGCAGGCAAGGATATTGCACTGGCAAACAAGGAAACTCTGGTCACAGCCGGACACCTGATCATGCCGCTGGCAAAGCAGTTCGACGTACAGATTCTGCCGGTAGACAGCGAACACAGTGCCATTTTCCAGGCACTTCACGGGGAAAAGAGAGAGCAGGTACATAAACTGCTGATCACTGCATCCGGCGGACCTTTCCGCGGAAAGAAAACCGCAGACCTTAAGAACGTAACTCTGGAAGATACCCTGAAACACCCGAACTGGGTTATGGGTCAGAAGATTACAGTAGACTCCGCCACACTGGTAAACAAAGGTTTGGAAGTGATGGAAGCCAGATGGCTGTTTGACGTGGACCTGGATCACATTCAGGTGGTAGTTCAGCCGCAGAGCATCATCCATTCCATGGTAGAATTTAAAGATGGTGCCGTGATCGCACAGCTTGGAACTCCGGATATGAGACTTCCGATCCAGTATGCTTTATGCTACCCGGACAGAAGATTCTTAAAAGGTGACAGACTGGATTTCCATATGCTGAAACAGATCACTTTCGAAGAACCGGACAGAGAGACATTCAAGGGCCTTCCGATGGCAATCGAGGCAGCACGGGCAGGCGGCAGTATGCCGACCGTCTTTAATGCGGCAAACGAACTGGCAGTGCGTAAATTCCTTCAGAGAAAGATCGGATTTCTGGATATTTACGAGATTATCGGGCAGTCTATGAGCAGACATACCGTGGTAGATCATCCGGATCTGGATCAGATTCTGGAGATCGAGAAAGAAACTTATCAATGGATCGAAAGCAGGTGGTAGATTGAAAATTATTATTGCAATTATCATATTCAGTGCGATCATTCTCTTCCATGAACTGGGACATTTCCTTCTGGCAAAGAAAAACCACATCGTGGTTACGGAATTTTCCCTTGGAATGGGACCGAGAATCCTGAGCACAGAGAAAAACGGCACCCGGTATTCGTGGAAACTTCTTCCCATCGGCGGTTCCTGTGCCATGCTGGGAGAGGACACAGACGAAGAAGATGAGCCGGGAACCTTTAACAGTGCTTCTGTGTGGGGCAGAATCTCTGTGGTTGCGGCAGGGCCGGTTTTTAACTTTATTATGGCGTTCGTACTGTCTGTGATCATTGTGGGTGTGATGGGTTATGAGCCGTCCACTGTTACTTCTGTAAAAGAAGGTTCTGCGGCTGAGACAGCAGGATTACAGGAAGGCGATGTGATCACCAGTTATCAGGGCTATCATATTGACCTGGGAAAAGACCTCTATGTGTATTCTTACCTTAATGAGCTGAAAGAAGGAGACACTATCCATCTGACAGTCAGACGTGACGGAGAGAAGAAGGAGATTTCCTATCAAACAGATACAAATTTCCGTTACCTTCTGGGATGCAACTTCAACAGTGACGACAGTTCTGCGATGACTGTGGAATCCGTTATGGAGGGAATGCCTCTTGAAGCGGCCGGAGTGCAGGCTGGCGATGTGATCACTTCCATCAACGGAACTGCGATCAGCAATGCAGAGGATTACCAGAACTACATTCAGGAGAATCCTCTTACCGGAAAACCGGTACAGCTTACCTATACCCGTGACGGAAACGAGTATGAGATCACTGTAACTCCACAGGAATACCGCACCCCGGATTCCGGATTCACCTATAATATTTACTGCCAGAAGACCAGCGGACTGAACGTGCTGAAATATGGTGTTGTGGAAGTCAAATATATGGTCCGCACAACCATCCTCAGCCTGAAAGAACTGGTGACAGGCAAACTGGGAATGAAAGATTTAAGCGGCCCGGTCGGTGTGGTGGATGCCATTGGAACCACCTATGAAGAAAGCAAGAGCGAAGGCCCGATGATCCTGTGGATGAATATGTTAAATATGGCAGTGCTCCTTTCCGCAAACCTCGGCGTGATGAACCTGCTTCCCCTTCCGGCACTGGACGGCGGACGTCTGGTATTCCTCATCGTTGAAGTCATCCGAAGAAAACCGATCAACAGACGGATTGAAGGAATGGTGCATTTTGCAGGGCTGATGTTCCTGATGGTGCTGATGGTATTTGTCATGTATAATGATATTGTAAGAATCTTTTAAAAATTCAGGCAGAAATGTTCAGGAAGATTTTCCGGAAAGATTCAGGCACGATACATCAGTAAATCTGTAAAAGATAAAAAGACAGAAGAATAAGAAAATGATGACAGGTTTCAAATAATGATATGGAGACCTGTCATTTTTTTGCCTTGATTTATAAGCAGATGCGTAGGGACGATATGGATTTTTGGAATATTTTTTGATATATTTATAAATAGTGATTCAGCATGATGACGTGTGAAAATGGAAAATCAGAAGAAAGTAACAAAGGAAGAAATGAGTGAAATAATGGACAAGAAGGAAATGAATAAAGAAAAGAAAATTCTGAGGTATGGAATTGTGTGCTATCTGAAACGATGCAAGGTGGTTATGGAGTAGAAAACAGGAGTAAAGCAGGAGTAAAGCAGGAGAATGTATTCCGTTTGGGAATAGGTTCTTCTGCTTTTTGAATTGCAGTTGCCCGTTTGAAAATGGTATTTTATCTATTGGAAAATATCAGGCATGATCGTTTCTGGTCTGTCTGGATGAGATAAAACAGGGAGGAATAAGTAAGATGAAAAACGTGGAAGTCAATGACCTGCGTTCTGCCATTGAGATGCTGGAGTCGATTCCGGGACAGCTTGTGGAGACGGATGTGGAAGTAGATCCGAATGCGGAATTATCAGGCGTATACAGACATGTAGGTGCCGGTGGAACTGTAGAACGTCCGACACAGGAAGGTCCGGCTATGATTTTTAACAATGTAAAAGGTCATGAAGGTGCCAGAGTAGCTATCGGTGTTTTATCCAGCAGAAAGAGAGTTGGATATTTGCTGGGAGAGGACCCGATCATGCAGACCTGTATCGGACCAAGCGAGGAACACGTTTCCATGGCAGGTATTCCTACAGAGGCAAGTATCCTTGCAATGGTTGACAAGGCACTTCCGGGCAAATGCCTGAATGTATACAATGCTTCTTTTGGCGGTGGAAAATATGTGACGATCATGCAGTTTAAGAAAACAATGCCATCAGATGAAGGACGTCAGCGTCAGGCTGCACTGCTTGCATTCTCTGCTTTTGCGGAACTGAAGCATGTGATCCTGGTTGATGAAGATGTGGATATTTTTGATATTAACGATGTGATGTGGGCGATGACAACAAGATTTCAGGCAGATGTTGACCTGATCACCATTCCGGGTGTACAATGTCATCCGCTGGATCCGTCCAATAATCCGGCTTATCATCCGGGAATCCGTGAGCGCGGTGTTGCATGTAAGGCAATCTTTGACTGCACCGTACCATTCGATCAGAAAGACCGTTTCCAGAGAGCGAAGTTCATGGATGTAGACCCGAAACACTGGCTGCCGGATATGTTCTGATCTGACTGCCGAAGCTGCTGTCAGATTACAGACAGACGGTAAAACAAGACAAATTTCAGGCAGATGTCAGAAATGCGGCATCTGCCTGAAATCAGGTAAAGGAGAGAGAAAAAAGTTATGCCTATTGGAGTAATTATCAACGCATTATCCGTGGTCATCGGCGGAATCCTGGGAGCCTTGTGGGACATAAGTTAAGTCCGAAATTCAAGGCGGACATTACCCTGGTATTCGGTGTATGTTCCATGGGAATGGGAATCAGTACGATCGGTCTGATGGAAAATATGCCGGCGGTTATTTTTTCCATTGTAATTGGTACAGGAATCGGCCTTGCCATTCACCTTGGGGAAAGGATCAATTCCGGTGCAGGTGCCATGCAGAGAGTGATCAGCAAATTTATCAAAAACTCAAATTCAGAGCTTTCTGAGGATGAGTTCATGAATACACTGGTGACGATCATTGTTTTATTCTGTGCCAGCGGAACAGGAATTTATGGCTCCATTGTATCAGGAATGAGCGGAGATCATTCTGTACTGATCTCAAAGTCCATTCTGGATCTGTTTACAGCAGCTATTTTTGCATGCAGCCTGGGAATGGTGGTATGTATGATTGCAATTCCGCAGGTGATCATTTTCCTGATCCTGTTTTTTGCGGCAACAGCGATTTTCCCGCTGACGACACCGTCAATGATCAATGACTTTAAGGCATGCGGCGGATTCCTTATGCTGGCAACCGGATTCCGTATGGTGAAGCTGAAAAATTTCCCGACAGCGGATATGATACCTGCCATGGTGCTGATTATGCCGATGTCATGGTTCTGGGTTACCTATGTACTTCCGCTGGTATCCTGATATTTTTGTGAGTCAGGTCAAGCGGATATTCGCAATCCGCTTCGCTACTTGCTCATAATCAAATAACTGCTCCGCAGTTTATCAGGAAATTTTATTTTTGGCAAAGTCCCAGAATAATTTTCCGGCAGGAGAAAGCTGGCGGCAGTCGTTGCAGGCGAGGGTGATGGTACTGACAAAATCCTCTTTCAGAGGGATGATCACTACGCCGGAATGATGGAGATATTCGACTGCATGCTGCATCAGCAGGGAAATCCCGTGTTTTTTGTTCACAAGGTCAAGAATATTATCCATGTGTGTGCCTGTGTAGACAACCCTTGGTTCAAAACCCTTCTGCCGGCAGATTTCCGTGATCTTATCATAATGCAGAGGGGATTTGCTCAGAAGAAGCAGATTTTCGTTTCTCAGTTCGGAGACGGAGATCTGCTTCTTTTTACTCAGTAGATGATTCCGGGGAACAACTGCTGCCAGACGGTCATCGTAGAAGGAAAGACTCTGGCAGGACGCATCCAGATATTCTTTGCGGGTGAAAATAAAATCGCATTCGTGGTCTTTGAGCCGGGAGCAGATGTGAGTGGTTTCGGTTTCTTCAATCTGCAGTTTGATATTGGGATGTGCGGTCTGAAAATCTGTCAGCAGACCGGTGATATCATATTGTGCCATAACCGGGATGCTGGCGATTGTCAGAGTGTCTTCTTTCTGAAGCTGGTAACCGGCGACTGTGTGAATCAGATTTTCATAATTCTGCGCGATTGCACGGGCGTCTTTCAATACCAGTTTTCAGAGTATCGGAGGGATTTTTAAGCCTGCTTTTTGAACGCTGACTGGGCAGGTGGTTAAATATAAGTGGGACATGGACATAAAATATGAAAGATGTTATAATTTTTTTCAGATAAGAAATTCTACAATCAAAACAGGTTATGTAAAATAATCTGAAAATATTATGCATGAAGTGGAGGAATTTAAATGTCTGATATCGTAAATCTTTCTTCTGTATCCGAGAGAAAGGGAAAATTAAATAAGCTGTATGAAAACCTGGAAGAATTGAAAAACCAGTTTTCAGAAATTATTGATAAGTATGAGGAAGAAGAAAGTGGAAGCAGAGATGTAGATACTCTGATTGAAGCACTGGATGCACTGGAAGATGCAGCAGAAACGATTGCAGATGTGCTGGAAGGGTGATTTCCGGCTGTTGTATTTGCCGGGATGTGGATACCTGGATGAAATCTGAATCTGGAGGGATGTATGGAAATGTTGACATGTATCGGGTCACAGCGTCAGAGAAATGCAGCAGAATATGCTTTAAAAGTGATTCAGTCGTCCTGTATAAAACCATATATTAAAACGATATATCTGTATGGAAGCTGTGCGCGTGGAGAAGAAAAATACAGCAGCGATGTTGATCTGTTTCTGGAACTGTCAGAATCATTTCTTTCCAGACCGGAACTTAAAAAGTATCTCTATCTGTTAAAGTCTGAAGTTTCTTCGGATGAACTGGATGACGCAGAGACGGATTTGAAAATCGTAGTAGGGGATGAATGGAAAAAAAATAAAATGCTGTATTATGCAAATGTGCGAAAGGAAGGAATTCAGATATGGCCTTAAGCAGTTACTTTGATTTTGCAGAAAATGATTTTCAATATTTCAAGGCTTCATATGATGCGGGAATCGTTGCAAATATGATGGGTGCTATGGCACAGGGAATATGCGAAAAATATATGAAACATCTGATTTCAGAATACTATAAACCAGATGATGCCATGCGGCAGAAGGATTTTGAGAATATTCTGCGTACCCATAGCCTGAACAGACTGATGAAATTTTTAAAAGGGAATATGGGATTGGAGTTTTCGAAAGATACGCAGTCACATATGAAAATGATAGATGGTTTTTATTTTTCAACCAGATATCCCGGTGATGACAGTATAGAGATAGATGGTGATGATGTGGAAACCTGCAATGAAGCTATAGAGTTGTGCAGGGGAGAAGTCCTGGAATTTGAGAAAGGATTAAAAAAAGGCAAATAAAATCAAATGATTTATCGCAGAAAATTGGAATATAATGGGCATGGGTATATGTAAGAACGTGATTAGAACTCGACTTGTAGTGTAAAAAGGAAATATTAAAAAGAAAATACTAAGAAAAACAGAGGCAAAAAGAATGCTGCGAACAGAAAAAGAGAAAATCCTGGTGAAAGTACCATGCAGGGAAGAGGTACGGAGAAAATTTTATCAGCGTTTTGGCGAGAAATGTGAATTTGTTTTTACAGAAGATTATTCAGGAGATTATTCAGGAGATGTTGCAGAATGTAAGACTTTAAAAAGCAGGGAAGAATTTCTGCAAAATTGTCTGAGGGATGCAGAAGTTATAATCGGAGAACCTGATGAGGCAGAACTACAGCAGGCTGAAAATCTTAAATGGCTGCAGATTACATGGGCGGGGCTGATAAGTATACAAAGATGCAGAATATTCGCAGAGATTTTGTATTGACGAATGCTTCCGGGGCTTTTGGAATTGTTATTTCGGAATATGTCATTGGGAGTATCATTGCCCTGTATCGTTCTTTTCCGGCGTATCAGAAAAAACAGCGAAACCATGTCTGGGAAAAGGGAAATTCTGTGGATACGCTTTTTGGGAAAAAGGTGCTGATTCTCGGAACCGGAGATATCGGGAAGAATGTTGCCGCCAGGCTGCGACCGTTTGGAGTGCACATTACGGGAGTTAAGAGAAATGTAGCGGGCATAAAAGGTAAAACGGACAAAGAGTGTAAAGAGTATTTTGATGAGATTTTCAGCATAGATGAACTGGATCGTATCCTTCTGAATATGGACATTGTGACAGGGTGCCTGCCGGGGACAAAAGAAACGGCAGGACTTTTTAATGAGGCGAGACTGAGAACGATGAAAAAGGATGCTGTTCTGATTAATGTAGGGCGTGGAAGCCTGATCGTGAATGATGATCTGGTGAGAATATTAAGTGCGGGGCATTTAAAGGGCGCAGTACTGGATGTATCAGAGACAGAACCTCTGGCGGAAGAGTCGCCGTTATGGGATATGGAAAATGTGATCCTTACACCACATATAGCAGGTCCAAGCTTCGGGGGTGACAGGATGACTGAGAATCTGATCTGGGATATCTGCATTCAGAATCTGGAGAGATTTCTGGAAGGGAAAGAACTGTGCCATAGAGTAAATTTGGAAGCTGGTTATTAAGCAGAAAGTTAGAATAGGATGATAAGAAGATGTATATCTGAGAAAGATGCCTGACATTTGAGAGGAGCGAAAAAATTCATGACTGAGAAACAAAAAGATGATATTTACTATGTATGCAGTCTGATAGAATATATAGCAAGAGAAACAAAAAATCACAGACAGGATATAATCCGTTATTTCTCGAAAAAAGATATTGAAAGACAATAGGTATAAAATAATTATGTGACATTTCAATTTTGAGAAGCATAAACTATTAATAAAGCAGCTTTTGAGGAGCTTCTATGGCTTTTTATAAAAATATGCGGATACAGCAGGAAAATGTGGATACCGGGCAGTATCAGGTGACGGTACTGGACCGGATCAATAACCGTCCGATAGAGAATGCAAAGGTAAGGATTTCCTATACGGGAGCGCCGGACAGTGTGATCGAAGAGGTGGTGACAGATTCTTCGGGACGGACGCCGGTGATCGAACTGAAGACGCCGCCGCTGGAATACAGTATGGAACCGGTGGAGCAGCAGCCTTATGCGGAATATACGGTGCAGATCGAGGCGGAAGGTTTTGAACCTAAGGAAGTAGCTGGCAGTGAAGTACTGCCGGATGTTCTGTCCAGACAGCCGGCAACATTAAATGCCATGGAACCGGGAGAAAGCTATCAGCGTGTTGTAATCCCACCGCATACATTGTTTTATGAATATCCGCCAAAGATTGAGGAATCTGAGATCAAGGCAGTCAATGAAAGCGGAGAAATCGTACTGAGTAAGGTGGTTGTGCCGGAATATATCGTAGTACATGACGGCCCGATCAATGATTCCTCTGCGGAGAATTATTATGTGCGGTACAGAGACTATATTAAAAATGTAGCAAGCAGTGAAATCTATGCCACCTGGCCGGATGATACGATAAGAGCAAACATTCTGGCAATTATGTCATTTACATTAAACCGTGTGTATACGGAATGGTACCGGAATGTACACTAATTCGGTATTGCAGGAACATCCAGTTTGACGAATTATGTATTAAAGTTCATGGGAAAAACGTTTATACCATAGAAAATGATAAGAATACAGAAGATTAGATAAATTTTCTGATAGAAATCGAAAATAACCTATGGTATAGTGATATTAGAAAAGGAGGATGGCAAACGGTGAAACAAAATAAAATTAAACCGGATACCATACTAAAGAACTTTTGGAGAGACAATCATCATTTTGCAGATTTATTCAATGCTGCACTGTTTGACGGCGAACAGGTACTGAATCCAGATGATCTGTCAGAAGCAGACACAGATGTTTCCTCACTTCTCAAATTTAATGGACATGTTGAAACAGTGCAGAAAGTACTGGATGTTGTAAAGAAAACAGCATATGGTATTGATTTTGTAATCTGGGGACTGGAAAATCAGTCAAAAATTCATTATGCCATGCCGCTTCGACATATGATTGGAGATGGTTTTTCCTATCTGAAAGAATATCAGGAAATTGCAGCAAAGAACCGAAAAGATAAGAATTTTGCATCATCAGATGAGTTTCTTTCCAATATGAAGAAAACAGACAGACTGCATCCAATGATAAGCCTTTGCGTTTACTATGGAGAGAATCCATGGGACGGACCTTTGTGCCTGATGGACATGCTGGAGGTTCCGGAGAAAATAAAACCTCTGGTAGCAGACTATAAGATGAATTTACTTGAGTTAAGGACAAGCGGATCACTTCAGTTTCATAATCAGGATGTCAATACTGTATTTGATATCAGCCGTTCTATATATGAACGTGACTATAATAAAATTAATACAGTGTATAAAGACAGGCTGATTGCATCGGAGCTGGGAGTAGTGATCGGAGCGATTACACAGTCGCAGGAGCTGATAGACCATGCTTTGGAACTGGAACAAAAAGGAGGTCAGGTTAATATGTGTAGTGCATTGGAAGAATTAAAAATGGAAGGAAAGCAGGAAGGCAAGAAAGAAGGACTTCAGGAGGGCATGATTGCTGGCACAATTAAAACCTGTAAAAAATTTAAACTTGACCAGAAAGCAGCTATTAAAAATGTGATGGAAGAGTTTTCCTTATCCGAAGAAGATGCCATTGACTATGTGAAGAAATACTGGTAGTTGATTTATAAGAAAAATGATAGGAGGAAAGGCGTGTGGTCTTTCCTTCTTTTGCTTTTTACAAGGGTATATGCAGGCAGCAAGGTACGACAGAGAATAACGGAGATAAAGAAGATTAATCAAATAACTGCCCAAATTGGACTTGCCATATGAATGTAAATACGGTATAGTATAAGACGTAAGCAGTAGTCTAAACTTTCTAAATAAGCGATTTTTCAGGCAGTATCTGCCACTGATTCCAAAGATAAAAATACTTAACGTCAAAGAGATTAAGTATTTAATAAACCCGTTGAAATGTTATAATGTAAGTATAAAAAGGAGTGTTATATGAATAATACGATTTTTGCTGATGTATTTCGTACAATGATCGAGAAGATACCATATCTGGCGGTACCGCTGATCAATGAAGTATTCCATACATCATATCCGGAAGATGTGAAGATCACACAGCTTCGCAATGAACATCAGCAGGAGGATGGAGAGATTATTACAGATTCCTGTCTGCTGATCGGAAAGAAAATGTATCATATCGAATGCCAGAGCACAGATGATACGACAATGGTTATTCGCATGATTGAGTATGATTTTGCAATCAGTATAGAACATGCAGAGAAACAGGGACGCAGATATCGGATAGAATTTCCAAAGTCCTGCGTACTATTTCTGAGAAGTTCTGGAAATACGCCAGATTATCTGGAAGCAGATGTGGTTTTTCCAGATGGAAATACATACTTATATTCCATACCAACAATAAAAATGGCTGATTATACAAAAGACAGTATCTTTGAGAAAAATCTGTTAATGCTGTTGCCATTTTATATTATGAGATACGAGAAGAAAGGACATGATTTTAATAACAATCCGGAATTATTTCAGGCACTCTTAAACGAATACGAGGAAATCCGGGTAAATCTGGAGAAAGAACTAACGGAGACAGGTAAATCGGAACTGTATACAGATTTGACAAAATTAATTGTAAAGATTGCGGATTATATCTTCAGTAAAGAAGAGGATGTCCGGAAAGGAATAGGTGAGATTATGGGAGGAAAAGTTCTGGAACTGGAATCTGAAAGACTTAAAGCAGAGGGACTTCAGGAAGGTATGATTGCCGGTGCAATTAAAACCTGTAAAAAATTTAAACTTGACCAGAAAGTAGCTATTAAAAATGTGATGGAAGAGTTTTCCTTATCCGAAGAAGCTGCCATTAATTATGTAAAAAAATACTGGTAAAATTTAAACATCCAACGCATCAGATAAGCTTTCATACAATCAATGCGCTAAGATGCCTGACATTTGAAAGGAGTGAAAAAATTCATGACTGAGAAACAAAAAGATGATATTTACTATGTATGCAGTCTGATAGAATATATAGCAAGAAAAACGAAAAATCACAGGCAGGATATAATTCACTATTTCTCGAAAAAAGATATTGAAAGACAACTTCGTATTGCAGAGGTGAACCACTGTCTTTCTTTTGAACAGGTTTCAGATGAAATTATCGAAGACTTTGATATAAAAGATGGTGTATTTGATACAGTAAAAGAATGTAAATATGAAGTGCCGGAAGTGACATCCATAGGGATGCTGTATCAGGAACTTGTGCTTACAACTATGAAAAACGAAGATGCAGCACAGGGAATTATAGATGTATTTTCGTCATTTATTACGGATGAGATTTCAGATTTCAATTCCAGTGTATATTATACAAATCCAGATTATCTCAGGTGCTCTTATCTGGAGGGAAAAATGCTAGCTTGATTTAGAATCTTTGGTAGTTAGCAGATTACATTTTCCGTGAAGAAGAGAATACTCGGAAAGGAATAGGCAATATTATGGGAGGAAAAGTTCTGGAACTGGAATCTGAAAGACTGAAAGCAGAAGGACAGGCAATCGGACAGGTTCAGGGAGAAGCCCGACTTGGAAGCCTGATTACTCGATTAATTCAGGAACAGAGAACGGAAGAAATCCCGATTGTATCAACAGACGCTACAAGACGTGAGCAGTTATATAAAGAATATAATCTTTAATATGAAGTAAAGGACAGCAGCTATGTACAAGGCTGCTGTTTTTGGATATAATGATAAAAAACAGGAAAAGTAAGGAAGTGATTGCTGAAATGAGTGAGTTGTTAAAATTGCCGGTAGGGATTGATAATTTTGAGAAAATCCGTAAAGAAAAGTTTTATTATGTAGATAAAACACGGTTGATTGAACAGATTCTCGAACAGTGGGGAGAGGTAAATCTGTTTACCAGACCACGCCGTTTTGGAAAAACGCTTAATATGAGTATGCTTCAGAATTTCTTTGAAATCGGAGCAGATAAAACGCTCTTTGACGGACTTTATATTTCAGGTAATCAAACACTCTGTGAAGAATATATGGGAAAATTTCCAGTAATATTCCTTTCACTTAAAGGAGTGGACGGGCTTACATTTGAGGAAGCGCGCCAATGTTTTAATGAGATGGTTGGAAGAGAAGCATCTCGATTTTCGTTTTTGGCAGATAGTGAACAGTTAACGAAAGATGAAAAGGAAATGTATCTGGCATTGGTAAAAATATGTGACGGAGAATATTCAATGTCCGGAATGAATCTCAGATTTTCATTGAAGATATTATCTCAGCTTTTGTATAAACATTACGGAAAGAAAATTGTCATTTTAATAGATGAATATGATGTGCCGCTTGATAAAGCTTTTCAGCATGGCTATTATAAAGAAATGGTGTCGTTGATACGTGGAATCTTCGGAGAAGCACTCAAAACAAATAATTACCTGCAGTTTGCAATACTAACAGGTTGTCTCAGAGTTTCTAAAGAAAGTATTTTTACCGGTCTGAACAATTTCAAAATACTTTCTATCACAGATTCGCGATTTGACGAACAGTTTGGATTTACAGATGAGGAAGTCAGCAGACTTCTGGCAGATTATCATCTGGAAAACCATCTGAATGAAATGAAAGAGTGGTATGATGGATATCATTTTGGGGATAAGGATGTGTACTGTCCATGGGATGTAATTAATCATGTAGACCGACTTTTGGGTGAACCCGGAGCAGAACCGCAGTCATACTGGATTAACACCAGCGGAAATGATCTTGTAAAAAGGTTTATAGATAAGGCAGACAAGACGACCAGAAATGAGATAGAAAAGCTGATCGCAGGAGAATTCATTGAAAAATATATCCGAATGGAACTGACTTATGATGAGATAGATAACAGCATTGATAATCTCTGGAGTATTTTATTTACCACTGGCTATCTTACTCAGAGGGGAAAGCCGGAGAGAGGAATTTATCATCTGGTTATTCCGAACAGAGAAGTGCGGGAAGTTTATATTCTTCAGATACAGGAGTGGTTTAAGAATACTGTTTTGCATAATACAGAACCGGTGAAAGAGCTGCTGTGTGCATTTGAAAATGGAGATGCCGGGATCATCGAGAATCGTCTTAACAGGATTCTTGCAAAGACAATCAGCATTTTTGACACAAAAGCACGAAATGAAGAAAAAGAAATTTTCTATCATGGAATCCTTTTGGGACTGTTAAGGTGTGAGCCAGACTGGCTTATCCAGTCAAATATAGAATCAGGAGATGGTTTTGTAGATATACTGATTGAACCGGAAAACCCAGATGCAGGGATTCTTATAGAATTAAAATATGCACAGACCTATGCCGGATTGGAGAAAGCCTGTGAAAAAGCAATGAACCAGATTCGGGAGCTGCGTTATGATGAACGACTTCGTAATGAGGACAGAAATGATATTCTGGCATATGGAATTGCTTTTTGTAAGAAAAAATGTAAGGTAGTTGTCGAAAAGTTAAACGATCAATGCACTAAGATGCCTGACATTTGAAAGGAGTGAAAAAATTCATGACTGAGAAACAAAAAGATGATATTTACTATGTATGTAGTCTGATAGAATATATAGCAAGAAAAACAAAAAATCACAGGCAGGATATAATCCGTTATTTCTCGAAAAAAGATATTGAAAGGCAACTTCGCATTGCAGAGGTGAACCACTGTCTTTCTTTTGAACAGGTTTCGGATGAAATTATCGAGGACTTTGATATAAAAGATGGTAAATTTGATACGGTAAAAGAATGTAAATATGAAGTGCCGGCGGTGACATCCATAGGGATGCTGTATCAGGAACTTGTGCTTACAACTATGAAAAACGAAGATGTAGCACAGGGAATTATAGATGTATTTTCGTCATTTATTACGGACGAGATTTCAGACTTTAATTCCAGTGTATATTATACAAACCCAGATTATCTCAGGTGCTCTTATCTGGAGGGAAAAATGCTGGCTTGATTTAGAATCTTTGGTAGTTAGCAGATTACATTTTCCGTGAAGAAGAGAATGCTCGGAAAGGAATAGGTGATATTATGGGAGGAAAAGTTCTGGAACTGGAATCTGAAAGACTGAAAGCAGAAGGAGAGGCAATTGGACGTGCAGAAGGAGAGGCAATTGGACAGGTTCAGGGAGAAGCCCGACTGGGAAGCCTGATTACTCGATTAATTCAGGAACAAAGAACGGAAGAAATCCCGATTGTATCAACAGACGCTAAAAGACGTGAGCAGTTATATAAAGAATATAATCTTTAAGAAAAATGACAGGAGGAAAGGCAGGTACCTTTCCTCCTGTTGTCGTCATATATATTTTATTTTTTGAAGTTTATTAGCAAATTACAAGTCCCAATGCCTTGAAAAAATGGTATGAATCTATAAATGCTGCAAGATACAATACGGCATGAGATTCATCATCTATTTCCGTAGATAAATCAATAAAATGATCTACAGCATTTCTGGTTTCCCCAGACATCTCTTGTTGGTTCAGCTTTTTCTCGGCTTCATCTGTTTTAGTAAGAAGCGATTGATAATATTTATCTCTCTTAAGCAAAGAATAATAGGTTTTCTTCATAGCCTCTCCATAGATTGACCTGACAAGTTCGTAAATTTCCTCATTTGTAGCACCGCTTTTAATAGCGTCAACCAGTAGTTCATTAGATAACATTGGCTTACCTCCTCGAATTTTTATGAAGTTGATGCCACGTCTACTACATTCATTTATAAAGATTATTCTTATGCCGCTCTATGAATAAAAGAGACATATGGTTTTGTTCAAAATATGTGAATATATTTCCGAGACATGCACAGGCATGATTTATTTAAGTATTGTTTATAAGGGTATTATATAAACGTAAGGCACCAAGTTATCTTTTGTAGGGTATATAGCTATAATACTTATAAGAACTTACAGTTCTATTATAAAAGATTTTGATGGACTTTGCAAGGAAGAAGAAAATCGAATGTTCTCGAATTGTTATGATTTCGAATAAATTTTTATGATGCTATGCGAAACATATCGTAATACATATTGCAAAATCTGACATATTATTGCTTTTCAGAAGAATTTTCAGCAGGAATATATTCGATCAGATCATGCAGATCGCAGTCGAGGACATAGCATAAACGTTTCAGTATATCAATATCAAGTCGCTGGATTTTATTATCTCTATAGTTTCTTAACTGAGTACGCTGCATTTCAGCTCTGAAGGACAATTGATTCAGAGAAATATTGCGTTCTTCTAATAGTTCTTTCAAATGAATCCTGATTTCACCATAGTCACTAGAATTAACAGGAAGCTGGCGTAAAGGGTTTTCTTTTTTTACTCTCATTAAATGGCTACCTCCTTATATTCTGATTATATTTTTATTATCAGTATATTGTAAGAGGTATTAAAGAGTGGTATATTTATATATGGGTATATAAATGCTCAATAAAACTATTGTGGAGGACGTATGATGAATAAATTTGAAGAGAACATTAATGCAGCATGGAAAAAATATCAGTCGGAAAAGAAAGATGAATTGTATCCGAATATAATGCTTTTAGGAATAAGTGGTGCGGGTAAATCTAGTTTAATTAATTCTGTTTTTAAAAGAAATCTGGCAGATGTTTCAAATGTAAAACCAGAGACACAAGGATTTGATAATATATATTATGGACAGAAATATGGGTTAAGTGTCAATTTGATAGACACTGCTGGATATGAGATGAATCAGGGAGATACATATGGAAATACTGTGAATGAGACATTGAAAAATGGCGTCAGGAATGAGAAAATTCACATTATCTGGTACTGTATTTCAATTGCTAATGAACGTATAGAAGATATGGATATAAAAATTTTAAAAGATATTAGTAATAATGCTCAAATACGAAATAGAGTATGTGTGGTATTTACAAAATGTGATTTGGATAGTGAAAATGGTGAAAAAGCAACTATATTACAGAAAATAATACAAGATAAAGTACGATATGATTTGCCTTGTTTTGAAACATGCAATGATTCTAGTTTGGAGTTAGATATACAGAAACTGATAAAATGGTCAGCATATCAAATCGATGATAAAGATCTAAGAGAGAAATTTATTGCATCACAGATGCACGATTTAGAGGCTAAAAACGACAGGCAGATGAAGCAATAACAGCTGCTACAGCTGCTTCAGCACTTGCAGCAGCGACTCCAATTCCGTTTTCTGATGCCGCAATATTAGTACCTATACAGGTAGCTATGGTTGGAAGAATAATTGATTTATATGGAGTAAGTGATTTGGCAAGCATTTCAAAAGGAATAATAGGAAATGTTGTGATTTCACAAATTGGAAAAAGTATATCAGCAAGTATTTTGAAAATGATACCAATTGTTGGACAGATTGTTGGAAGTATAGTTAATGCGGGAGTGGCAGCTTCAATAACTGGAATATTGGGAACTGCAATATCAAGAATTTGTTATACGAATGTAAAAAAATATATGAATGGTGAATCAGTAGATTGGACTATGGCCTTTTCAGCCGATATGATAAAAAGGGCAATGCAGGTAGCACAAGATAATATCAAATAGGGTCAATAGAGGGAAAATCAGATGAATAAATATGCAAATATAATGTTATTAGGAAGAACTGGAGTGGGAAAATCTTCATTTATTAATTATCTTATAGGAAAGGATGTATGTAAAGCGGCAACTGGGATGCCTGTTACGCAAGGGTTTGCAACATATACATATAATACAGGCAAAATTCCATTGAGAATTTATGATTCAAAAGGTCTTGAAGTAGAAAACTATTCCAATCAAAAAGAAGAGATAATTAAATTTATAAAAACGAAATGTAATGATGCCGATGTTTTTAATTGGTTGCACACTATATTTTATTGCATTAACTTAGGAGGAAGACGGTTAGATCCGGGAGAAATAGAGTTTATTAAATCAATAAAAGGAAATATCGCACAAAATGTTCATATCATTATAACTCATTGTAAAGAAAATCAAAGTGCTTCAAAGGGAACACCGGAACATGCGATGGAAGAATATTTAAGATCTAACTTTGGAAAAGAGATAAAAATATATTTTGTAAATTCTGTATCTGTAAAATTTAGAAATGGAACAGTAGTAAATCAATTCGGCAGAAAAAAGGTTTTAGATGAAATATTTAAACTGTTATGGCGAGATATTTCATTAAAAATTTCAAATGACTATTCAGCAGAATTGCATAGTGGATATGTAAAAATATCTTACAGAATAAAAAATGCGCTTGAAGCAACAGTAGGACAAATAAATACTATGAAGGTATTTCAGGAAATATCTGGTAGTAGAGATGTTTGTTCGGAATGGGAGGATATTTTTGAAGATAAGGAGCAGGAATTGGATAGTCTTATTGATAATTTAAATGAAAATTATCAAAATAGAATAAAACCGTTGGCTGATTTTTATAATTCATATAGCGAATGTATGGGCTGTTATATACAGGCATATGATATTAGCGATTTTGGTACGTCGGAATTATTTGAAATTGATATTGATAGGATTTTGAATCAGTCGAAACTGGGAAAATTTGTGGAAGAAATAGATAATATATCTGATGATGATATCTTTGGCATAATTGGAGGTGTGATAAAGGGGGGATATTATTTGGTTACAATAAGAAAAAGATTTCAGGAAATAATTGATGATATTTCATGGGAATTACAAAAGAGTGTACCAAGTGAAGAACAAATTCAAAAGGTGGTATATGAAAAATTAATCGAACAAATGAGATAATTTAGTATTATGATAAAGAATACTATTATACAAGGAGAAGGATGAAATGAAGAAAAAAATTATCGGATTTTTTATGGCGGCAATATTGCTGGTCGGACAAAATGAAATGCTTGTTTGGGCTACAGATTTTGATACAGAACAGTCTGATTCCGGTGCAGGACAGGCAGATGATGAATCAATTATAACTGGCTCATTACCAACAGACCCGGATGCATATTTGATTGCAGACAGCGCAACAAGAGCAATTTCTGCTGATGAAGTGGGATCTTTTGACAAGAGTTTGTTAAAAATGTCTATTAAAGAGATATATGCTCGGCGTGGGGTTCGATTTAGCGATGCAGATGTACAGGCATATTTTGCAGGTAAAAGCTGGTATGTGGGAACCATAGATGAAGCAGATTTTAGTGATGATATGCTAAATAATGTGGAAAGGAAGAATATATCCATTTTAAATGAATGCATAGAAAATTATTCGGAAGATGCTTCCGGTGATAGTGAGTATGAAGACTTATATAATGCGAATACCATAGAAGATCTTGAGGATTATGTTGGAGAAAAGGTTATTTGCAGCGGAAGATTGATTGCTAATAATGTAAGTGCATTTTCTGTAGAAGTCTGGGGACCGCAAATGCCTTATGTTACAGTAAATTATGATCCAGATAAATATGATAAGACATTAGATAATCAGGGGATATCAGAACATCCTATTTCTGTAACTGTATGGGGGACTTTGACAACCGGAGGAAATGCACCACAAATTGATATGGAACATATATTTATGGGCGGCAATGATTCAGGAAAGGCAAGTGCCAGATTAGTAGATTATGATTATTTCACAGGAGATTGGCCAGAAAATATAGGAGAAATTGTGAAATGTATTGGCATTTTCAGAATGGATAGCAGATGGCAGGCATGGGACAGAAGTACTTCAGATCAGGAATTTTTGGAAAGTTTTTGTAATAGTCCTCAGGATGATCAAACATATTTGTCTTCAGGAAATAAATTTGATTATTTAAATCTTTCATATGATTTTAGTGCAATAGGGGAAGTGTCTATTAATGGAATTACCACATCACAAAGTTTTGCTAATACACCGGTTGCAGTATACGGCAGCATGGTAAATACTGGGATTATGTGTGTAGAATACATAGAACCATTGCCAAAGAGCCAGTGGACTCCGGAAATAGAAAGTATGAATGAAGTGACAGATATGATATTGTCTCAAAAAGATGAATATATAACAAATGATTTATTAGAGAATTGGGGGTTCCTTTTTGATGAGGATGATTCATATGAAGAGGATGATCCTTACGAAGAGGATGATTCATATGAAGAGGATGATCCTTACGAAGAGGATGATTCATATGAAGAGGATGGTTCTTACGGAGAGGATGATTCTTACGAATAAGATGGTTCTTATGAAGGATAATTCTTACAATGAAGATGATTGAAAAATAAATGATACCGGATTGAGCAGAATAGTTCAATCCGGTTTTTTCGTTGATTATTCTAAGGCAATCGGCTATAATACAACTATAGAAAGCAGGAAGGGAGCGTGAGAACATGGCTTTACCAAAAGAGCATACTTATACAATAGATGATATTTATGCACTTCCGGATGGCGAACGTGCAGAGCTGATTAATGGACAGATTTATTATATGGCACCACCGAGCAGAAAACATCAGGATTTATCCATGGAGCTTTCTGGTACTATCAGAGAGTATATACGTTCCCATAAAGGCAGTTGCAAGGTATATGCGGCTCCATTTGCAGTATATCTGGATGAAACATCTGGTACCTATGTTGAACCGGATATTTCCGTTATTTGTGATAAGAATAAGTTGGATGAGCGGGGATGCAAAGGTGCTCCGGACTGGATTATCGAGATTGTTTCTCCATCCAGTAAGCAGCTTGATTATCTTGTAAAATTACTGAAATATCAGGCAACAGGTGTCAGGGAATACTGGATTGTAGATCCGATGAAGAATCGGACAATTGTATATAACTTTGAGCATAACAGTATTGATGAATATTCTTTTGAAGACACTGTACCGACAGCAATATACAAGGATTTGTCTATTGATTTTAAAAATTTGGATTTATGAGCATTATGACAGATTGCAATAATGCTTACCTAAGTTAGATGCACATGAAAATAATGACCAGAGAGACATGTTATCTTTCTGGCTGTATTATATGAAAATATCAACAATAAAAAAATGATACCGGATTGAGCGTATAAAACTCAATCCGGTATTTTGCGTTAATATTATAGTCCTGATGCTTCTCTGATATAAGCTTCTAATGCCATCTTACTGATCTTCCAGGTAGATCCCATTCGGAATCCTTTAATAGTTCCCTTGTTAAGTAATTCATAAATACGGTTCTTGCCGACACCGAGAAATGCAGCAACTTCAGCAACAGTCATAATGTCTATTGGATCACTGCAGGAATCAGATGTGCTTTTATAAAATGAAAATGAATTTGTCAAGATTTCGTCCTCCCTTATTTTCTGATATTTTTTATGAATATGTTTCTTGGTTATATATTTTTTACATTTATAGAAAAAAACACAGAGCTAAACAAAGCTGTAAAAAATATAACAAATAAATGTACAAATATTGAACGTTTTTTAGAGTAAGAGAAAGCTAATCAATACAATTATGGATTTTGAGAGAGTGTGGCAAAGAAAAAACGACGTGTAAAGGTTATAATCGTATATATATAAATCAATAAATTTACACTATCGTCATTTTTTTGCCATTTTAGTATCTCAGAGAACGTAATTTGCAGTGATGAAAGAAATATTGAGTGCATTTATTGGGAAAAAGAGGTAAAAAATATGAGAAAATACCAGATTAATATTGATCCTGAGCAGGTAAACGAAAAACCTGGAAAAAACGACCCTGTATTTGCTGTTATTAGTAATCGAGTTGCGAGGCATAGAGAAAATCTTTCTATGAGTAAAATTATACATGAAATCGGAGAAAACGGAAGAGCATTTACCAGAGCCCTTGTGAAAGATGGTATAAGAGACAAGGATCACTTTGAAAAACAGATATTTTTGGTATTGGATTTTGATGAAAATCCCAACTATAAAAAAATCAAGAAAAGACTAAAAAAATATGGTATTCCATTTACATTTACATACAAATCTTTGAGAAACAGCGACGAAAATCCTAAATTTCGAGCTGTTTTTGTTTTAGATGACTGGATTAGAGAGCCAGCACTTGCAGATGTGTTGAACAATCTGCTTTTGGAAATGTTTAACGATGAAAAAGTAGATGGTAAAGAGCTACTGGCAGATCAAAACTGTAAAGAACTTGCACGAATGTTTCTTGGTGGGAAAGGAATAATTGAAAAACATTCATGTGCCAGAGTAACTGTTAAGGATGTAGTGGATGGGTTTCATAGATATTATAAAGATAAAAAGAGAGAGAATTATACTAAAAGATTAAAGACACTTGCAAAAAGTCTTGGCGTTGAAGTTATTAATAACCGTCTTGGGATTTTTGAAGAAAAGTATGTAGATGATTCTTTGAAAGACCGGAAAATGATTAGAGATGGCAATAACGTGATGTTTCCTGTAGAAAAACAGAAGAAAAAGAAAGAGGGAGAAGAACAAGCTCACATAAAAAAATTACCATCAGTATTGCCGAATATTACTAAAGATACATTAAAAGAAGCTTGCCCTTTATTTAAAGAGTATAGTAAAGAAGAAAGAAAACTGGATCATATGGAAAGATATGTTCTGGCTACGAATCTCAGATATATAAAAGGTGGAAAAAGCTGGTTTTTTGAACATTTACAAAAAAATAAGAAGAAGTGGGAATATGACTGGGAAACATACATAAAAGTTCATCCACCTGTGAAATGCAGTAAAGGATGTCCTTATGCAGATATATGTGGATGTACGACTATTTACTCTAATTTAAGCTCAAAAATCAGAAAACTTTCCAGTCTTGATGCCTATTTGCCATTGAAAGGGAGTCAGGAACAGTTAAAAATATGCTTACAGGAAGCGGTAGATGCGAAGGATGAGAATATTTATGTAATTAAAGCTCAAACTGCACTTGGAAAAACGGAAGCTTACTGTAATCTTATACAGGAAAGACCAGACAAGCAGTTTATCATTGCAGTTCCAACTTGCAAACTGCAGGCAGAAATAGTCCAGAGGCTTAAGGGAAAAGGTATTGAGTGTACATGGACAGAGAGTGTTTACGAAAATATTAAAAAACTTGATCTGCCGGATTTGGAAGCTATGGTGAAAAAGCTATATGATGATGGATTTGGTCGATTTGTAGTAAAACAGATTCGGGAATATAAAACGAAAAATTATGATAAATTAACAGAATATCAGCGTCAGAACTTGAACCGTTTGACAGGAAAAAAGCAGGAGCTAGAACAATCACGGTGTATTGTGACAACTCATGCCTATTTTCAGATGATGAAGTTAGATACATTGGATAGTTATGAAATCATTATTGATGAAGATTTTCTTGTGACATTGTTTAAAAGAAATTGGTCACTTTCTTTGGAAGATGTAAAAACAATTATTACAAAGAGAATACTTTCACTACGTAATACTGAAAAACTAAAACAGATTCTGGATATGAAAGATCAGGAGACTCAAAAAATTACATTTGTGAAACCCAATAAATATGAGCTGGAAAAGCTCTATGAGAGAACAAATGAGATTAATGGACCACTGCCGCTGCTTCTGGAAAGCTCATGTGTAGTTATGGATCGTGTACATGAGGAAATCATGTTCTGTGAAAAATTTGAACTTCCTCCGAGAAAAATGATTATTTTATCGGCTTCTGTTAATGAAAAATTATATGAAGATGTATCTGGCGGAGGTGAGAGAGTACGCTTTAGGAACATTCCAGAAGTAAAATATAAAGGACATGTTATCCAGTATACAGCGCATACTATGAGCCGGAAGTGCATAAAAACTGCAGGTACTGAAAAAGTTCAGCAGAAGATTAAAGAAATTGCAGGAGATGTGCCTGTTATATCTTTTAAGATGATAGATACTGATCTGGATATCCATTTTGGCAAGACAGAAGGCTTTGACAATCTGAAAGGTAAAGATATTGCAATTGTGGGTACACCGCATAACAGACCTGCTCTATATAAGTTGTTGGGTGAAGCACTGGGTTATAATACTGCAGGAAACATCACCAATCATAGAGTAGAGCGAAATAATTACGAATTTCGCATCATGACGTTTGCTGATAAATCCATGCGGAATCTCCAGTTATTCCTTATCGAAACAGAACTGGAACAGGCTATTGGAAGAGCAAGAGTATTAAGAGAGGACTGTACAGTTTATGTGTTTTCTAATTATCCCTGCAAGCAGGCAGAACTGAATATGGAGCCTTATCTTAACATTACAGCGGAAGAAGAAAGCGAAGATGAGGAGGAGATTAAAGAATAACAAGAGAGTAACATATATATGACGGAAGCTTCTGAAAGCTAACAGAAGCTTTCGCCACATCCTAATTTTTTAAATTTACTAAAGCTGCAGGACAGAAAGAGGTGGGAATTGTAAAAAATCCTTTTAAAATTAATGAATGTATGCGTAATGAAAATGATAGAGAATATATGAAATTAGGAATATACACCCAGGGTGCAGAAATCAGATGAAGCCGACTGATATCTGCACAAGCTGGATACTACTGTTTTACGAAAACGTAATATCTGGCTGGGTGGGAATCAGTGTTTTTCTGAATGACAGGAAGAACACTGATTGTTGCATCATCTTAAAATTAACAGGTAATGCAAGGGTGGTGTATATTTGGATGCTAAATACGGTTGTCCTCAAATGCTCAGAATTGGCATTTGAGGATATTTTATGCAACAGTGACGCATGATAAAAGCGACGACTATTTCAGCCGCCGCTTTTATTTAAGAAAGAGAAACTATTTTTTTGTCTTAAATAATTATTAATTCGACAGCAAAATTTTACATATCTATTTCTTATCAGAAAGATTTACTTTCCATAGACACAAGAATTTTTACACCCTCTCTTTATCTGCCATTGAGATTTCAGAAGTGACAAGCATGTTATATCCAGCAAGTTCCACGGATTTTTTTATGAGATCCTCATTCATAGTGACTTTAATTTTTCCATTCGTATTGTTTCCTTTTTTGTCTGTAGTGGTAAAAATCACATATTTTGCAGAGTCGCCGTATTCTGAGCGCTTTGCTTGTGAAGCTTTCAGCAGTTTTGCTTTTTCAACTTCTTTATTAATCTCATATATCTGCTTCTTGGCCAGTTTGGGATTAAAAGTAACAATCCTTTTTTCTGTTATCTTGAACTTTTTAATTTTTCCTGTTTCGGAGTCCTTGAATTTATATTCAAACTCGTCTACACATTCTTTGGTGCGGTACAAAAGTATTAAGCAGTTAAAAACAAAAATCCAAGAAGATATTTACTAATCTTATTGACATAGAACAAAAAATGAATATAATCATAGTTGAACAACTATTCAACTGCGATTATACGAGGTAAGTATATGTCTAAACCGTCTTATATTTGTAATTGTGATGTGATTCATGAGGATATTGTGAATGATGTGAAATCCAAGATGCAACCCAAAGATGATTATATCCAGTTGGCATCTTTATTTAAGCTATTTGGAGATGGTACCAGAGTACAAATCTTACATGCTCTGGAACAGAGTGAGATGTGTGTATGTGATCTTGCTGTGCTACTGGGGGTAACGAAATCCGCAATCTCACACCAGTTAAAGGCATTGCGTCTTGCGAATTTGGTAAAATTCCGTAGAGAAGCGCAGATAGTTTACTACTCTCTGGCAGATGATCATGTGAAAGAGATTATTGATAAGGGATTTGAGCATCTATGGCAGAAATAATACTTTTAGCGTTATAGTTGAGCAATTGAGCAACTAAACAAATTACAAGGAGGTCATTATGAAACGAATATTTTTATTAAAAGGCTTGGACTGTCCGAACTGCTCCGCAAAAATTGAAAAAGAAGTCGGAGAATTGGATGGTGTACAATCCTCAGTTGTAAATTTGATGAAGCAGACGCTGACAATCAATGTTGCTCCAGCTGCCGCAAATACAATAGCCAGTCAGATTGAAACGATTGTCCACAGCCATGAGCCAGATGTAGAAGTTTCCGAAATTGCACAGGAATACTATATACCTGCAAAAAAACAGGATACCAATACATCCTATAACAATGAGGACAAGAAGTTGACGATTCGTTTAGCGATTGGCGCAGCAATCTATGGTATTGGTATGGCATTGACAGTTTTTGCGAAAGTGCCACTGCCTGTCGAGTTAGTTTTTCTCATTGTCTCCTATATTATTCTTGGCGGGGATGTTGTATGGCAAGCTGTGAGGAATATTTCAAAGGGACGTGTGTTTGATGAACATTTCCTGATGAGCGTTTCTACGATTGGTGCTTTTGTCATTGGTGAATATCCGGAAGCAGTTGCTGTTATGCTGTTCTATCAAGTTGGTGAATTTTTCCAGTCATTGGCTGTTGAGCATTCCAGAAAATCTATATCAGATTTAATGGATATACGTCCGGATTGTGCTACAGTCAGAAGGAACGGAGAATTGATTACCATATCTCCTGAAAGTGTTGCCATTGGTGAGATTATTATTGTAAAGCCTGGTGAAAAAATCCCATTAGACGGTGTGGTATTGGATGGAGATTCTATGCTGGATACGAGAGCTTTAACTGGAGAATCGGTTCCGAGAAGCGTTCATAAAGGAGACGAAGCACTTTCCGGTTGTATGAATCAGACGGGTGTTTTAACGATTAAGATAACGAAAGCATTTGGTGAATCTACTGCTTCAAAGATTATTGATCTTGTGGAGAATGCGTCCAGTAGAAAAGCACCAACAGAAAATTTCATTACTACATTTGCACGTTATTACACTCCTGTTGTTGTAATCTTAGCAGCTATTCTGGCAATTCTGCCACCGATCCTTCTTGGTGGAGGTTGGACAGAGTGGATTCGCAGAGGATTTGTTTTCCTTGTGGTATCTTGCCCATGTGCATTGGTCATTTCAATCCCGCTGACTTTCTTCGGAGGTATTGGTGCGGCATCTAAACGAGGTGTTCTTGTAAAAGGAAGTAATTATTTAGAGGCGCTTAATAATGTCAGCATTATTGTGTTCGATAAAACTGGAACACTTACAAAAGGTGTTTTCAATGTGACTGATATTCTGCCTGCAAATGGATTTTCAAAAGAACAGGTTCTGGAGTATGCGGTCCAGGCAGAGAGCTTTTCTAACCATCCTATTGCAAAATCCATTCTCTCTGCTTATGGAAAAGAAATTGACCAATCAGTTATCTCTGATTACAAGGAAATTTCCGGATATGGAATCAGTGCCATGGCAGGAAAGAAGAAAGTTTATGCCGGCAATACGAAACTTATGGATTCAGAGCATGTGGAGTACACAGCCTGTGAAAAAGTTGGTACAAAGGTTTATGTAGCAGTAGATGGTCAATATGCCGGATGCATTCTGATAACAGATGAAGTAAAGCCGGACAGCAAAAAAGCAATTTCTGATTTGAAACATATCGGTGTGGAAAAAACAGTCATGCTTACTGGTGATGATGAAAAAATCGGAAAGGCTGTTGCGGAAGAATTGCAGTTGGATGAATATTATGCACAACTGTTTCCTGATCAAAAAGTGGAAAAGGTTGAGCTTTTAGACAGTAAAAAGAGACAGGGAAGCAAATTAGCTTTTGTTGGTGATGGTATCAATGACGCTCCTGTCCTTGCTCGTGCGGATGTTGGTATCGCAATGGGTGGTCTTGGTTCAGATGCGGCCATTGAAGCTGCGGATGTGGTTCTGATGACAGATGAACCATCTAAGCTGGTGGATGCGATTGATGTGGCAAAAGCGACAAAGCAAATTGTCATGCAGAATATAGTGATTGCCCTTGGAATTAAGAGTGTGTTCCTGATCCTTGGTGCTCTGGGTATAGCTGGAATGTGGGAAGCTGTATTTGGTGATGTAGGCGTTACCATAATTGCCGTCTTGAACGCAATGAGGATTTTGAAAAAATAAGAAACGAGGTGGCAATGTGAAACGGAAATTGATTCTGTTAGCAGTTACAATTGTTTTTCTTGCAGGTTTCGGTGCACTTTTGCACTCACCGCCCTCTATGATTGATGCAATCACAGGAGCAACACCGAAGTCAAAAAAGGCGGCTCAAGCCTCCGCACAGTTGGAAGGCTCTTATGTTCTCGGTATTAATATGATGTCAGATGATCTCGACAACGAGAACACCCGGAATAAATTAAAAGAATTGGCACTGGACGATTCGGAAACAAATGAAACAGATCTCATGAAAACGGACATTAGTTTTCGGTTATATGTATCTGAGACGGATTATCCGCTTGTCAGTTATGCTAAGAAACTCTGTGACAGGTTGAAACAGGCCGGTTTTTCCGTAGATCTGAAAGAGTACAGTAACACAATGATGCTATCAAGAGTGGTAAGTGGAAAGTATGATGTATTCCTGGCATCGGATGATTTTATTGACGTTACAACGCTAACACAGATGGACTATATGATCATGGACAGCGAAGAAATGAGGTGAGCAGGAATTTATGAGAAAATGGAATACGATTTTGTCTGTTTTAATGCTTCTCATTTTTATGATTCATGGAATCATGGGCAGCTTTATGCTAAACGGAGTTGGAAGTAGTGCAGGGAAACTTTTTGCATGGATTGGTGTTGGTATTCTTGTTGTGCATACGGTGATTGGTGTCATCCTGACAGTTCAGAGTTTACAGACAGCGAAGCAATCAAGAAAAATGTATCTGAAACAAAACGTCATATTTTGGGCGAGACGAGCCAGTGGGATGGCAATACTGATTCTGCTGTTATTCCATATTGGCTTGTTTGGAAAGGTGCAGAATGGGACATATATTTTGTTCCCTTTTACAACTGTAAAGATGGTAACTCAGCTTTTGTTCGTAGCGTCAATCTTTGTTCATATTTTTATCAATATCCGCCCATTGCTCGTATCACTGGGAATCATCAGTTATAAAGAACGAAGGAGTGATATTTATTTGATCCTTTCGGTGCTTCTTCTTTTTATAGCGGGAGCGGTTATTTTATATTATATTGGGTGGCAATATCTATGAGTAAGACAATTATTATTATAGGTGCTGGACTGGCAGGACTTTCAGCGGCTTTGCAGGCAGCGGAAAATGGATGCAATGTAAAACTGGTTTCCTCCCTTCCGTCAGAGCGGGCACAGTCTGTTATGGCGGAGGGCGGAATCAACGCAGCTTTGAATACAAAAGATGAAAACGACAGTCCCGAAGAACATTTTACAGATACAATAAAGGCAGCATGTGGTCTGGCAGATCCAAATGCAGTTTGGGGAATGACACAGGCAGCACCGGAGCTGGTGCACTGGCTGCTAAAACTTGGAGTTAAATTTAACATGAGTGGCTATGATGATGTAGATCTGCGGAATTTTGGCGGGCAGAAAAAGAAACGGACTGCTTTTGCACAGAGCGATACCGGGAAGCAGATCATGACAGCTATGATAGACGCTGTTCGCAGGAAAGAAGCATCTGGTATGGTAGAACGGTTCAGCCATCATTCTTTCCTAACACTTCGTCTGTGTGGCAATATTTGTTGTGGCTGCGTAATCAGGGATGAATACAGTCAGGAAATTGTGGAATTACCGGGGAATGCGGTCATTGTTGCCTCCGGTGGTATGCACGGATTGTTTGGGAATACAACAGGTTCGCTGTCCAATACGGGAGAAGTAACCGCAGAATTGTTCCGGCTTGGTGTTCCTCTGGCAAATGGTGAAATGATCCAGTATCATCCGACTACTGTGGAATGCGGCGGGAAACGTATGCTTATCAGCGAGGCAGCCAGAGGGGAAGGCGGCAGGCTGTTTGCTCTCAGAAACAATCAGCCGTGGTATTTCATGGAGGAAAAATACCCGGAGCTTGGAAATCTGATGCCCCGTGATATTACCGCCAGAGAAATATGGAAGGTCAGCCATGAATCCGAGGTATTTCTTGATATGACGGAAATATCGAAGGAGGTCATTTCAAATAAGCTGTCTGGCTTAGCAGATGACTGCATGACATATCTGCATAAGGATATCCGGAAGGAACCGGTGCCTGTTTTGCCAGGAATCCACTACTTCATGGGTGGTATTCTTGTGGATGAACAGCACAGAACGTCGATTCAGAATCTTTATGCTGCCGGGGAATGCTGTGCCCAATATCATGGTGCAAACCGTCTGGGTGGTAATTCCCTGTTGGGCGCATTGTACGGAGGACGTGTTGCGGCAAAGTCAGCCTGCGAACAAGCTGACGGCGTAGTTTTATCTTGTGCGGCGCAGATAGATATTCCACCAGTGCAGGAAATTGTGGGAACAAAACAATTAAATCAGGCTATGCAGGATTCTCTTGGGGTTGTTAGAAATGGAAATTCCCTGTTAAAAGGGATTCGGAAAGTGCAGGAACTAAAAGGAACTCTGCCGTTGCTTGGTCTTGCAGTTCTCCAAAGCGCCTTTGCCCGAAAAGAAAGCCGGGGAGCGCACTGGCGGGAGGATTATCCTGAATGCAACAACAGGGATTTTCTCAAAACGACGGTGGCACGATTTGACGGAAAGCAGATACAAATTTCCTTTATGTCTGTTCCAGAGAGGCGGTGATTAACTTGGTATATAAAGTACGGATTCGGAGACAAGAGAATCAGAAATCAGACAGCTATTGGCAGGAATTTGAGTTTGGCGGAAGTGAAAATAGTTCTATTGCCGCTGTCTTAAACGAATTGAATAGTCGTAGCCCACTGACAGATGCATGTGGGAATACGGCTGCTCCTATTGGATGGGAATGTGGTTGTATGGTACGTAAATGCGGAGCGTGTGCCATGCTGATCAACGGACTTCCCCGGTTGGCCTGCTCTACATTTCTGAATATGCTAAAGAGCAGTACCGTTACGCTAGAACCACTCAGTAAGTTTCCTCTTGTCAGGGATCTGATTGTTGACCGGTCATTCCTGTTTGAGAACTTGAAGAAACTAAACCTTTGGTTGGAAAGCGAAGCCTATATGATTGAATTTACACACGAACCGAGGTATCAGTCGGCTCGCTGCCTGATGTGCGGGTGCTGCCTTGAGGTTTGTCCAAACTTTTCTTCAAAGGGTACTTTTGCTGGAGCGGTTGCAGCGGTCAACGCTTTTCGGATTCTGAATGAAGAACAGGAAATAAGCCATCGGAATGAGGTTTCAACTCAATATAAGGAAAATTATTTTGAGGGATGCGGGAAATCATTAGCTTGCCATAACATTTGCCCGATTGGTCTACCTGTCGAAGAATTGATCGTGAGGTCAAATTCGGTAGCTATTTGGGGAAGACAGTGAGTATCAAAACGCTGATTAAAAAAACATGATTAACCTACATCTATGGTTTTACCAAAAATAGAGACATATCCTTTGTTTCGGTGTGGTAGCGGTTTTATTATGGACTGGATTCCGTCAAGGATGAATTTGATGCTTCCCTGAGAGAGTATATCCAGTCGGAAGAATATGTCTCAGCAAAGCAGCAGAAGAGATATTGATCAAATTATGTCAATGTCTCTTTTTTATGGAAGAAACAGGCTGATCAGAAATATGCAAAAGAGTAGCCTATTTTAATTATTTAACGAAAGGCGAACAGGGGTGTTCACAAGGGTGTGCACCGTTAAATTGTATCAATTTCGTAGTCGCAACGAATGCAAAGTAGGCTGTTTTGTCAGAGATAAAAGCGGAAATATCGTGATTGACAACGGGTGCTGACCGATGCTACTGGATGGAACAATCCCAAAAATTGTGAGCTGTGGCGGAGTGAGTGGGCAAAGGTGTGTAATGAACATCTTCCTTTGCATAATCAGGT